>CAZKOM010000011.1:30359-43143 GCA_964554385.1 uncultured Flavobacteriaceae bacterium | reverse complement strand
GTATTTATACCGATATTGCCACAACTATTTTCAACTGATTAATGACCCGAAACGAGTTTATACGAATTTGCGGAATTTTAGGAATAGGCGTTCCGTTACAAAGCTCGATTTCTTCTTGCGAGAGTTTCATTCCTACGAACAGGCCATTCACCGGAAAAGTGTTGGTTATTGGAGCGGGTGCCGGGGGACTATCAACTGCCTATTTATTAAAACAACAAGGAACCCAGGTTGAAGTATTGGAAGCATCCCCACAATGGGGCGGTAGAATTCGGATCAACCCCGATTTTGCCGATTTTCCTATCCCTTTGGGTGCCGAATGGATCGAAACTAACGCCGGAGTTTTCAAGGAAATCGTGAATGACGATTCGGTGACCATCGATATTCAAACCATCTTAGATTCTCCCGATCGCAAATTTGTAAATTATTCCTGGTACAACTTTTTTGAGGATTTCATTCACCCATCGGTGTCGGACAGCATTCGGTTCAATACTGCCGTTACTTCCATCGATTATTCCGGAGATAAGGTGATTGTGAGTACATCGAATGGCACGTTCACGGCCGACAAGGTAGTAGTTTCGGTGCCCTTAAAAATCCTAAAGGAAGGAAGCATCTCATTT
The DNA here is from genome assembly GCA_964554385.1 of uncultured Flavobacteriaceae bacterium. Lineage (GTDB taxonomy): Bacteria > Bacteroidota > Bacteroidia > NS11-12g > UBA955 > JAGKXC01. Next base: position 42,526 of record CAZKOM010000011.1, on the reverse strand, counting down.
AGTCCCGTTTTACCGGTATCGAAGGCAAATGCTATCAAGGATGCGGTGGTTTGGGATGGGTTCAAAGCGTTCTTCGAGTTTTCGTCTAACTTTTATGGAGATAACGAATTCATATTCCCGGTTAAGCCCGAAACCGACGGCCAAAAGTTATATTACAATGCGGCTTTAGGTCAGAATACGTCGAAAAACATCTTGGGATTATTTGTAGTAGGCAAGCCGGCCCAAGAATATATATCGCGATCGGGGAATGATTTGAAAAATTATATCCTTAGCGAGATGGACAGTGTTTACAGCAACAAAGCAAGTTCCCGGTATATCAAGCATACGGTTCAAAATTGGAACGAAGAACCGTTTATTAAAGGCGGGTACCTGTCCGATTTTGCCGATTGGCGAATGGTGAAAACCTTAGGGGAGAGTATTGATGGGAAGGTGTTTTTTGCCGGTAGCGAATTCACTGATGGCGAAGACTGGGTTTCGGTCCACACCGCCTCCCAATCCGCTAAAACCGCCGTGAAAGCGATTAATCTCTAATTAATTCGTAGTTTTATAAAATTCTTAACCTATGGACTTAATCGCGACTGATAATATTTTTCACTAACCTAAAAAGGCATTAAAATATTGGTACAAATTTGCAGGGCATTCGTGTTGTAGTTCCCAGGTTATTTGTACCACTCCTTTCCCGTCAATTTTACCTTCAATGAAATTTTCGTAATCTAGTGCAGGACGCAATCTACCCATAAAGTAAAAATCATTTTCCAATTTCGATTTTTGGATAAATAACACAACCGGTCGATTGTCATAATTATTTTCTATTAATGCTTTAATGTCTTTGCTGTTTAAATCTCTGCTGTGTTTAGACATCCAGTGAAAATGTTTTGGATCAATGAAGTAATCCTCGTATTGAGTAGCTTTTGAAATATTTAAATCCTTTTTCAATGTTACAAAAAGAGGTATTATGTGCGGGTAAATTTTATAACCAAATATTACAGCTTCTTCGTTAGCTTCCAAATTTGCAATTCTACTGAAATCTTTTCGAGAATATTTAGAATACAGTCCAAAACCAACATCAGTAGTAGTTTCATTTCGGTTCCTTATAAAGTATTCAAGACCAAATTGAATATTATCTATTAATAGTTCCTTAAAAAATTCATCTGTCAGAATATAGGAAGCAAATTCAGACGACCAACTTATAACATCACCATCTGTTTGAATAATAGATTTTTCTAGTTTGTAGTTCTTGTTGAATTTGAATTCTAAATTATTTAGTGCGGATTGAAAATCAATCTCAGAATAATGTACACCGAATTGGTTGGAAATTTCAATTAAATCCTCACGATTGAAATGGCCTTTTTGACTAACGTATTGTAAAATTGCAGACTCTAAAACACGTTTACCATTATTTACTTCCATGTTCAAATAGTCCAAAATTTTCAACTTGTTTTCATCTAGTTTGGGCAGGCTTTTCTCTTGGTTAATTAGATATCTTGCGTAGGATTTGCTGTAAGTAACAAATGTAAACGGATCGCGTTCTTCTTCTTTTAGGAAATGACACATTAATGGAATTCGACCGATTTTTCTTTTTAAATATGCATAATCTGAGTCGAGAAAACGCTTCTGATCTAACTTAGTCTCATCGATTGATTTGAAAATTTTTTCCTTTGCAATTGCGTCAAAATTAATGGTTGAACTTAATGGTGTATACTGGTCCATATTTACCATTAATCTTCGCAATTTGTCTTTATTAAAAGAACGATCTCCAAACAAGGCAACTGGAATCAAGAAATTCTTATCTTTATAATTACCAATGAAATCTAAGACTGTTAGAAATTCTTTGTTTTCTGCTTTCCTTAATCCTCGTCCCAGTTGTTGTACAAATACTATTGCCGATTGAGTTGGTCGAACCATCACCACCTGATTTACCTTCGGAATATCCACACCTTCGTTTAAAACATCTACACTAAATAAGTAATCGAGTTTAGTATTTTCATCATCGGATTCTAGACGATCAAATAGTTTTTCACGGTCATCAATATGTGTTTCATTGTCTAACACAGCAACACGATATCCATTTATTTGAAAGTATTTGGCAAGTGCCTTACTGTGATTAATGGTTGAACAAAAAACTAGACCCCTTACTGTTTTTGAATCTGCACCAAAGTACTTTACTTTTTCGAGCACATGTTGCGCTTGTCTTTGATAGTTTAATTCTGTGAATTCTCTTAAATCGCTTTGTTTATTATCAATCTCAATATCCGTTATTCCATAATAATGAAAATCGCAAAGCAGATCGTCTTTCATGGCTTGATTTAAGCGAATTTCATGTGCTACATTATTGTGGAATAGTTTGAAAATATCAAAAGTATCGGTTCTTTCCGGGGTTGCGGTCATCCCCAATAAAAATTTGGGTTTAAAATAATCAATGATTAATTGGTAGCTTTCAGCACCACTTCGATGGGATTCATCAATTACAATATAATCAAATTCATCTGGTTTGAATTTTTTTAGGTGATCTTCTCGACTTATTGTTTGAATGGTTGCAAATAAATAATCATTCTCACGTTCTACATGTTCACCCGAATAAAGTCCCATAGTAACTGATTCGGACAAAAGCGATCGAAATGTTTCCATGGCTGCTTTGGCGATCGTCCTACGGTGTACAATGAAAAGGAATTTTTTCGGACGAAATTTCTGGACATCAAATGCTGATAAATAGGTTTTTCCGGTACCAGTAGCCGAGATTATCAATGCCCTTGTAGCGCCAGTTTTCCTCAATTTTTCCAGGTTTGTCAGTGCCTTTTCCTGCATTGAGTTGGGGACTATTCGTTCCTTACTACCATATGGGATTATTGGATCTTTTAATTTAGGACGTTGGGATCGATTATTAATATACAATCCCGTATACCAATTTAATATGGACTCGGTTAATGGTTCTGCATTTCTCCATGTATGGTTGAATTCCCTGTTTAATTGGTGAAAAATATCGCCTTTAGAGCTGGAAACAACATGTAAATTCCATTCGTTACTTTTGGTAAGCGCATGTAGAGTTAAATTACTACTTCCTACTATAATGTCATGATAGTGATTTTTACTCACCATGTAACATTTAGCATGGGAATCAAATGAACGAATTAGTCGTACCTCCGCATTCTTTAGTTTCATTAAATGACTAAGAGCGAGTGGTTCGGTAAAATATTGATAACTCGAGACAATTATTTTGCCTTTAATATTGCGTTCATCCAAGTCTACTAAAATACCACGAATTTGAGCTAAACCTTGATTAGTTACGAATGCGACATTGAATAAATACTCGTCGCAAGTATTTAATGAAGAACGAAGAACGTTTTTCATTAAGTCGTTGCTTTCTATATTGTTGGTAATTAACCGGGGAGATAAAAATCCCCGGTTATAATTTTCTGAATCTTGGAATCCGTATAGCAGCGAGTCGTTGAAATTCATTTTAATTCTTTGATTATAGGAATATCGGCAGCGGCCCAATCGAGGGTGTCCATTTCCGATACATTGAACCATTTATAATCTATGTGTTCCTTTAACGTAAGTTGGTTTGATTTAGGGATACACAAATAAGCATGCATGATTAGTTTGAAATCAGGATATTGATGCTCTACCGTAATGATTTTATTTATTATTGTAATTGAATCTATATTTAATTCCTCAAATAATTCGCGTTTCAAAGCAATTTCATGGGATTCGTTTTCTTCAATTTTACCACCTGGAAATTCAAACTTGTGATGTATGTAGTTGTATTTACTCGGACCGCGTTGCACACACAAAAATTTGTTTTCAAATTGCAACACTCCGGCAACTACTTCGATTGTTTTCATGCAAAGCGAATTTATGGATCGACCTGCGTTTTTCTATGTTTGTAGTTGAAATTGTTTAAATATCCAATCACTCCTCCGGGATGAAGAGCAGGGTTTCTTCGTATTTTACGCGGCGGAGTTTTTCGCAGTAATGCAAGCACAAAGCCTGAAACTCTACCACCCGGTCCTTGATTTTTTGTGTTCCCACCGATTTGCCGTTTTTGGATTTTAGGTTCATCGTGTCCGACACCACCTTTACCACATCCTTTTCAATTCGGCCAATAAAATAATTGCCGGCCTTGCTGCATCGATCCATCAACCAATGCGTTAACTCCGTTTGCTGAATGATGAGCTTCGAAGCGGCTTCCGTGGAAGAAAATTCTGCCCGTATCTGCTTTTCCTCCGCATCGTGCTGCTGGAATTTTTGCTGCAACGACAGCTGAAACTTCTGTGCCGTTTCGTTTAGGTTGATCAAAATCTCCCGCAAATAGGCCAATTCGCTTACCTTGCTCGATACCGTTTGGTTTTTCTCCTTGGCTATGGCCACCATCAGCCCGTTGAAATTTCGAAGTACATGCCCCAAGCCATAGACCAAACTCAATTCGTTTCGGTGGAATTTCTTGCGCTCTTCCTCCAAAATTTCTTCCAAATCCCTCGCCTTGGGTTGGGCATCGAAAAATTGGATGATCCGAAAATCACTGATGATGTTCTGGGAGCGAATGGGGGTGACTAATACCATTCCGTCCATGCTTACACAACGAGACAATGCCACGTACACCTGACCCGGAGCGAAACTCTTTCCCGCATCAATCATGGCCTTTTCGAAGGTTAAGCCCTGGCTTTTGTGTATGGTAATGGCCCAAGCCAATCGAACCGGAAACTGCTGGAATTCCCCAATTTCTTCCTGATCCACCGATTGCGTCTCTCCGTTAAAACTGTATCGAAGGTTTTTCCACGTTTCCTTACCAATCTCCAAGGGCGGCTGACCGTCGTTGCAATCGATGTGCAATTTTGTTTTTTCGATCTTTATTACGGTGCCAATTTTCCCATTGAAATACCGCCGTTCCCAAGAAGAATCGTTCTTTACAAACATTACCTGAGCCCCGGTTTTAAGTCGTAAAATGCCATCCGTAGGGAAGGAAGATTCATTGAATTCGCCGCTTACGTTGGCTACGAAGTTTTGTTCGGGGTCTTCCAGTCGTTGGAGTTCGCGCTCATTGATGGCTTCGGCCTGTTTATTGTGGGTGGTGAGGGTAATCCAGCCGCTATCTTCGGGGCGGAACTCGGGTTGCACCTTTTCGGCCAAATTCTCGTAATCCCAACTTTCCATGGAATTGGTTCGAATCAAGTTCAGGAGCGTTATAAAGTTCTTGTCTTGTTGCCGATATACTTTGGTTAATTCAATGGTGATGGGTTGAATATGCTGATACACCTTGGCGGCGAAGAAAAATTCCGAGGAATAATGTTCGTACAGCAAGGGCCGTTCGTATTCGGTAACCACCGGTGGCAACTGGTATAAATCGCCAATCATGAGCAGTTGAACCCCGCCGAAGGGCTGACTGCTGTTTCGGGAGAAACGAAGAGAATGGTCGATGGCATCCAGAATATCGGCCCGAACCATGGAAATTTCGTCGATGACCAATAATTCCAATGCTTGGAAGATATCGCGTTTGGCTTTGGGATAATGAAAATGTTCCCGCAGCATAGCGATATTATTGGCAACGTTGGGGTCGCAGGCCGCGGTAGTGGGTAAAAATGCACGGGTTGGGAGTCCAAATAGACTGTGTATGGTGCTGCCGCCGGCGTTGATGGCAGCTACACCGGTGGGGGCCACTACTACGGTTTTTTTCCCGGTTTCTTTGAGGAGTTTGCGTAAAAAAGTGGTTTTACCTGTGCCGGCCTTACCGGTGAGGAACACAGAGCGATGGGTGTCGTTAACAAACTGCGACGCCAGCAGATATTCGGGATTTTCTTCGGTGGACTCCGCGGACTTCATCGGATATTAAAATTCGATTAATTCTTGCAGCGCCACAGCCAAGCGGTTCCAAGGCAGAAAATGGTCTTCCAAGGATTTCGCCAAGGGAACAGCGGTATCCAAACTGCCCACGCGCTTTACCGGTGCATCCAGGTACTGGAAGGCATGCTCCGAAATCCAAGCGGCAATGTCTGAAGCGATGCTGCCTGTAAGGGTATCTTCGGTAAGTACCAAAACTTTACCTGTTTCTTTCACTTCGGCCAAAACGGTTTCTTGATCCCAAGGTAACAGGGTTCTCAAATCCACAATTCGAGCACCGATGGATTGTTCTTTGCAAATTTCCAGGGCTTTATGCACGCCCCAACCGTAGGTGATGATGGTGCAATCGTTGCCAAGGTTGTGCACGGTAGCTTTGGCTTCATCAATCAGGTAGGGAGATGCAGGTACGTTCCCGCTGATGCTTCGATACAGGTATTTATGTTCAAAAAACAGCACTGGATTCGGGTCTTCCAAGGCGCGAAGCAGCAATCCTTTTGCATCGGCTGGATTGGATGGATAATATATTTTTAGTCCGGGCACATGGTAAAACCAGGCTTCGGTGCTTTGGGAATGGAAAGGTCCAGCTTGTACGCCAGCACCCGTAGGCATGCGTACTACTACATCGGCGGCTTGTCCCCAGCGGTAATGGCTTTTGGCCAAGTTGTTTACAATCTGATTGAAACCACAGGTGACGAAATCGGCAAATTGCATTTCTACCACCGCTTTCATGCCCGCAATGCTGAGTCCGTAACCGGCACCCACAATAGAACTTTCGGTGATGGGGGTGTTTCTCACTCGGGCTTTACCAAACTTCTCCAAAAAACCTTCGGTTATTTTAAACACACCACCGTATTCCGCCACATCTTGACCCATTATCACCAGGTTGGGATGTTTTTCCATGCCTTGCCAAAGTCCTTCGCGGATGGCATCAATCAAACGCAATTCTTTCTGTTCCGCATCCGTAGGGGGATGGCTGGGGATCTCGGATGGGAAATCACTGGGGTAGGGGGCGTATCGATCGGCCAATTCTTCTTCCAAATGGGGTATTACCTCCTCTTCGGCGAAAACCTCTTCCAAACCGGTTTCAATTTCTTGGGCGATTTCGTTCCGAAATTGTTCGATGATGGTAGGTGTAAGTATTTGGTTGGACAGCAGGAAATTTTCAAAGTTGACCACCGGATCTTTTTTGCCCCATTCTTCAAACAAATGCGGGGGAACATATTTTACGCCGGAGGCTTCCTCGTGTCCACGCATACGGAAGGTAATGCACTCCAAAATGACCGGTCTGGGCTGTTTGCGGATGGAGGTGGCGAGGTTGTTCACGGCTTCGTACATCTCTAAAATATTGTTGCCATCCACTTGAACGGCTTCCATACCATACCCAATGCCTTTGTCGATAAATTGCTTACACCGAAACTGTTCGTTGGATGGAGTACTGAGGCCATAGCCATTGTTTTCAATTAAAAATATCACGGGCAACTGCCAGACGGCGGCTACGTTCAGGGCTTCATGAAAATCGCCCTCGGAGGTTCCTCCATCGCCGGAAAATACTACGGTTACTTTTTCTCTTTTATTTAGAAGGTGGGCTAGGGCTATGCCATTTGCTACACCCAACATGGCTCCGAGATGGGAGATCATTCCCACAATGGAATACTCGTTATTGCCGAAATGAAAGCTGCGTTCTCGGCCTTTGGAATAACCACTTTTTTTGCCTTGCCACTGCGCAAACAGGCGGGCGAAGGGCATGGACCGCGTGGTGAAAACGCCGAGGTTTCGGTGCAATGGGAGTACGTATTCATCGGGCTCCAAAGCCATGGTGGTACCCACGGAAATTGCCTCTTGACCAATACCGCTAAACCATTTTCCTACCTTGCCTTGACGAAGCAGCACCAGCATCTTTTCTTCAATCATTCGGGGTTTGAGTAACCCTCGATAGAGATTTAGCAGTTCGGTAGCGGATAAGTCGTTGGGTTGGAATTGCATGGTAGTGGTTTATTTTTCAATGAATTACCGATTTGGTAGCTGCCTTAAATACAGGCCACTGCCAATGTTTGCGGATAATCTTCACAATTTTACATTTTTATTTGCAACCTTTCCACCATTGTGCGTGATTTAATCGAATCTACTTGTTAACAAATGAGGAAATCATAGCGGGTTGTGTTCGCAAAGACAGGCAGGCTCAGCGAGCGTTGTACGAGAAATATGCAACAAAAATGCTGGTGTTCTGCAGACGTTATAGCAACAATCCTCAAGAGGCTCAAGACTTGTTACAAGATGGATTCATGAAGGTCTTTGACAGCATTGAATCGCTAAAAAACAGCGCGCAATTGGAGGGATGGCTTACCCGATTGTTTATCAACCAAGCCTTATCGGCCTACCGCAAAAGACAGCGGGGTCCGATTTGGTTGGATATCGATAAATCGGAGGCCGAAGTAGCCGAAGAAGATTCGGTGTACGAAATCTCAGACGAACCCATGACCTATTCCGAGGTGATGCAGTGTTTGCAGGAGGTTCCCGAAAAGTACCGTTTGGTTTTGAATGCTTATGCCGTGGAAGGGTTGTCGCACAAAGAAATCGCACAAGCCTTACAAACTACGGAGAGCAATACCAAAAGTATGTTGAGCAGGGCGAGGAAGATGTTAAAAGAGATTGTAGAACAAAGGAAAAACAACACTGGAAAACAGTAAAAAACATATCGATCATTGGTTGAAAGACCAAATTTCTTCTGGGGAAGACACGCAGGGGTTGGTGCCTGCGCCGTGGGAGATGTTTGAAAACGCATTGGATCGAAAAGAACGCCGGGGCAAAAGTTTCATATGGTATAGTATCGCTGCCGGCGTTCTTCTTGTTTTTTCAGCGGTAATCGCTTGGTTGGGTGTTGCTAATAAATCAATAAAAGGTACTGAGCCGGTTGCGGCCAATACATCGTCACCGGTAGACCAGCCAAAGGCTTCGGAACAGGTTGGTGGTGTGCAAGAATCGAAGAGGTTGCAGGATATAGAGCCAGTTCAAGAATCTGATATTTTGCAGGAAACGGAGACGGTGGAAGAATTGGAAACCATTCAAAAATCGAAATTTTCTCAGAAATCTGAAGACATAAAAACACAGGAATCGGCGAATGTTTCAAAACAGACTGGTGTTACGCAAGTAGATAAATCGACTGAGCCCAAGGAAATTGTTTCAAAAGCGGTAGCCTCTGGGAAGTTGGCAATGGAACCAACTCCCAAAATGAAATCTGTCGTAACTCCCACAGCCGCTCCCCAAAGTTCAATTGTCGCTGTTAATCGTAAATCAACGGAATCTGCATTCCCTGCATTGGAAGTATTGTTGTCTAGTCCGGTTTCTGAAAATCAGATTTCAAACAATTCCGGGATGGCTTGGATGTTGGATGCCGCGGGATTTGAACTACAAGCGGTAGAATTTGTATCTGATTTTACCTTAGCTCAAATGGATTTAGCAAAACTCAACAAGGAGTTTGAAAGCAGTGAAATAAGTAAGGGTTCGTTATCGGATCTCGCTCATGCTATGGATTTGGGTAAATGGTGGATGGAGGTTTCGGCCGATCAAAACCAAACGGGATTAACCTATCGTACCCCCAGCGATTTATCGCAGTACGTCCATAAAAATTATACCCAGCAAATGCGAAATGGTGAAACTGCCTTGAGTGCAGCGAGATTCCAGTTAGCAGTAAACATGTTTATCGCTAAAAATAGCAGTGTGAAGGTGGGGTTGGCGTATGCTCAGAATAAAGTTGGACAGAGTTTCAATTTCCGTGATAGCATGCCGGCGGTGGTTTCTGCGGGTCAGACGCCCGATGCCAATGGCAACTATCCCATTTTTGGCTATTTGGGTTTAGGCCCGGAGGTTAAATACAACGGAGTTATAAATTATAGCTTTTTATCGGTTCCTATCGGATGGACGGGATATTTCCCTATCGGTAAATCGAAAAATTTATTCTTCACGCCCGAAGCTTTGCTGCAGCCTAACTGGGTTCAGCTAAGTACCGGAGCGCAAACCTTGGATTATCAGACCTTGTTATTAAAACCCATGGATGCGGTAAACTACCGCGCTTGGGTGATGAGTGCTCGGGTAGCCGCAGGGATTCAAAAGCGACTCAATTACAAGCATGCCATCGGGGCAAAATTGAATGCGCAGGGTGTTTTAAATTCAATGAATACAGCCAACAGTCCAGTCCAAACACGAGGGTGGAGTTCGGGGGTAACGTTGTATTATTCGTTTAAAATCGATTAAAATCAGAAAAAGTGAGAAAAAATTGTTTCATATGGAATAACTTGCAAAGAATGAGGTACTTAACGGCAATCGTTGGGATGTTTCTTCTGAGCAGTTTAACGAAGGCTCAGGTGCTGCAACCTATGGGTCCCGCATTGCCGGGAAAGGTTGTAGCATCGTTTGCCTCCGGAAACGATTATCTGGCTTTATTTGATGAGATATCCACCCCAGACAACAACGATTTTACCTTAGCCCGTTGGAACGGGGTATATTGGAAGTATTACCCAGGATTAACTACACCGCCACCGGTAACAACCACCAGCGGAACCTATAATTTCCATTCTATCGCCTTGTATCGTGATACCATTTACGCAGCGGCCTATATTGCCAATGCAGTGCGTGATGCCGATGTGGCAATCAGTCATTTGTACAAATGGACGGGTCAATATTGGGTCCCCGAAATTGGTGTGGTAGATACCCGAAACAATGGAATTATATCCATGACGGTTTTCGACGATAAATTAATCGTTGCAGGACTTTTCTCAAATACGTTGGATGGCACCTTGGTGCAAAACATTGCGGCATTTGACGGAAATAAATGGTCGTACTTAGGAAACAGTGGCACCCAGCAGGGTACGGATGGGGTGATACGATCCTTAGCTGTTTCTGGGAATAGATTGTACATCGCAGGCGATTTTACCAAGTTCTGCGGAACCCAAACAGGGAATATTGCGTACTACACAGCTGCCAACGGAGGCTGGGGCGGTATCGGCAGTCCTTTTGATGGTGAAGTTACCGAATTGGCCGCGTATGACGGTAAGTTAGCGGCTATTGGGTACAACAATCAAGGGAAGCGAGAAGTAAATGTTTTTCAAGGTACTTGGGGAAGTCCAATAAAAGATGATTCGTTCAGTATTTTCAGTCCTACAACCATCGCTGGCTCAGGCAAACAGTTATTGATTGGCGGTAGTTTTGTTAAAAACGGTTCGGGCACGGCGTTGTTAACCTATGATGGCAACAAACTTCAATTAACGGGCAACAAAATTTCGGGTACGTTCACCTTGGGTCAGCGGGGCACGGAGGCATTTATTTGGGGTAATTTCATTGAATCCAACACGGGGATTCGCAATTTTTCGAAAATCGAATCGCAAGCAGGAAATTTGTTTGGCGACGTGTACTATGATGTGAATACCAATTGCATCAAGGACGATAATGAGATTGGATTGAGAAGGGTGATGGTTCGATTGATGAACAAAGTAACCGGTATTTCTTATTTCGCTCTAACGGATAGTTCTGGAAGATTTTCTGTTGCATTACCGGCAGGGGACTATTCCGTGCAATTGAATCCTGGAAAACACTTGATTAGTAGTTGTATTGGAAACTCATCGACAAGAATACGAGAAGGCATTTACAGTTCGTTAACTTTAGGGTATTATCAACTTCCAAGCATCGTGGATGTGGAAGTGAAGACCTTGGGTATTGTTCCTTCGGAAACCAAACCCGGAGAGCAAGTAACCGCATTGATTTCGGTGAAGAACCATGGGGGAATGACGCTAACCTCGGGCACCTTGCAGCTGAAGCATGCTTCGGAATTAGTTAATTTCCAAAGCAATCCGCCGGCCGACAACTATTCTGGCAGTGAAGCAACGTACACACTCACCGGTTTAAAGCCTTTTGCCGAATCGGTTTGGGAGGTGACCTTTGATTTGCCAACCAATGCAGGTTTAACCGATGATTATTTTATTCACGCTTACACAGGGACCTTATTGTCCACTGGCGATGCCGATAAATTGGATAACAAAGATTCTGTTTCTTTGGGATTAAGCAGACGAGTAGGGAAAGCCGCCGTAACTAAGAACAGTTTGGAAGGCAGCAAGGTAGATTACCGAAATACAAAATGGAAGTACCGCGTAGATTTTGCTAACGTGGGTTCTCAGATGGTACAACGTGCTGTGATGTTCGATACGTTGGATGCCAAATTGCCGTTGATGCGGGTAAATGTTACCGGATTTTATCCCTTGAATACCAAGTTGAGTATTCAACAAGGTAGAGTATTGGTAGTGGATTTTCCCGATGCAAACTTGGCGATTTTTGAAGCCAAC
>CAZKOM010000011.1:3354-30325 GCA_964554385.1 uncultured Flavobacteriaceae bacterium | reverse complement strand
GATTACGATAGTAAGTGGATAGGCTATTCCCAAAATTGTGGAGTGGTATTAACGGATTTATTGTCGGCAAAATCAATCAACAAGAGTTTGGATGTAGTACTATCACCCAATCCAGTATCGGATGAATTGAAAATTTCTGGATCCGCTAAATTGATGGGAAATGGTTGGATTATTTATAATTCTTCGGGTCAACAAGTAGCTTCAGGAATCATAAATGATTCGGTGATAACGCTAAATACGGGTAAGTTCTCAAATGGTATTTACTCCTTCACCGTGAACGGCATGGCGCAAAAGTTTCAGGTATTGCGCTGATAGTGTTGGGCGATGCGATGAATATTGCAGGTGCCGTTTTCCAACAATTCTGTACGGATTAAATTAGCAATTTCTTCGGCGGGTATTTTTTTCAACTGTTCTCGTTGAATGAGTTTAATTACCTTTTCGGTTTGCAACTGCACGTACCGTTGTTGTTTGGTAGCAATTTGGCTGTGTTTGAAGATGGAATCGCTCAATTCTTGGATGCCTTGACCTGTAGTGGCCACCGTTCCAATTACCGGTTTTTCCCAAGAATCCGTGGCTTTGGTATGTGCTAATTGTCTGAGATGGTTTGCAAAGGTTTCCGCTCCATCGCGGTCGCTTTTGTTAACCACAAAAATATCGGCAATTTCCATGATGCCACTCTTCAGCGTTTGTACATCATCGCCGCTCTCTGGAACACTAACCACCACCGTAGTATCCGCAATTCCTGCTATTTCGATTTCGCTTTGACCAACACCCACCGTTTCAACCACGATGAAATCAAAAGGGGCTTGCTTTAATACATCAATTATTTCGATGATAGCGGTACTGAGTCCGCCCAAGGAACCGCGGGCCGAAACACTGCGTATATAGACATTTTCATGTAGAAAAAGTCCCGGCATGCGGAGTCTATCGCCCAAGAGAGAACCGAAATTGAACGGTGAACTTGGATCAACGGCAACGATGGCCGTTTTTTTACCCAATGCGCTCCAATGCAATACCAGTGCATTCACCAAAGAACTTTTTCCTGCACCGGGAGGGCCGGTTACCCCTACTACTACCGAATTGCCGGACAATTGGGTGAGTAAATCTTGCGCATGTGGATGTTGATTTTCAACCCAAGAAATAGCACGGGCAATGGCTTTTTCGTTGCCACTGGCTATCAATGCTGGGGTAGGTTGAAATTCCATAATACTAGGGGCGAAAATAGGGAAGCCCGACCTCTTATGGTATTCGAGTTTGAAAGTTGTGGGAATTGTTTTTGGAAAAGGGCGCAGCATCCATGGTAGACTGAATACCTGCTTTTAATAAAAAATGCCCAGCCATGGCTATCATCGCTGCATTATCGGTGCAATACTCAAAAGATGGAATATGACTGCGGAGTTTGAATTTTTCTCCCATAAGGATAAATGCCTGGCGAAGTTCCGAATTTGCGGATACACCTCCAGCTAAACCAATAGAAGCAGGTTTGTATTTATCGATGGCTTTTTTTAATCGCTTCATAAGTATGTTCACCACTTGATGTTGATAGGAAGCGCAAATATTGGCAATTTCCTCGGCCACAAAATTGGGATTCTTATCGATTTCTTTTCGTAAGAAGTAGAGTAATGAAGTTTTTATACCGGAAAAACTAAAATCCAAGGGTGCGGTTTGGCTATCGGGGAATTCGTATGCTTTTGCATTGCCTTGTGCTGCATATTTGTCGATCAAGGGTCCGCCCGGATATCCCAATCCCAGTAATTTGGCAGCTTTATCAAAAGCCTCCCCAGCCGCGTCGTCAATAGTAGTTCCGATAATTTCCATGGAATCTACCGATTCCACCCAAACCAGTTGCGTATGTCCGCCACTTACCAACAAAGCAATCATGGGCAATTGGAGGTTGGGGTTTTCTATAAACAAGGCCGAAATATGTGCTTGCAAATGATTTACTCCCACGAATGGGATCCCTGCACCCAATGCTAACCCTTTGGCAAACTGGAATCCTACTTGCAAAGAGCCCAAGAGTCCAGGACCTTGGGTGACGGCGATAGCATCCACATTTTCAATGGTTTTTCCTGCTTTATTTAGCGCTTCGGAAACCACGGGAATGATATTGCTCTGGTGGGCTCTGGAAGCCAATTCGGGCACTACACCTCCGTATTGTTCGTGAACTTTTTGGGTTGCAGTAATGTTGGCAAGAATTTTGCCGTTTTCAAACACCGCAGCCGCAGTATCGTCGCAACTGCTTTCGATGCCCAAAATAATGGAATGCGGTATGGGTTGTGTATTGGTAGGCAAGTATGGATGTTAACTTTGAAGGATTGACTAAACGGCGTACAAAATTACGGAAGTTTTTACTTCTGACGTTGTTGGCATTTCTGATGTTTTCGGGAATGGCCGCTGTTTTGACGCGCAATCAAATCGTTCAGAATTATTTAGCCAAGAAAGCCGCCACCTATTTATCCAAGGAATGGAAAACCAAGGTGGAGATTGGTTACGTATCCATTGATTTTCTGAGAACCTTCCACATTGAGAATCTGCGTATCTACGATAAACATCAAGATACACTCATTCAGTGGGGGGCGTTAGACGCACGAATTGATGAATTCAGTTGGGCCAATAAGCACCTGTTTTTAGAGAATTTGAGCATCAAAAATCTGTTGTTTAAAAATGGACAACACAGGAAAGGGGAAGATTTAAACCATGGCTTCTTGATAGATTATTTTGCGTCTTCCGATACCACAACAAGCACCGGAAAAGCCCTTCAAATTTCTATGGCTAATTTGGAATTGGTGGATGGAAAATTTGTCTATTTCCGCAGACAAACTCAAGCAGCTTACCCGGAAATGGATCCGGATTATTTGGTATTCGATCGAATAAATATTGGTATTCGGGATGTGAAAATTGATGAAACGTCGTTGCTGCGGGGGGAGATTTATCGATTTGCCACCCGCGAACGTTCGGGATTGGAGGTGGTGGAGGGAACTGCGTTTTTGGATATCACAAATAATTACATCGACCTTCGAAAAATGGAGCTAAAAACTCCTTGTTCTCGAATCCGGGATCGAGTGAAAATCATGTTTGATAGTTGGACTGATTTTGATGAAGTTGAAACGGATGTGAAATGGCTGTTTGATATCAAGGATTCGGAAATTTGTTTGGAAGAATTGGTGGCTTTTCACCCATGGTTTGAGCAACGGAAATTGTTGCTATTATTGAGTGGAAAGGCATCGGGTACCTTTGCCAACTTGCAATCCAACGATGTATGGATACGGGGTGATGAATCCAATACCAATTTGCGGGGAGCTTTGCAACTGAGACATTTGGTTGAATTAAGCAAGTTCGAATACCACTACCAACTGGAGAACTCCAGCGTAGATATGGGGGATTTGAGTAGGTTGGTTTATGAGTTAGATTCGGTACCTGTAGTAGGTTCCTTGGGTCCGTTGGAAGTACAAGGCAAATTGAATGGCACGTTGAATTGGGTTGATTTTGACGGTTGGTTGAACAATAAAATTGCTTCATACTCGGGGTATTCATTATTTGATTTCACAACCTCAGTTGAATTAACCAAATACCAGTTATTGGGGGATTTACAGCGATTGGAATTAAATGAACTACCAGAATTTTTTCCGTCTGTTGCATTCTATGATACCAAAGTGGATGTGAATGGTACGGGATTTTATTCTCCTGAAGTGCAGCTCAATTCACTACTGAAAATCGGAAGTCTACAATACGAGGATCGAACCATTAAAGGGATTTCTCTAACGGCTTCTTTGTTGCAGGATAATGTTGAATATTTGGTAGATAGCAAGGATACTGGATTCAAATTCAGTAGCATCGGCAGTATTGAAAACATTTCCGGCCAACCCCATTTTCAAGGGGGGGCAACGGTGCAACGCGTTGTTTTATTCGGTATGGGCTTAGATTCTGTGCCTCTTTCAATGAGCGGTAATCTGGATTACGACTTCGCAGGTTCAACGTTATCAAATTCCAAATTTTGGTTAACTGCCGATAATGCTCAATTTAATATCGGACAAAATCGGTACTACTGTAAGGAGCAGCAAATCAACAAAGATCCCGAGGAAGGGTGGGAATTTGATGGGTCTTGGTTGCAAGGGAATATTACGAAAGGATTTAATATCGATCAAACCGAGGAATTGGTTCAACTGATATTGAATAGCCAATTTCCGGAAGATTTTGAAAAGCCGGGTTTCGCTCAGAATCAAGACTTTCAGTTTAACCTTAGAATGATCCAGACGGATTGGATTTCTCAGTTTTTAGTTAAAAATTTATCTTTAGGGTTGGTGAATGCTATTGGCAGTGTGTCAACGGCAAAGGACAAAATTGATCTTGAAATTGGTCCTTTGGAAGTGTCGTACAACGAAATCGAATTACAAAAACTGCAAGTATCGCTCCATACCAACGAATTTCAATCGGGGAGATTACAGGTATCTACGGGTTCTGCAGCAATTGGGAAAACGAAATACGATGAATTGGCCTTAGGAGCAGTATTGAAGCAAGGGCAATTATCACTGGCATTGGGGTTGCATGACGAAAAAGACCGATATCAGTTGTCGTTGCAGACCGAAAGTACCAACGAAAAGGACTCCTTGAACACCCAGTTTGCCTCCACACAACTGCGATTGTACAACAATCCGTGGTACGTGGATCCCGGTGCGCGATTAAACTATGTAAAGGGGAAGCGCTGGGATGTAAATCGTTTTGTAATGGCAGACGCAGACCATTATTTGGAAGTGAGCGGTGCAATTTCCAGAAGTTTGAAAGACACCCTCCATGTTGAATTCCATAATCTAACGCCCCAGGTATTAGCACCGTTTTTTCCGGAAAACACCTTCGATACCCTAGATTTTCATGCATCGGCCGATTTTAAAGTTGCCGGTGTTTTGGGGGATCAAGTGTTTTTGGGGACCTGCATGGTTAATAATCTCACTTATTATGGATACAACTACGGTTCCATTGATGTGGACTTGCGGGATGCGGGCAAGCAGGGGTTGTTAGGAATTGCGGCTAGAGGCAGAAAGGGAGCAATCAAAGGGTTGGCCTTATTGGGAAGTGTGGATTTATTGAATAGCGAGAAGTGGGTTGATATGTACTTGGACGTTCCATTGAAGACCCCCGCAAAAATTTTAAAACCCTTTTTGGATGGAGCTGTTACGGTAAACGAGGGATATTTGGATGGTGTGGTGAACATTGTGGGCCCTACCAATAAGATACAGTTAGACGGTGAAATCAATGCCCGTGACGTGTTGTTTGGGGTGGATTATTTAGGCACGTTTTACAAATTCTCCGGTAAATTTGATGTCAATACCAACGGTGTGTTTACCCAAAAACCCATCGATTTAACAGGTAAGACTGGGTTGAACGGAAAAGCGAAAGCGAGTTTGGCCTTTACTTGGAAAGATTATTCGGATTTCGCTTTGGATATTCGGGTGTACGACGCGAAGAATTTGAAGGTGTTGGAAACTACCGAAAAGGATAATTCTTTATTCTATGGAACCGGAAGAGCAGCGGGTAGTTGCCGGATTTATGGCCCTATCGATAAAATTAATATTGTTGCCGATTTAACTCCTGAAAAGAATGCAAAAGTGAGTATATTATATCCTTCATCCAATGAAAATTATATCTCCAATGGGGTGGTTTTTAGAGATAGGGATAATCAAGATAAACAGATAAAAGACGCACAGATTGTTTCGAATGAAGAGGAATCCATTTTAGGGAAAATTGAAGTGGTGATACACGCCAATACCAATTTGGAGGCGGAGTTTGTAATCGATAAAAAATTAGGTGATATCATTCGAGGTCGCGGTAAAGGGGATTTGCGATTATTGTACGATGAAAACGAGGATCTATTCTTGTTTGGTGCCTATGTGATCAACAATGGGGAGTACCAGTTTTCGCTACCGGGAATCAACCTTACCAAGAAAATGTTACTGGATGACGGTGGATTAATCACTTGGACAGGGGATCCCTACAATGCCAATGTCTCCATGATTGGTAAGGTGCAAAAAAGAATATCTCCTTCTCAGTTAATGTCAACCATGGGTGGAAGTGGCACCAATTATCCGGCAACACTGATTGTGAGTCAATTGTTAATGACGGGCAATTTGATGCGACCCAATATCAGTTTCGACATATTGGCGCCAGAGTTAGAGAAGTCTGGTGGTAGCAACAGTGAAGTAAATGCGGTGATCCAGCGAATTCGGCAGGACAAGGATGAAACCATGCGTCAGTCTATCGCATTGTTGTTGTTTGGTAATTTTATGCCACCGTCGTTTTCCAATGGTAGTGCCGGTGCGGCCAACATGCTATCTGGAGCCGGCGTTGCGGGAAATTCGGTTTCCAATATTGCTTCCAATGTGGTAAATGATTTGTTTGCTAAAGCGGGAATACCTACCCGAATTCAAGTGAATTATGACGATGTACGATCTGCTTCCCGAGGCAGTAATGGCTTGGTATTCATTAATAGTGAATGGTTTTTATCGGACCGTTTACGATTGGATGTGAATTACGACCCTACCGTTTCCATGGTAGGATTGGCCATGCCGTTTAATTTAAATTTGGAATACATGACAAGAAACGATCACTGGAAGTTGAAAGCATTTTCAAGGTCAAGTAATATGTTGTTACAACAGGCCGGTACTACTACTAACGGGGTTTCGGGGAATACATTGGGAACCGGTTTGGTTTATCGTCGTGAATTTGATTCATTTAAACGAAGAAATGATAATTCTCCAGCAACGGTGGAATCGCCCTAAAATTATTTGATACCTTTGCCTTTTAACTATGAAACCGGGTATATTTATCGTTGAAACTGCCAAGTATAGCCTGGGTTCTATCCGTCAAAATAAGCTAAGAAGTATTCTGTCTGTACTGGGTATTACCATTGGTATTTATTGCATTATCGCGGTATATGCGTTGGTACATTCCATGGAAATTAATATAAACAGGCAGTT
This sequence comes from uncultured Flavobacteriaceae bacterium, assembly GCA_964554385.1. Classification (GTDB taxonomy): domain Bacteria; phylum Bacteroidota; class Bacteroidia; order NS11-12g; family UBA955; genus JAGKXC01. Next base: position 23,354 of record CAZKOM010000011.1, on the reverse strand, counting down.
TACCAAATTTGGGACCGATGTAGTATTTGTGCAGAAATGGCCTTGGGATCAGTGGGGTTCTAACTACCCGTGGTGGAAGTTTTTAAGTAGACCGGTATCTGCTCCCGCCGAAGCAAAATATGTAGAAGATAAATTGGTGGGTACAATGGCCGATAAGGTGGCCTATATTTTTAGTAATGACGAAAAAATCCAGGCGAATGGGGTGACTTTATCAGGGACAACGGTGCAATGTATTAGTGAGCATTTTACTGAGATTCAAGATATTCAAGTGGAGTCGGGCAGGTTGTTTACAGCGCAAGAAATCAACGGCGGTGAGCCGGTAGCTATTATTGGAGCTACCATTGCAAGGGAATTATTTGGCGGCAGGGCCATCGGACAAAAAATGCGGGGGGGGTGTCGCATTTGCACCATCATTGGGGTTATCGAATTGGAAGGCAGCAGCATTATTAATAATAGCAAAGACGATCAGGTGTATATTCCGCTAAATCTTGGGTTAAGTATGTATTCCTATCGCGATAACGAGGACGCTCAGATTTTAGTGAAAGCGGCTAAAGGGGTTACGTTGGACGATTTAACGGTAGAGGTGGATATGCTCTTACGACAATATCGAAAGATTAAACCGGGTAAGGAATCGAATTTTGCGGTTAACCGTATGACGATGATAACCTCTGCAGTGAGTGAGTTGTTCTCACAAATTCAGAAAATAGGGGTAGTAATTGGTGGATTTGCCATGTTGGTAGGTTGTTTTGGAGTGGCCAATATCATGTTTGTAAGTGTGAAGGAAAGGACCAAGGAAATTGGAATTCAAAAGGCATTGGGTGCTCCAAGTATTTTTATTCAATTGCAATTTTTATTGGAGGCAGTATGGTTGTGTATATTGGGTGGACTGGTGGGTATGTTGCTGGTATGGCTCACATTTTTGGGATTAAATGTCATGTTAAAAACCATGATGGATGGAGGAGTAACGCTTATGTTATCACCGTCTGATACGTATTTGGGATTGTGGGTTTCGGCCTTGGTAGGGGTGTTGGCGGGTTTTATTCCGGCTACTCGCGCTGCTCGATTGAATCCGGTAGAAGCGATGCGTGCTAAATAGTTGGTGATGTTACCAATTGTTTTGTGTTATTAAACGTTTAATAGAACAATTGTTTCAACAACAATGTTAACTTTGTAGATATTTACTGTTTCCATGCGATTTATTGTTTTATTCATTGGGTTTCTACTTTTTTCTGGTTTAGCGGGTCAAAGCGCAAACGATTCCATGGGACGGCGTGAGGCAGATGCCCAAGTAAGTGGTGTACTTGATTCTTCGAAAGTAGAAAAGATGGAGACCATTGAAATTAAGGTATCGGGTTCTTTGATTGAGAATAAATCGGATCGGTTGGTGTATAATGCGGCAGCGGATATCATGGCCAAGGGTGCATCGGCCTCGGAATTATTGGCCAAAGTTCCTTTGGTTGATGTGGATATGGACGGTAATGTTTCTATTCGTGGAAGTCAGAATCTACGTATTCTAATTAACGGCAGACCTTCGGGTATGATGGCAGGAAATGTAGCGGATGCGTTGCGAAGTTTGCCAGGCGCCAGTATTGATAAAATTGAGGTGATTACTAACCCTTCCGCGAAGTACGATGCAGAGGGAACCGGAGGAATCATCAATATTATTTTGAAGGATGTAAAAATTAAGGGGACTACTTCCAATTATACAGCGGGCATTGGAACGCGGAGTGCCAATTTTAGTGCCGATGTTACTAACCAAAATGGTAAAACCGGTATTACCGCCCGTTTGGGTGGGCATTTTTGGAGAAGTTGGGGTGATGGTAGGACGCGTAGAACCAACGAAATCAATGGAATTGATTACCTGCTGTTGCAAAATAATTCTGTAAACAATTGGGGCGGTGGTCCTCGATTAACTTTGGGTATCGACCATCAAATCAGTAAAAAATCGGCCATCAATGTAACCGCTACCTTACGTTCACGTTTTCGCAGTAGCGACAACTCATGGAATACCTCCACAGGCATTGAAAACGATCCCGTATACTTTCTGTGGAGACAGGCTACCGATAATTTAACCACGGGTTTGGGGATGGATTTAAATGCCGATTACCGCAAAACCTTTAAAAAACCAGGAAGAGATTTGGGGATATCCGCACAATACACAGTAGATCAAGACAATACAGATTACGAGCTTCACCGGTATGACAGCATCGGGATGGAGACGCGCTTTGAACAAAGTAGAAATATCGGTCAGAATCGAGAATTTACGGCACAAATAGATTTTACCGAACCCTTATCGGCCAAATTAATTATGGAATCAGGATTGAAGACCATTTTACGGAATGTGAATTCGGATTACAATTTTGACAGCATGGATTATAATTTGCAGCAGTTGGCGAGCATCGATTATCGAAAAAATAAATTCGACTATTATCAAAATGTTTTGGGAGGCTACACGCAATTTAGCTACAACGCCAGCAAGTTATTGTCGTTCAAGTTGGGCGTACGTGCCGAGTTTACTGAGTTTGGGGGCAAATTGTACTATCCATCGGAGGATAAATATGTAGGCAAGCCGTATTTCAACCCCATTCCATATTTTAATGTAAATAGGAATTTTGAAGGTGGAAGTTTTTTGAAATTCACTTACACACAGCGAATTCAACGTCCAAGTTTATTCTTTTTAAATCCGTACACAAATTTCTCGGATCCATTAAATATCACTACCGGTAATCCTAGGTTGAATGCGGAGTTGAGCAATAATTTGGAGTTAAGTTGGGGTAAATACGGGAAAACAGGTGGTGGAGGTGTAAATGTATATTACAGAAATACCGATAATGCCATTGAGACTATTCGGACTATAGGCAAAGACAGGGTTTATCGTACAACTTACGGTAACGTTGGATTGAACAATACGGTGGGGATGGACATGAATGCCAACTTGAAAACGGGTAAATGGACATTGAATTTCAATGGGGGCTTGGGTTATGTGATGATTCGTAGTTTAATTGATACGGGATCCATTGCGGGATTGAGCAATAAAGCTTTAACGTATAATGCAGGTATTCGAGGCAGTTTAAAGATGAAAAACAACTGGCAAATGGAGGTTTGGGGTAGATTTAATGCGCCCACCATTTCATTACAAGGCTACTCCATGAGTTGGTTTTTTCACATGGTTGGATTTAAAAAACGATTTAATGAAGACCGGGGTGGCTTAGGATTTGGAATTGATAATCCATTAACCCCTCAAATTGATATAATTACCAGAACACAAGGTTCGGATTTTACCTTTTACAGCATGCAGCGATTGAATTTATGGGGTGCTAGAATCAATTTTGACTATAAAATTGGCAGTATGAGCGTAGATAAACCCAATCAGGTGAAGCGTAAATTACAAAATGACGATTTGAAAAAAGCCGAGGGCGATGGCGCCATGTAAACGTTTATAAACGATTAAGTTCGCTTACGTTGAAAAGATGGGAATTACCCTGTTGGAATTATTATTAATTTTGTATTTATGGAAATGTCAGGAACCGTTATTGCAATTTTACCAAAACAAACTGGAACGAATAAAGCAGGAAATACTTGGGAAAAACAAGACTTTGTAATTCAAACATCTGGTCAATACCCCAAGAAATTATGTTTTGCTGTCTGGGGCGATAAAATTGCGAAGTTCCAAATTAGAGAAGGGGAAGAGATTACCGTATTTTTTGATGTAGAAAGCAGAGAGTACATGGGTAAGTACTATACAGATGTAAAGGCGTGGAATGTTACCAAAGGTGCTTCAGCTGGAGGCAGTGGTATGGGTGGAGGCTATAATTCATCTGGCGCAGGAGATATGGGTGGAGGAACGTCTACTCCCAATCCATTTGGAGGTACAGAATCACCGGTGATATCGGCAGATTTAGGCAGTTCCGACGTGGATGATTTGCCGTTTTAATCGGTAAGAGTGTCTTTTATATTTGTCATAATTTAATCAATATTTTGACAAAGAGAAAACGAATCGTTAATTTGCATAGTCTACATATATATTATATTACCCGAAGACTATGCGGTTATACCATAAATCAAAGATTTTTATAATAAGATTTGCTACTGTTTTGCTGGCATTTTTTGTCTTAGCACTGCAAGGAGCAGATTTTTATGTTAGTAAAACTGGGGTGGATACAAACCCTGGGACGCTGGCATCTCCCTATTTAACCATTAACAAAGCATTGTCATCTGCCGCTGCAGGCGATAATATTTATATCGGTACTGGTGCGTATTCAGAATCTGTAGTAATTACAAAATCGTTAAAGTTTTATGTGGATAGCTGTCAGGTTAATAAACTAATCATGTACAGCAACTCGGTGATGTTAACCCTTGAAGGATGGTCAAGCATCATGAGTTTTAATATCAAGGATTCTTTGGTACTAACCAAAGGAATTATTAAAGTTGAAAATTCATTGGCTGCATTGCGCGTATTAACTACTTGTGGTATTGGAGGTGGAAATGCTAGCAGTTATGTGGATGGCAGATTACATGTGGGTAAGGATAATGGTATTATGGATATCACATTCCCGATAGGGGTTAGCAATAGTTATAGACCCACGCGTCTTGTATTCACTAAATCCAACGGGGATCTAACATATTATTTTGCAGAGGTAAAACCAGGAAAAGCATTGTCGCCAGGTAATTTGCCCACGGGAATTCGAAATTATTCTTGGGTTAATTATTACAATCTCGGTACAGTTCCTAAAAATGCAGCAAACAGCAATTCGTTTGTTCTGGATATTAATTACGACTCCGTACAGATGGATGATCGTGTATACGATGGCCCTGATTTGAGAATCATTGGATACGAAGGTAGTTCCGCGTGGGGTAATTATGGCGGTACAGGATCAGCAAGCAGAAAGGGGAAGATCACATCCTCATCTATGGCTAAATTAGGCACTTTTGCTTTGGCGAATGCGTATCAGTTGCTTACTTCTACTCAGCGCAAATCGGGTGTTAATACCTTAGGTAGTGATTCGGCCTATGCCAAATGGATTATTAATACAGGTAGATGTTCAAACGATTCGATACGTTTTCAAGATCAATCCAAAAGTATAGGATCAGCAATACAGTCGTACTTCTGGAATTTTGGGGATCCAACCAATGTTGTAAATACTTCAACCAAGCGTAATCCTGTGTTTAAATTTACCGGAGCAGGAACGTACCGCGTGAGCATGGTGATGTTGAATAATGCTGGATTTTTGGACTCTTGGGTTCAGGATATTACTATATTTCAATCACCCATTATTCAACGTACCGCAAGAGAATTGTGTATCGGGGAAATGTCAACGTTCACGGATAACTCTATTGCTCCGAAAGCATCCGATGTAACTGCTTGGTATTGGGACATGGGTAATGGTGGAACTCCTGCGCCTCCGTCTACGAAATACACGTTAAAGACGTTCACACATACCTATTCAGCACCAGGTCCATACAAAGTGTTTCATTACGCAACATCCAAGGATGGGTGTCAGACCCGTGATACCTTCACCTATTTTGTGCACAATAAGCCTTCCATCGACTTTACCACCGAAGATAAGTGTATAGGACAAACTAATTTATTTACAGATAATACTACTGTAGATGTACCGGATAAAGTAAGGTCTAGAACTTGGTACATGGGCGATGGCCAAGTGTTGACTGGGACGAATTCAACGGACTACAAAACGGTAACGAAGAAATATGCAGCTCCTGGATTATACCAAGTGAAAATTATGGTATACTCCGATTTCCAAGGCTTGAGAGGGTATTGCAGGGATTCACTAACGAAGCCGGTGAGAATTTACGACAATCCCAAAATTAAATACGAGCAATCCCATACCTGTTTTGAAGAAACAACAACCTTTACCGATAGAACAACGGTGGATCCTGCGGATTTTGCAAAATCCTATTCATGGAGTTTTGGTGATTTAACGTTTGATACTACCATGTATGGAGCATCGCACGATTATTTAGCGGCGGGTGCTTACAAAACTCGACTTACTGTTGTTACCAACGCGGGATGTTCATCGTCTGATACCATGACGGTGTATGTACATCCCAAGCCCAAGGCAGATTTTACTACTAAGGAAAAGTGCTTTGGTGATTCAACCGAGTTCACACATTTGCCAACAGCAGGTATTCCGGATACACGAATGACCTATAACTGGCGGGTAGATAACGCGTATGTATATTTCACCAAAGATATTAAGCACAAGTTCGCAGCTCCTGGCACCTACACCACCAAAATGTATGCAACCACCAATGAATATTGTAGGGATTCTATTGAAAAAACAGTACGAAGTTTTTATATGCCTCGGGTGTATTTTGATTTAGACAACACCATCACACCCAACGATTCCATACAATGTTTGAAATATAACAATTTCTATTTTAATAAAATTGTAGACATTGACCCGAACGATACCTTGTTTAATTCGGCTTGGAATTTTGGCGATGGCAATACTGAAATGCCAGCCACAAGTATTAGTCATCATTTCGATAGTATCAAAGTGTATACGGTTAAATTATACGGAGTAAGTATACATGGTTGTGCAGACAGCATGGTTAGACAGTATGGAACAAAACCAAGTCCAATAGCTAAGTATTATTTTGAAGGTGATTGTGTTCCTGATTCAATTTTGTTCAATGATACCGCAAGTGTATCCGCATTACCAATAGTAAAAAGAACTTGGGTTTTTGAGGGTACAGAATACAGTAGTTTGCCATTGCCAACGAAGTACCATTACACTACAGGCGGACCTCACGATGTTACGTATGTGATTACCAATGACGTTGGATGTTCGGATACTATGATTCAGAGTATTCCATTCACGGTTAAACCCACATTAAATATTAATTTTAGTGGAACAATGCCGTTGTGTTTGGGTGACTCTATTGATGTAAGTATCAGTGGAGCTGATACCATAACCTGGTTACATGATGGAAGTAATCTAGCCGATAGAAAGTTCTATGGTAAAGGTTGGTATAAGATTGCTGGTAAGACGGGAATCTGTGCGGCGTTGGATTCCATTTTTGTACAGGCGTTCCCTCCATCGAAAATAAATGCTTTTAATGACACTACTATCTATAGAGGAACCGCTGCGAAACTATGGACCGATGGCATTAAAGATTTCAAATGGAGCCCCAATAAATGGATAAATTCGGATACTTTACGAGTGATTTCAGCCAGACCCTTAGATACCATGGTATATAAAGTATCTACCAAAGATTCAAACGGCTGCGAATCGGAGGATTCAGTTAAGGTAAAGGTTGTAGATCCACCGCTCGTTCGAATTCCAAATTTGATTACCCCTAATGGAGACGGTGAAAATGAATTTTGGGATTTAACAGAATTGAAAGATTATTGGTTATATGATATTACCATTAGCGATAGACAGGGAAAACGCATTTTTTACACCCAAAACTATCAAAATGATTGGCAAGCATTAGATACCGATGGAGGACAAATGCCCGTGGGCGTTTACTTCTATCATATGAAGAATCGATTTACCGGAGAAGAATACAGAGGTTTTATTCAAGTTATTAGATAAAGAGAGTCATGCAAAAAAAACAAATTACATTTTGGTCCATAGCACTGTTCACTGCAGTTCAAAGTTTTGCTCAGATGGGTGCTAAATTCGATCAATACTATATGGATTATTCATTGATTAATCCAGCGGCGATGAATACCCATACACAGGGACATGTTACCGTTTTTAACAATCGGATGTTTTCTGCGGTACCCGGTGGACCTCAGCATACGGTGTTGAATATCAATATGCCAGTCCCTTCAAAAAATACGGGTTATGGCTTGTTTTATATGCGAGAACGCGTTGGGTTTTCTGAAGCACACAATGCCTATGCTACCTATGCATATTCATTGCCATTAGGCGGTTCTACTAATTTAAACTTAGGTGTAAGTGTGGGAGCTATCAGGCAGTCGTTTGATATGTCAAAAGCCATCTATATTTCCGGAAATGACGATATTATCAAGAGTTTGATAATAACCCCTCCGGTAACTCGAGCAGATTTAAGAGCTTCGGCATTTGTTAATGGAGAAAAGTGGTTCGGTGGTTTAGCGATTTCGCGTTTAACCGATCCAACCTTCGATTACACGTATTATAAATACAATGCAACCTATCAATTACAATCTCAAGCTTCGTTGTTATTAGGATTTAATATTGACGGTGGTGGCGATCTAGTGATAAAACCTTCGTTGCTGGTTTCTGGATACAATTGGGATTATTATAGAGTGCAATTCAATGCAAGCGCTTGGTACCAGGAGAAGTTTTGGGTTGGATTTAATGCCAACGACTTGGGTCAAATTGGTGGTAATATAGGATTTAAACCCCAAGAGGATGTTCGAGTTTCTTATTCTTACACTACACCAACAGGTACGCAACGTGTAGCTTTGGGAAATACCCACGAATTCCATACTTACATAGGGTTTTCTGCATTAGGGGGTGGTCCGAGAAATGGCAATTCGGAGGACGGTGATGGCTCAGGAGATGGCTCTGGCGATGGAGGAGATGGGAAGGAAACTAAAAATGGGGAAGACGGAGACGGGTTTTCTGGGGTAACAAATTCAGATCGTTCAGAAGTTATAGTTAAGAGTTTGGCCGATTTGAAGGCAGCGGGATTAGGTAGAGATACGGTGTTGTTGAAAATTCAACCCATAGAAAAAGTTAAATCGGCTCCAGGGTTTTATTTGGTTGCCGGTTTACATACGTCTGAAGCTAAAGCCAATAAACAGATTAAAGATTTGTACAAACGAGGAGTGATTTCTTTCAAAATGTTTGATCCAACCAACAAGAGTTTCTATGTATTCTTGAAGGATTATGCAACGGAAAAAGAAGCCAACCGTGATTTGTTTTATTTCCAAAGTGCCGTTCCGTCGGTTTGGGTAAGAGAGGTAAAATAACAAAGGGTAATTTTTTTGACATTTACTTCAGTTTATTGTGTGTTTTCTATATTGATACTTTACTAACGGAGTTTTATCTTTGACGACATGAAAAAAATAGTTATCGTTCAGTTGGCGGTTGTGTTGTTAGTTTCATCCTGTGGAATTAAGACGAAGGAACAATACATGAAATCTAAGTTATCAGGTATTGTTACTGAAGATTATACTGCTTATTTCGACAAGCAAATGGACGAAGAATTGGATTTGGTAAATAAGAAATTGGGCAAGATGCAGAAAGAAATCGACAAGTTAAGTGCATGCTGCCAATCTCCTAATAATTTGAAAGATTCTTTTGCTGCGATTAATGCAAAAATTGCCGAAGTTGAGAAAATAGCGAAAGCTGGAAGCGCTACAACCGAAGTAGGTAAATTGAGCATTTATTTTGATTTAAATTTAGCGGTGCTAACCAAATTCCACGAGCGTGAAATAATTCGTTGGTATGGTAATTTGGCCATCACTGGAAAATTAACACCAACTACGGTATTTAATGTTTCTTCTTACACCGATCAAATCGGAGGTGCAGAATACAATAAAAAATTAAGTCAGAAGCGTTCTCAAGCAGTAGTTAAGTATTTAACGGAAGTAATGAATGTTCCTTCGGCTAGAATCAAAGTGTTACCTCCACAAGAACCAATGAAATTAGATAACAGAATCGTTGAAAGACGTTCTGAAATCTGGATTCAGTAAGAAATTACTGAGGTTTGAATATTGATTTTGGGTTGTGATTTTTTCCAACTAATGCGTAAAGGCATAATGGATTAAATTACAACCCATTTTTAATGCCCTTTCGCGAACAGCAGGATCGTCGTTGTAGGTTTCAGGGTCTTCCCAACCATTTCCTAAATCGCATTCGTAATCGTAAAAACAAACGAGTCGGTTTTTCCAAAATAGACCATATCCTATTGGATTTTTTCCATTATGTTCGTGCACTTTAGGTAAGCCATTTTTAAATGAAAAGGGCTGCTGATAAATTGGGTGCGAAAAGGGAACTACAGTAAATTCTAATTCGGGAAATACCTTTTTCATCTCTCTTCGTATGTACGGATCAATTCCGTAATTGTCGCAAATGTGCAAGAACCCGCCACCAATTAAATAATTCCGTAAATTATTCGCTTCTGCTTCGTTGAAAACTACATTACCATGACCTGTTAAGAAAATAAATGGGTATTGAAAGAGATCTTCCGATTGCAATGTCACCACGTTTTCTTGGGGATGGATATCGGTGTTATTGGCACTATTGGAATAGCGAATGAGGTTTTTTAACGCTGATTTCGAACTGTACCAATCCCCACCACCATTGTATTTAACCCTAGCGATTTGAACACGCTGTGTCACGCTACTGCATAATACTAAAAGCGTAGCAAATAGCAATAGTTTAAAGGGCAATTTACTGCTAATTCGCATTTTGTTAGTTGTTTAACTATAATACCATATTAGAAACACAGTACCAATAAGGATACGATAATAACCGAAAAGCTTGAAACCAAATTTCTGTACATATCCAACAAAGAACTTTACTGCTACAAAAGCCGTAATAAAACTAAACAAAGAACCCCAACCAATTTCAATTAGCTGTTGTGAGTTTAATTTGTCTATGTCTTTTAACAATTTGTAACCCGCAGCTGCGGACAACGTGGGTAAGGCTAAAAGAAAAGTAAATTCAGTAGCTGCTTTTCGACTCAATTTTCTGTACAATCCTCCCGCAATTCCCGAGGCACTTCTGCTTACTCCAGGGAGAATTATTGCTAAACATTGAAATAAACCAATTTTTATAGAATCTTGAAAGGATAAATCGTCAATTTCTTTATCTCCTTCGGGAAAAATTCTTTCGATATATATCAAGACAATACCAAACACTACCAAATTGATTCCTGCTATCCATGGGGCCTGTAATAATTGGTCCAAAAGATCATCGAACAATAATCCAAATACAGCCGCAGGCAAGAAACCAACAAATAAAATCGGATATAAATGTTTAATTCCGGGGCCAGTAATTCGTTTCCAATACAGGGACAGAACACTTAGAATTGCGCCAAATTGTATGGCGATGATAAAAGTGGAATTTTCATCCGGTTTCATGCCTAACCATTCTCGGGTGAGCATTAAATGACCTGTTGAACTTACAGGCAAAAATTCGGTAATACCCTCAACAACGCTGAGGATTACATTTTCTAACCAAGTCATGGTTGATTATTTTTTGCGGTAAAAGATCGCAACAATTCCTAGTAGGAATCCGGCGATTACCACGATAGGAGCTAACGTGATTCTGCGAAAATCATATATATCGCCTTCAGAGCCAGTCATTAAATAAAAACCGATAATTACGATAGCTAAAGAAAGTCCGGTCAAATAATAATTTTCTTTCGTAAAAAGAAACTGCTTGGGCTCAGTAGTTTTGGTTTCTTTAGAAATATTTTTCTTGCTGCTCATGGTGGTTTACGTTAATAAAGATTTTCGATTTTACTGTTTAAGTATTTTACTGTACTCAACCAGCTGCCTATTACGGCCAAAATTACACCAAAAACAGATACTGCGCCACATATTATTGCAAATTCTTCAACTTGAATGTATTGTGTAAAGCTGCGAAGCATTTCAATCGGCAGCATATAGAAAATAACAATTAATAGTCCAGAAGAAATTGGAATGGCTACTGCTGCGTAACGAAGGAAATTATAGATGTAGGGTTTAATAATGAAACCGTTGGTAGCACCAATAAATTGCATGCTTTTTATCAAAAATCGGTTGGCAAAAATACTCATTCGCGTAGCACTTTGGATTAGTACTATCGCTATCAATAATAAAATCACGGTTATTCCGCCAAAAGCGTATTGCAGCATTTTTACATTATGGGTCATATTCTCCACCCAATTTCGTTGAAAAACTACACTTTCTACAATCGGATTTTGACGAAGTTCTTTTGCTTTTTTATCGATAAACTCGATGTTGGCAAAGTTTGCTTTTGGGAATACCTCGATGCTCATAGGAAGGGAAACAGTTTCGGCGTAGGACAAGAATTCTGGATCATACTTTTGCTGCATTTCTTTAATCCCTTGTTCTGGACTAACATAATTAGTGGCCTTTACCCAATCCTGTTTACCCAATGTTAATTGAAGGTTGGAAACGTGATCTCTAGAAACTGAATCTTTAAAATATATGTCGATGGAAGAAGATTCCATTAGATGTATGCTTAACCCTTTAAAACCGATCACGGTAACAGACAGTAGTCCAAGCATAAACATAACTGCAGCCAACGATAAAATACTGGGCCAAGCACTGGGTTTTCTTCGTTTGGGAGTAGTAGTCATGAATTCCTTAAAAAATTTAAACAAAGGTCTAATTTTATACGGGCGAAATCATTAAATTATCGATTAAGTTATCCGCTATTTCATTACGATGTGACCAATTATGTTTACATTTTAGTAAAAATCAACCAAAATTATAGCAGTAAACCTCCGTTAATCCCAAGTATATTGGTATTTTTCACATTAAAATGACTAAATAGTTAATAAAAGTTCTTTACTTTTGAAGATTGGGAAACCTCGTGATGAAAAGAATACTGTTTTTTGTTTGGTTCATATTGTTTGGAAGCTCCTTACTTCAGGCAGCAGAACCCACCAAAGCCGCATCCAATGCATCGGCTGGAACAGTTACTTGTAATACGGCTCAGATTACATGGACCAACGGTGATGGGGGATGGCGCATCGTTGTGGTGAAAGAAGGTTCTGCAGTAAATGCAAACCCGGTGGATGGCAATTCGTACTCGGCATTCGCTAATTTTGGTACGGGGACTCAATTGGGTACAGGGAATTACGTATGTTTCAACAACATAACTAATAATGTTACCCTCACTAATTTAAAAAATAATACCACCTATCACGTGGCGGTATTTGAGCACGATGGTACTGGTCCAGATTATTTAACGTCTAATCCCGCTACTCTTTCTTTTACTACCAAAACATTAACATTAGGCTTTACTTATACGGTAGGAAAGGATAGTTGTGAAGGGTCTAATAAGGTTACATTTACTAACACTTCCACCGCAAATTACGGAGGAATTAAATACACATGGTTTTTTGGCGACGGCCAGCAGGATACCGGTAAAAATGCTACACACGTTTACAATAAAGGGGGTAGTTTTCAAGTAACACTAACTGCCAATCCTGCCAATAATTGTATCGATAACTATGCTAACCCCAAACAGGTGTTTATTGTACCTAGGCCCGTGGCGATTCCGTTTGAAAAAACCAATGACACCATTCAGTGTTTTGAAGGTCACACGTTCCGATTGGATGATAAAACAACCTTAGCTAAGATCCCCAAATGTGCCTACATACGCACATGGTACTTTACAGCTAGCGATAGTGCTACCATTCCCAATCCGGTAAAAATCTTTACCAAAGCAGGCAAATATCGCGTATTCTATAAAGCGGAAACATTGTTCGACAATAATCGTACAGGCTGCACAGACACCACTTCCATGGTATTAGAGGTAGTGCCTAGTCCTTCTAGTGGGGTTTCCATCAACGATAGTATTCAATGTTTAAATGGAAACAATTTTACATTTGATAATAAATTCCCTGGTTTGGTGACATTTAGCTGGGATTTTGGAGGAGGTAATGTTGTTTCAACAAAAACAGCTTCTAAATCCTACACAGCAGTAGGAACATATCCCGTAATTCATGAAGCATTTTCCAATATTGGATGCAATAGCAAGGATACGGTTTATGTTGTTGTAAAAGCCAATGTAAACCCCACATTTACGGGCTTGCCTGCAAAGGCTTGCCAGGGATCGCCCGCAATTACACTTACGCCTACTAATCCCAATGGTAAATTCTTCGGAGCCAATTTTGGAGGCACAAATACATTTGCACCTACTGGATTAGGAAACATAAAGATAAAATATGTTGTTGCTGATTCTTTTTGTCCAGACTCTTCGGAACAAACAATAAATATAACGGCTGCTCCCAAATTAAATTTAGGTAGGGATACCACGTTGTGTGATGGTAATTCTATGGACATAACCATTACTAATCCAGGTACAGTAACCTGGTTTGATGGAAATACCAGCAGGACAAGAACCTTTTTTGCTGCTTCTACTTATTGGGCGGAAGTGGATGATAATGGATGTAAAGCCAGCGATACAATCAAAATTTTTGAGGATGTAGCGCCTCAGGTTACACTTCCTGCTGACACGTTGTTATGTGCAGGTGCCTTATTGAAACTGTCGGTTCCTCCCTTCAGTGGAAATATCATTTGGAGCAATGGTAGTAAGGATACAGCTATTTACGTCAGTTCTGCCGGTCTATATCGCGTAACATTAACCAACAAATGTGGAACGGCAACCGATGAAATCTACATTAATGTAACCTCTGGTTTTTGTGACGTGTTTTTACCCAATGCATTCACTCCCAACGGAGATGGCAGAAATGATTATTTCGAAATTACGGGTAAAGGATTGATACCTACCTGGTTAATTATATATAATCGTTGGGGTGAGATTATTTACGATTCGCATACTACTGGAGTACACAATAGGTGGGATGGACGCTATCAAGGCGAAATTGTTCAAGAAGGATTATACACGTATTTATTCCGTTACGAAAATAGAACAGGTAATCGTATTCGTAGAAATACAATCAAAGAAGCCGTAATGGTTTTGCGATAATTCTCAATTGAGAATAACTTGTGCTTTCCCAGGTGAAATTTTGACTCTAATTTTGCGGTAGCATGCAACATCAACCTGCAACTATCGATCAAGCCAAGCAATTAGGATTATTGGAAGAAGAATACCACAAGATTTGTGATATTTTAGGAAGACAACCCAACTTTACCGAAATTTCTGTTTTCTCCGTTATGTGGAGCGAACACTGCAGTTATAAAAACTCCATCGTTTGGTTAAAGACGTTGCCCAAAGAGGGCTCAAAAATGTTAGCTGAGGCGGGAGAAGAAAATGCGGGATTGGTAGATATTGGCGGCGGGTTGGCCTGTTGTTTTAAAATTGAAAGTCATAACCATCCTAGCGCCATCGAGCCCTATCAAGGAGCAGCAACTGGAGTAGGGGGTATTAACCGTGATATTTTTTCTATGGGGGCAAGACCCATCGCCCAACTGAACTCATTGCGTTTTGGCAATATTCACACCGATCGTACTAAATGGTTGGTGAAAGGAGTTGTAAAAGGTATTGGCGATTATGGAAATGCTTTCGGAATCCCAACCGTTGGGGGCGAAGTGTATTTCGACGATTGTTATGAACAGAACAATCTTGTTAATGCCATGAGTGTGGGTATTGTAGAAGTAGGAAAAAGTGTTTCGGCGGCCGCAGGACCTGCTGGTAATCCGGTTTATATCTTTGGTTCCGCCACGGGCAAAGATGGTATTCACGGTGCCGCTTTTGCTTCTAAAGATATGAGCGAAGACAGCATTAATGATTTGCCTTCGGTTCAGGTTGGAGATCCTTTTTGGGAAAAGTTGATTTTGGAAGCAACTATGGAAATTATCGAAACCGGTGCCGTGGTTGGAATGCAAGATATGGGTGCGGCGGGAATTACCTGTTCTACCAGTGAAATGAGCGCTAAAACAGGCGTGGGTATGGATGTTTGGTTGGATAAAGTTCCCATGAGACAGGCCGATATGAAATCATGGGAATTGCTATTAAGTGAAAGCCAAGAGCGAATGTTGGTGGTGGTTGAAAAAGGGAAAGAGAAATTGGTGGAAACGGTATTTGAAAAGTGGGACCTTACCTATGCGCAAATCGCCGTAGTCACTGATACCGGTAGAGTACGATACTTTATGGGAGACGTATTAGAAGCCGATATCCCGGCAGAATCATTGGTATTAGGTGGTGGCGCTCCAGTGTACCACAGGACTTGGAAAGAGCCCCAATATTTCAAAGAAATTGAGAAGTTCAATTTGTCTGATATTTCTGATATTTCCCTTACAGAGGCGAAAGAAGTAGCCATGCAGATTACTTCATTGCCCAATATTGCGAGTAAAAAATGGATTTATAGGCAATATGATTCCATGGTAGGAACCATTAATGAATCAACCAATTTACCATCGGATGCTGCGGTGGTTAAAATTTTGGATACTGATAAGAGTTTGGCGTTAACCGTGGATTGTAATTCCCGTTATATTTACGCAGATCCATCCAAAGGAACCCAAATAGCAGTGGCGGAAGCAGCAAGAAACATTCGTTGCAGCGGGGGCGTTCCAACGGCAATAACTAACTGCTTGAATTTTGGTAATCCATACAACGAAGAAGTCTATTATCAATTTAAAAATGCTATTGAAGGTATGGGCGTTGCTTGTAGGAAATTTGACACCCCTGTAACAGGAGGAAATGTCAGTTTCTATAACCAAAGTACTTCTGGTTTAGCGGTATATCCAACACCAACCATTGGAATGGTGGGAATTATTGAATCTCCCCAACATAGATTATCCATTCCTTTCAAAACCGAAGGGGCAGCTATCGTTTTGTTAGGCAAGCCAGAAAACGACTTGGGTAGTTCGCAATATTTAGCAAAGTTAAAAAATGTAGAATATTCACCTTGTCCATCGTTCGACATAGATGCTGAATATAATTTACATCAAGTTCTAGGCGATTTAGCTGGTACAGGGGTAGTAGAATCCGTACACGATATCAGCGAAGGTGGCTTGTTTGTGGCTTGTATGGAAAGTGCCATGTCCGGAAATTTAGGGTTCGATATCTGTACCGATAAGCAATACCGCTTGGATGCATACCTCTTTGGCGAATCTCAAAGCAGAGTTGTGGTGAGTTTGGCTTCCGAAAAAATGGCTGAGTTAGAGTCCATTTGTAAAAAACATGGAGTGGATATGCTGCGCATCGGAACAGTAACTACGTCGGATTCAGTTATTGTTAATGGGGAACCTTGGGGCAGTGTTAGTGGTTTCGCCGATGGCTATAATCACTACATTGGCGCTACTTTAGAATCTTAATCTTTTTTGTAACTTCCCGGTTTATAATCCGGTTATGATTAAAGCAGTGCCCAATTCGTTGAGTTTTTGGGGTAAATCCTATTTTGAAGATACCGATTGGTTGATTGTTGGTGGCGGGTTAGTAGGCTTACAATGTGCTGCTGAAATTAAATTAGCGTATCCTCAAAAACGCGTTGTGGTTATTGATCAGGGCGTGCTAAACAACGCAGCTTCTTTAAGAAATGCCGGGTTTGCTTGCTTCGGTAGCGCAGGTGAGTTATTGGATGAAATAACTCGTTCGGGTACTGAAGCGGCTTTCAGCTTGTATTTACAGCGGTATTACGGTATTCAACGATTGGTGCAAAAATTTGGTGCAGATACTATTGGTTTTGAATCAACGGGCGGATTTGAGGTGTTTACCAACGCAGAAAAGGAAAAATTCAATTGTATTAATGAGCAATTACCGGAACTGAACAAGGAATTAAATCACTATTTAAATCACCAATCTTCTGTATTCAAGCATCCTTTTCATTTCGATTCAAAAGATATTTTTTCTGTTAAATCCATCACGGAAACAGGAATGAATATATGTCCATTGTCCATTGTAGCATCGCAAGAAGGTCCCATTCAAACCCATAAATTGTATCGAGCAGTTAGGACTTTTGCTGCTCAATCGGGCGTTGAAATCTGTGAATCAATTAAAATTGCTTCCTACGAAGACAAAGTAGGAGGGGTCTGGGTGTACGCCGATGATGGCGAGGTAATAAAAACCGAAAGGATGTTGCTCTGCACCAATGGGTTTACTTCTAATTTGGATTCGGATATCCCGGTTATCCCTGCTAGAGGCCAAGTGTTTGTTACAGAACCCTTACCTTGGCAACCACTCCATGGTTTATATCATGCCGATGATGGATATATTTATTTTAGAAATTTGGGGGATAGGATATTGATAGGCGGTGGTAGGAATATGGATTTTGAAGCCGAGGAAACGCAAGAAATGAGCAATACCAGTACAATTCGCGAGTATATCAGAAATTATATGGAGGAAGTGGTATTACCTCTTAGAAAAACCGGTGAAGGGGTAAAGTTTGATTACGAATGGTCTGGTATTATGGGAATGGGACCACAACGTACCCCTATAATTAAAGCTGAAAGCAATCGGGTATATAAAGCTGTTAGAATGGGTGGAATGGGCGTTGCTTTAAGTGCCTGGGTTGCCGAAGAGGTGGTTGAATTAATTAAAAAGAACGATGGAAAGTAAAAGTTTGAGCAATGATTCTGTAGTAAAAGCTATTGGTCTATATGCCAAATTAGCAGAATTGCACGATGAAAATCCATTCAAGGTAAAAGCATTTAACGCGGCTGCCTTTAATCTTAAGAAAGTGAGACAGCCTTTTGGGGAGTTAACAGAGGAACAGTGGAAATCCATTCCGGGAGCTGGCAAATCTGTAATAGATTCAATTAAGGAGATGTTAAGCACAGGAAGTTTTGTTGCCCTTAATAATCTATTGAATCAAACCCCTGATGGCGTGGTGTCGATGCTTAAAATTAAAGGGTTAGGTCCCAAAAAAGTGGCATTGATATGGAGGAATTTAGGAATTGATTCCGTAGAGCAACTTTTTGAAGCTTGCAGAGAAAATCGATTGGTTGAGGTAAAAGGATTTGGGATAAAAACGCAACAAGAAATTCTTAAGAATATTGAATTTGGATTTGCTTCAGGAGGATACTGGCATTATGCCAAAGTATGGCCTTATGCCGAGGCTATCAAAGAGTTTTTTAACGAATATCCCTGTCGTTGGGCGTTTGTAGGTGATTACAGTAGGCAGCTAGAAGTAGTAGACCGATTGGAAATTATAGTTGATGTGTCTGCCTTACCTGCTGGATGGGAATCGTTTTTAAATACAGTGAAGTCCGATTTAGATTTTATCGCTGTTTCCGATTCTGGAGAATTGTTGATTGAAGAAATCGGCACACCCATTGATTTTCAAAAATCAGAAAACATAGATTTCGCTCAGCACCAATTTGAACGTTCTTCCGCAACTAGTTTTTTACAAAAATTGGGTTATACTGCTGAAAAATGGTCTAACAACGAGGTGGAAACGCTCACAAACTTGGGTTGGCCTTGGATGCCTGCCTATATGCGTGAAGGAGAACTTACCCAAGAATATTTGGGTACTTTAGGGACTGGTTTTGTTGATTCCATAGTTCAAGTTCGCGATTTACGGGGTTGTCTTCACAATCATACTACCTATTCTGATGGATTAAATACCCTCTCAGAAATGGCCGATTATGCGCAAAAATTAGGATTACAATATTTCGGGGTTTGCGATCACAGTCAATCTGCCACCTATGCAAATGGTTTGAGAGAAGATCGTTTATTGCAACAATTAGATGAAATTGCCCGTTATAACCAACGGATGATTACCGAAGGAAAGCAATTTAGAATTTTATCGGGAATTGAAAGTGATATTTTGGGGAATGGAGATTTGGATTACCCCGATGAAATTTTGGAGCAGTTGGATTTGGTAGTTGCCAGCATCCATTCAAATTTAAATATGACCGAAGATCGGGCGATGACTCGATTGATTTCTGCCATTGAAAATCCCTACACTACAATCTTAGGTCATATGACGGGAAGATTGCTTTTGTTGAGGCAGGGGTATCCAGTGAATCATCGGAAAATAATCGACGCTTGTGCAGCCAATGGAGTTGCAATCGAATTAAATGCCCATCCTTACCGATTGGATATCGACTGGCGTGAATTGTATTATGCCGTAGAAAAGGGGGTAATGATTTCCATCAATCCCGATGCTCACCAAGTGGAAGGGTTTCAAGATATGTTTTTCGGTACATTAATAGCTCAAAAAGTGGGTATTCCTAGAAGAAATGTATTGAATGCCATGGATTTGAATGAAATAAACCGCTATTTGCGTGACAGGAAATAATTATATCATGCAACCCAATAAATCCACGCAGCCCACCATTTTGATTTTGCGATTTAGTTCGATTGGTGACATCGTGTTAACAACGGCTGCTTTTGAGTTGATGAAGAAAAATCTTCCGGGTCCTTTTACCTTCCTGCTGGAAGCCAACAGCC
>CAZKOM010000011.1:0-3344 GCA_964554385.1 uncultured Flavobacteriaceae bacterium | reverse complement strand
GCTTTAGTACTTTTAGATTTGATCATGGGCTATCGAGGAACATCCATTTTTGGATGAAGTTATTGGTTTTGAGGGGTTTAACAAAGAATTTTGGGAGTTAATCTATGGTTTTTCGCCTTGTGCAATTTTAGATTTACATAACAATTTGCGGTCCTTCAGGATTAAGTTGACGTTGTGGAATTTACCTTCATTTTCGGTTAAAAAACGAGGATTAGATCGCTGGTTATTAGTAAAAAAATTGCGCAAGATGCCAGTAGATTCCGTAGCATATCGATACATGAAATCGGCAATGGAATTGTTAAAATCGCCATTGGGAATAAGATTAGAAGCAGAGTTTAAAGAACAAAATCAATTAACAACTAGAACTAGTGCTGAGTTGAAGGAATTTTTCGGTGCTACTAATTTCCCCGAGACGTTAATTTCCCCAAAATTACCTGGACTTACATTGGCTGATTTTTCTAGTGTTATTCCAACAATTAACAATAAACTAGAAGATGAATTGTCGGGATTAACATTGCAGTCAATATTAAAAAAATATGGTGTTTTACATATTTCGGCCACCTATAATACCAAACGAATACCGTTTAAGGTTTGGGAGCACTTGTTATTAAATCAACGGGAACCACTGATAATCACAGGCGGGAAGGAGGATTTAGAAAATGCTAAAGCTTTAGTCCAGCTGGTTAACAACAGACCAGAGAATGGGTTCTCATTAATTAATGCAGTTGGTAAGACGAATTTAAAAGAGACCGCCGCGTTGATTCAACATGCACGATGGTATGTGGGCGGAGATACGGGATTTACGCACGTGGCGGCTGCCTATGGGATTCCTCATGTGGTTTTGTGGGGTAATACTTCACCCAAGTTGGGTTTTAAACCTTGGCTTGGTGGGAAATACGCTTTTGAAATTCAACAACATATGCTACTAAATGAGTTGAAATGTAATCCATGCACTAAGTTGGGATATCATGCTTGTCCACAAGGACATTTCTCTTGCATGAAATTGCAAAATTTGCAAGAATTAGACAGTAAATTGCAATTTTTCAGAGATAGTAATTACTAGTTGAATTTACTGGTATTTTTTCCTTATTTTCGCGCTTCCGTAATTTATATAGTTTGATTCAATTCAATGAAAACCAATAAAACAACCTTAATCTTTTCCATTGTATTGGCTGTGGCGTGTTTGTTCCAGTTGTCTTTCACTTGGAAATCACAGCAATTCGAGAAGTCTGCCAAAGAATTTGCTAAGAAAATGGCGGCTAAGGGAATGTCTGAAAAAGAAGCCTACAACCGTTATATTGATAGTTTGGGGAATTCCGAAATATATAGCATGGGAATTGCCGGCTTCAATTACTACGAGTGTAAGAAAAAAGAGATAAATCTAGGTCTTGACTTGCGTGGTGGTATCAACGTAATTCTTGAAGTAGACAAAGGCGCCGTGGTAAAAGTATTGTCCAATGATGGTCAAGATAAAGATTTAACCAAGGCTATTGAATTGGCAAATATTGATGTAAGAGATAAAGGTCTTGACTTTGTTGACGCATTTGTTGCAAACTTTAAAACCATTGCTCCTAATCGCAAGTTGGCAAACTTATTTGCGAAAGGAAACAAGGGTGTAATTCAAGCGAATTCAAGCGAAGACCAAGTAGTGAATTACATTCGTGAAGAAACAAATAATGCAGTTAATTTGGTATACGAGGTGGTTGAGAAACGTATTAACCAATCAAACGTTACCCAACCTACCATAAATATTACCGATAATGGTAGAATAAGCGTTGAACTTCCTGGCGTAGATAATCCGCGCAGAATGGAGGAATTGGTTGAGAAGAGTGCTAAACTTGAGTTTTTCGAGGTTTATGGTAACGATGGTAAAAGAAATGATGGTAAGCGTATCTATGATGCTTTAGTGAGAGCCGCTTCTTTACCCGTAAAAAATACGCCAACTTCAACCGTTGATTCTACAGTTTCAACAGATACTTCGGTGGCTGCGCCTGCAGCGGTAGCAAGTACAACCAAAGATTCTAACAAATCAACAACAAAAGCAACAGCCCCTGTATCTAATTCATTATCGAAAATCATGACTCCATTTGGAGCCAATGGTTTAGGATCTTCAGTTGCCGTAGTTAAGAAGTCTAATCGTGCACTGTTGGAGAAAATGTTATCTACGGATGCTCGATTGTTGGATGTTTTAGCTAGTGAAAATGCGCGTGTGGCATTTAGCGCAAAACCAAGGGATTTCAACGCTAATGGTTCCGAAGCTGTAAATTCCGACGAATATTTCGTGTACTTCTTAAAATTAGATCGTGATGGTAAAGCTGCGTTAGCTTCTGAAGAAGAGAACATCATTGAAGATGCTCGTGTTAACACTTCACAGAAAGGTGAATTGGAAGTTTCAATGATGATGAATAGCGAAGCTGCCACTCGTTGGGCTCAAATTACGGCTGCCAACGTAGGAAAATACATTGCTATCGTTCTTGATAATCGTGTGTATAGTGCTCCCGTTGTAAATGGGAAAATCCCAGGTGGACAGAGTAACATTACGGGGAACTTTGAAATTCGTGAAGCAAATGATTTAGCCAACGTATTGAAAGCAGGTAAATTACCAGCACCAGCGAGAATTGTATCAAGCAACCAAGTGGGTGCTTCTTTAGGTGAAGATGCTCAGAAAGCAGGTTTGTGGTCGTTGATCGCAGGTTTCTTAACTACAATCTTATTCATGGTTCTATACTACAACCGTGCTGGTTGGATTGCAATCGTTGCGGTATTAGGCAACGTATTGTTAATATTTGGTACATTGTCTAGTTTGGGTGCGGCATTAACGCTCCCCGGTATTGCAGGTATCATTTTAACTGTTGGTATGGCGGTAGATGCAAACGTACTTATTTACGAGCGTATCAAAGACGAGTTGGCAACAGGGAAGAGTTTGAAATCTGCAATTGATGCAGGTTTCAAGCATGCTTTGGGTGCGATTTTAGACTCAAACATTACTACCTTATTGGCTGGTTTCATCTTGACTTTTGCCGGTGCAGGTCCAACTTATGGTTTTGCAGTTATTTTGGTTATTGGTATTTTCAGTTCAATGTATACTGCTTTGTTTATTACTCGTCTATTGTTGGATAGAAGAGCTGAAAAAGGTTTGGATACAAAATTTGGTTTCGATTGGAATAAGAATTTCTTAAAAGGTAAATCCATTGACTTTATTAGTAAGCGTAAAGTTTACTATTGGTTAACTTCACCTATTTTGATATTGGGTATCATCATGTTTGTTAAAAATGGTGGTATTAGTACGGGTATCGATTTTAAAGGGGGTAACTCTTTTGTAATCAAATTTGATAAAACTCAGA
>CAZKOM010000010.1:42840-43212 GCA_964554385.1 uncultured Flavobacteriaceae bacterium | reverse complement strand
ACCACAATAGGTTGTGTAATAGTAAACGTTTGTATTTTATTTTCTTGTTCTTTTTTTGGTCTGCAGCAAACAATACTGAAAACCATTGGCACTACCAATAGAATTTTGTTCATGAATAATTTGTATTTAAGTAAAAAAGGAATAACTAGCGGACATACTTGCCGCTATCAGAAACAATAAAACCTACTTGGGAGGTGGAGGATTAATTTCCAATACAAACCCAAAATAATCTAACAGAAGCTCATTTTTTACCTCATGAAAATCGGTCAATACAGCGCGTAAATTACTGGTATTAGATAAAATAGCAACATCCAATTCTTCCTCAATTTCAAACTTGTTTTCTTCCCCGTTATTACTATTAAATGGATTAGA
>CAZKOM010000010.1:0-42764 GCA_964554385.1 uncultured Flavobacteriaceae bacterium | reverse complement strand
CAGCAAAATCATGGTAATCGTTACAAACTAACTTATGGACTTTTTTTATGGAGTCACCAGCCATAGAAATCGATGCACTGAGTGGAACAATTACCATCCAATGAGCAATTATAAAACTAAAAAATCTCAAGATAGTCACTTTTCTAATCTCTTCCAATTGCCTCATAATCCAAGATTCAACAAATCACTACATATTTAGTTTATGATATGCACGCAATCCTAATGCAAATCTAGTTAAATCGAAAAGATAAAATGGTATTTAATACCTTATTTCTTGGTAATTCTATACAGTCTTCCCGCATCGGTAACTGCATACAACGCTCCATCCACGCCTTGGGTAATATCGCGAAATCGCTGAGATTCCGAAGACAGCAATCGCTCCTCCCCCATAACTTTATTATTTGCGATATGCAATCGAGCTATGTGAGTACTGCCCAAAGCACAAACGAATAAATTATTCTCCCATTCCGGAATCAATTTACCCCGATAAAACGTCATTCCACTGGGTGAAATAGCGGGATCCCAATAATAAACCGGTTGTTCCATATTTTCCTTCTGCTGAATACCATCGCCAACTTTCTGTCCACTATACTCTACCCCATACGTAATTATCGGCCAACCATAATTTTTACCTGCCACCAATAAATTGATTTCATCCCCGGCTTTTGGACCAAATTCGCCCAACCAAACATCGCCAGTAATCGGATGAATCGCCAGTCCCTGAGGATTTCTATGGCCGATGGTAAACAACTCCGGCAAAGCTCCAGCCCCTGAAAAAACAGGATTTCCTGGTGCAGCATTTCCATCCGCAGTAATACGAATCACTTTACCCAAACTGCTGGAAACCGATTGAGCCTGTACGCGTATAGATGCATCGGACCGCTCACCAATACAAACCAATAAATTTCTTGATTTATCCATTACGATCCTTGCCCCAAAATGCAAATTCCCATTATACGGAGTATTGGAGCGATAAATTACTGATACCGATTCCAAAGCATCTTCGCTCTCCGATAACCTGCCTTTAGCAACGGATGTTATACTCCCCCCGCTTACACTCTCAGTAAACGCCCAATACACCATTCTATTGGTTTGAAAATCAGGGTCTACACAAATCCCTAAAAGTCCACCTTGTCCTGCAAATTGAACCGCCGGAACATTCGCGATATTGGGCCCTAGTACTCCATCAACCGTTGAAACCCGCATAACACCGTTCTGTTGAGTGATGATTAACTTTCCATTGGGCAATGCTCCAATCCCCCAGGGCTCTGTCAAGGTGTTATTTATAACTTCAAAAGAAAATGGGGTTTGAGATTTTAAACCACCAACTCTTGTTTGACCTAAAAAGGCCGGCGAATATTTTGTCACGGTTGTTCTAGTTTCAACCGGTGGTCCTAATTCTAATTTTACCGTTGAATCGGTGGGATTCTGATTGTTATTGGGTGTTTCTGGCTTCTCGCAAGCGTGAAAAATCAAAAATATAGGCAACAACAATATCCCCTTGAATACCTGTTTTAGCATAATACAATGATACATGGAAACCCTAATCTCCACACTATGGTTATGGGAACTATTCATTCTCGATGTTGACTTTTTCCCTAAAAAAATTCCATTCATCCCCTTGATTTCTATTGAGCCATATTAAATGACAATAAACAATCATCATCACCCAATGACTTCTTTTTATAATAATTTCGCATCCTATATATCTTCCAAAATACTGTGTTGAAACCGAAATTAAAAAAAGTAATCATTGGAGTAATCGCAATGCCGGTGCTGCTATTTTCAGTAGTTACTACCCTGTTATTTTTGAAAGAAGATACTATAACTGATGATTTAATTACAGAATTAAATAAGGATTTTGTAGGAAAAATCACCCTAAACAAAATTCAAATCTCGCCGTTTGCTAACTTTCCTCACATCTCCATCGATTTAAAAGACGTAAAAATTTATCCCGATAAAATAAAGTCTACCAATCCAATATTGGACGTGAAAGATTTCTACTTGGGCTTTAACTTATGGTCTCTTATCAGTGGGAAATTCGATGTAAATTATATAAAAATCAAAGATGGATACGTCCATATTGTTCAAGATACTGCAGGTGAGTTCAATATAGTTAAAGCATTTGCTACTAATAAAAAAACCGAAGTTTCAGCGGAAACAATGCATATCGACTTAAGGCGAATTGACCTTCAGAACGTTGACATTACAAAGCTTAACGAAAGCAATAGGATACTCCTTGATGTAGCAATCAGCAAAGCGAAATCAAAATTTAAAACCAACGATGATCAAACTCTCTTCTCACTTGATTCTAAATTCTTAATAACCGTTATTAAAAACGGGGATACAACCCTTATAAAGAATAAAAACCTTGATATCGACACCAAATTGAGTTTTGCTCATGCCACACAAATTCTGCAGTTAGAGCCTTCTGAAATTTATTTAGAAGATGCACTTTTTAAAATGAAAGGCAATATTGATTTCGATGATGACATGAATGTTGACCTGAAATTTGAAGGGGCTAAGCCCAATTTCGATTTATTTATTGCTTTTGCTCCCAAAGAATTAGCTCCTGCATTAAAAAAATACGATAATCAAGGAAAAGTATATTTCGATTGTACCGTTAAGGGAAAGTCGATCAATGGTCATACCCCTAAAATTGATGCCAACTTTGGATGCTCCGAAGCGTATTTCACCAATTCCATCAATCAAAAAAAGCTAGACAAACTGCAATTTAAAGGACATTTCACAAATGGAAACGCTCACAACGCCTCAACCTCGGAATTCTCCATTTCGGATTTTGGTGCGCGTCCTGAAGCGGGAATATTTAACGGCAATATTTTAGTTAAAAATTTTGATTCACCGGAAATCAACCTGAAGTTGGTCTCTGATTTTCAACTGGATTTCTTGGCCAAATTCCTCAACTTGGAGACATTGAAAAATCTTAAAGGCAGTGTGAAACTCACCATGAATTTCCGGGATATCATTGATATTGAGCATCCTGAGCGCAGCATAGAAAAATTAAACGAATCATATTTTACCGAACTATTGGTAAAAGACCTTAGTTTTTCATCTCCAAAATACCACGTGGCGGTTCAAGATCTTGACATCAGCAGTACTGTGAAAGGGAATATCGCCAAATTGGAATATTTCAATTTAAAAGCAGGAAAATCCGATATTTCCATCCACGGAATAATCAGTGATTTACCTGCGATATTGCACCACACGGAGAAAATTGTCACCACAGAACTTGCAATAAAATCAGATTATTTAGATATCTATGAATTAACCAATACAGGTGCAGTAGGCAATAAACCTGTAAACGAACAAATTCAGAATTTCCGTACAAAACTGGCTTTAAAATGTTCTGCCAAAGCCATATTAGAATCTCCCAACTTGCCCATCGGTGAGTTTTTCATTGAAGATCTCTATGCCAAAATGAAACATTATCCGCATACACTTCACGACTTCCATGCGGATGTTATTATTGATGAACGCGATTTCAGAATTATCGATTTTAAAGGTGACATTGATAAAAGCGATTTTCACTTTTCTGGTAAACTCTTTAATTACGACTTATGGCTCAAAGAAAAACCGCTAGGAGATACTAAAATTGAATTTGCATTGGATTCCCGGCTTTTGCAGTTGGAAGATTTATTCGCGTATGGTGGTGAAAATTATGTCCCTGAAGACTATAGACATGAGGAATTTAAAAAATTCCGTCTGCATGGGTTTACCTATCTACATTTTAATAACGGATTACAATCGGCCGATATATACTTGGATCAACTAGAAGCGAGCATGAAAGTTCATCCCCTTAGATTTGAAAAATTCGCAGGTCGTTTTCATATAGAAAAGAATAATCTCACGGTCGAAAAATTCACAGGTAAAATTGGGAAATCCTCATTTGCAGCTAACATGACCTATTATCTTGGTACTGATGAAAAGAACAAAAAACATAAAAACTCATTAACCATCAGCTCCCCTCAACTCGATTTTGATGAGTTATTTAACTACAATCCGCCACCGGTAAATCCAAATACAAAAACGGTAAACCATGAAGCCGGATTTAATGTGTTTGAAATCCCGTTCCCTAATATGGATTTTCAACTCAATGTTACACACTTAAAATACCACCGAATACTCTTAGATAATTTTTATACTCAGTTTCGCACCCAGAAAAATCATCATTTGATTATTGATACTATGAGTTTAATCGCTGCCGGTGGGAACATGTTTATTCGGGGTGACTTAGATGGTTCCAATAAAAAGAAACTCTACCTCAATCCTAATATCCGAATGCGAAACGTAGATTTAGACCAACTGATGTTCAAGTTTGAGAATTTTGGACAAGATCACTTGGTTTCTGAACAACTGCATGGTAAGCTAACGGGTAGACTGTATGGACAAATCCATATGCATGCCGATTTAACCCCCATTATTGACGATTCTGAAATCCACATGGATGTAGAAGTTGCAAAGGGCAGGTTAGAAAATTATGGGCCCATGTTGTATTTAGCCGATTTTTTTAAAGATAAAAATCTATACAAAGTTCTATTCGATACTTTATCCAATCACATCGATATTACCAAAGGAATTATGTCGGTTCCCAAGATGCTAATTAACTCATCGCTTGGATTTATCGAATTATCAGGAAAACAAGATATGGATTTCAACTTTGAGTACTATCTACGCGTTCCCATCAAGCTGATAACTTCAGAAGGAATGAATAAATTGTTCAGTAAAAAATCTGGAGAAATTAGCAAAGATCAAGTGGATGAAATCGCAACGGTTGATCCAACTAAAAAGGTAAAATTTGTAAGTATTAAAATGACTGGGAACCCCGATAATTACAAAATTTCGCTCGCGAAAGAGAAGAAAAAATAGCGGCCAAATACATTGGTAAAAAACAATTGTATAGCGAGGAGCTAACTCACCAAAAGAGTCTCAAACCCTTGAAAATACTGGTGCACCAGAGACTGTACGTTCGGCACTACTCCACCGTAACGCTCTTCGCCAAGTTCCGTGGTTGATCCACATTGCAACCACGCATTACAGCAATATGATAACTCAGTAATTGCAACGGAATTGTATTTAATAGTGGACTCAGCGCTTCAATAGTTTCAGGTACCTCGATCACATGATCCACTAACGAATCCAAACTTCTATTCCCTTCAGTTACCAAAGCTATAACTTTACCTTTTCTAGCTTTAACTTCTTGAATATTGCTTACCACCTTTTCATAGTGTTCACTTGCCGTTGCGATAACCACCACCGGCATTTCTTCATCGATTAATGCAATAGGACCATGTTTCATCTCTGCCGCCGGATAACCTTCAGCATGGATGTAACTAATTTCTTTTAACTTCAATGCACCTTCTAAGGCAACCGGGAAATTATATCCTCTTCCTAAATACAAGAAGTTCTTGGCATCCTTATACTTCTCAGATAATTCAACAATAGAGTCGTTAAGTAACAACGCTTTTTCCACTTTGGCAGGGATTGCCTCCAATTCGCTCATGAACTCGGTAATTTGTTTCAACGACATAGTACCTCGCAATTTGGCCATCCCAATCGCCATTAGAGCCAAAACGGTTACTTGTGCTGTAAACGCCTTCGTACTAGCTACACCGATTTCGGGTCCAGCATGGGTGTAAGCACCCGCATCACTTAAACGAGGAATGCTGCTACCTACCACATTACATACTCCAAAAACAGACGCACCTTTGCGCTTGGCCAATTCCATGGCGGCCAATGAATCTGCAGTTTCACCACTCTGACTAACCGCAATAATTAAATCATCGCCATAAATTACCGGATTTCTATAGCGAAACTCGGAAGCATATTCAACTTCAACCGGCACTCTCGCCAAATCTTCGAATAAATATTCGCCCACCAAACCGGCATGCCAACTAGTTCCGCACCCTATCAAAATCAATCGTTTGATTTCTTTTAATCGATCGGCGTATTCTTCCATGGAACGCATGATAATTTCGCCGGTTTGCGCATCAAATCGACCCCGATAACTATC
This sequence comes from uncultured Flavobacteriaceae bacterium, assembly GCA_964554385.1. Classification (GTDB taxonomy): domain Bacteria; phylum Bacteroidota; class Bacteroidia; order NS11-12g; family UBA955; genus JAGKXC01. The sequence goes on along the minus strand of CAZKOM010000010.1, from coordinate 36,733 downwards.
AAAAATCGACTTAGGCTGTTCGTAGATTTCCTTGAGCATAAAATGCGGATAACCGCCTTTTTCCAATTGCTCCAAGTTTAATTCCAACTCTTGAACATAAGGCACTTGAACAACGTTTTCAATGCTTTTGATAATCAACTCCTGGTTGTCTACAATCGCAATTTCGCCGTCTTTTAAATAAATAACCTTGTTTGTGTATTCGATGATCGGAGTAGCGTCCGAAGCGAAAATAAACTCTCCGCGTTCCTTGCCTAATCCAACCACCAACGGACTACCCTTACGGGCAGCAATTACGTGCTCCGGATGATTTTTACTTACAATAACTATCGCATACGCACCCACCACTTGTTTCAAAGACGACCGTACAGCATCCGCCAAAGGCAAACCTGTATTTTCCATCACGTCTTCGATCAAATGAGCCAAAACTTCCGTATCGGTATCGCTGGTGAAGGAGTGTCCTCGTTGTTTCAAACCTTCTTTCAACGTTGCATAGTTTTCGATGATTCCGTTATGAATGATGGCCAAATCACCGCTATTGGATAAATGTGGATGTGAATTTTTATCGTTAGGTTCACCATGAGTTGCCCAACGAGTATGGCCCATACCAATACTTCCAGAAACATCTGCGTTGCCAATATGAGCTTCTAGATCCGAAACTTTTCCCTTTTTCTTGTACACACGCATGTCGCCATTCAATAAAGCAACACCAGCACTATCGTACCCGCGATACTCTAATCGCTTCAATCCTTTTACAACAATGGGATAAGCTTCTTTTTTACCAATATAGGCAACGATTCCACACATAAACTACTATACTTAATTATAAACCGAACTCTTTTTTCAATACGTCCACTGCATTCAATTCTTCCCAAGGGAACAACTTAACCGTTACAGACTTAGGTTCACCGCTTCCTGCATTAAATGTTTTGGTAACCGTTTCGCAGGGTCTTCCCATATGTCCGTATGCAGCCGTTTCCAAATAGATTGGGGTACGAAGTGCAAATCGTTGTTCGATATGGTATGGTTTCAAACTTAATTGAGGAATTGCCTTGATTTTATCCGCAATTGCACCATCAGTTAATCCTACTTTCGCTGTTCCATAGGTATCAACAAAAAGACCTACAGGTTCCGCAACACCAATTGCATAAGAAACCTGTACCAAAACTTGATCGCACAACCCAGCAGCTACCATATTTTTTGCTATATGTCTGGTTGCATAGGCTGCACTTCTATCTACTTTACTGGGATCTTTACCGCTGAAAGCACCTCCACCATGAGCACCTTTACCACCGTATGTATCTACGATGATTTTTCTACCTGTTAACCCTGTATCTCCGTGAGGTCCACCAATAACAAATTTGCCGGTTGGGTTAATATGGTATTTCACATCCGCGTTAAACAAAGCCTGCTGTGATGCAGGTAATTTTGCTTTCACTCGAGGAATCAACAAGTCAATAATATCTGATTTGATTTTCGCCAACATTTTATCATCGGCTGCCAATTGAGCGGAATCGCTGCTATCACTGGCCTTTTCAAAATCATCGTGCTGCGTAGAAATTACGATGGTATCAATATTCATCGGCTTATGATCGTCTGAATACTGTATGGTTACCTGGCTCTTGGCATCGGGTCTCAAATAAGGAATCTGAGTACCTTCTCTGCGCATCGCGGCTAATTCTTCCAATAACATGTGTGCCAACATCAACGGCAAAGGCATATAATTCTCGGTTTCGTTTGTTGCAAAACCGAACATCATTCCTTGGTCGCCGGCACCTTGATCCTCAGGATTCTTGCGCTCTACCCCCTGATTGATATCTGGAGACTGCTCGTGAATAGCGGACAAAATTCCACAACTATTAGCATCAAACATGTACTCACTCTTGGTGTATCCAATTTTGGCAATAACCGAACGAGTGATTTTTTGAACATCCAAGTACGCTTGGGATTTTACCTCCCCAGCCAATACTACCTGACCTGTTGTAACCAACGTCTCACAAGCAACTTTACTGCTTGGATCATAAGCCAAGAAATTATCTATCAACGCGTCAGAAATCTGATCGGCTACTTTATCCGGATGACCTTCGGATACTGATTCGGAAGTGAAAAAGTACGGCATAATTACAAACTACAAATATACAACCTAAGCCAATACCTTTAATTAACTTAACCGTTACGCAACACCATTTTTATCAAAAAAACCCGTTGCTTATCAATAATTTCAATCTATTAAGCCCCTAGCGATCAAAAACCCAACGAAACGTAGCTCCTACCAACTTGTGATCCGATGGCACATCAGACCAACTTGCGTATTGACTAACCGCTAAGGAGCCATCACAAAATAAATAATCAATTCGAAAACTGGGGAATGGACCTTTGTAGGTGGTTTCTAACCCAAAACCGGCCTCTACAAAGGCATCCTTCATCCCTTTCGATAACTGCCTATAACTATAACTTACCGGTACATCATTCATGTCCCCGCACACAATTTTAGGAGACTCTGTTTTCTCAAACTCATCCAACAATCTACTAACTTGGGTTGCACGAACTTCGTACCCTTTTCTTAATCGATGAATGATTCCCTTTGAACCGTCCAAATCCAATTTGCCATCGTCATTCTGTCCTTGATTCTCTATATAAGAATAATCCTCTTTCCCAAATTTAAACGATTGTAAATGAACATTATATATCCTAAATTTTTGCTTGAAATTCATATCTCCAATGCTTTTGCTCACTTGAATATCTGCCCACATTGCAGTATTCCCGGTTCTACCTGAAAACCTTACGGGCATCCATTTTTTAATGGGATATTTAGAAAGAATAATCATCCCATAAGGTCGTTTTGGACTTAATAAATGATACTGCCCGTAATTGAAATTCAACTTTTTTCGCAACGTTTGCTCTAAAACAGCCATAGAACCCACTTTGGAATACACTTCCTGCAAACAAATTACATCGGCGTTTTCTTTTAATAATCGATTACAAACATCATCCAAATCCCAACGATCTTGAAAATACCCAAACAAGCCAGTGTTATATGTTAAAACCTTCAAAGGCACCACTTTTTCAGTGCTATCTATCGCAAGGTTAAAACTTCCATCCTCTGAGGAATTTTCGTTGAATTGCACATACAATGAAGCTTGACCTAAATTCAACAACAATACTGCTAACGGAATTAAGGTGCGCCACTTTAATTGAATCAACCAATACACTAAAATGAAAAAATTCAATAGAAATAGAATGGGAAATCCAAGACCCAACAAAGCAATCCATGTAGACGATTGCGGACTTATCAGGGGCGATTGTCCAGAAACAAATAATAAAACGGCCACCACCAAGGTTAATGGAAAGATTATCCAATTGAGGATGCGCCGCATAATTCAAAGATGTATTTTTTTTCTAAAAGAATCAATTCCCGTCAGAAATTCTACTATTCCTTGCTGGCTTTGAAAAGCACCTCTCGCTCCTTATCGGTTAAATTTTGATACCCAACCTGAGCGATTTTATCTAATATTTGATTTACTTCTTCTTCATTTGTAAATCCCTTGGCTGAATTGCTTTTTTCAGTATTTTTCACTCCCCCATGCCTTGAAGAATTCCCAAAACTAGAATTACCTGATGTACGCAAAAAATCGGATGATGACTTATCTGACTGACCGGATTTACCAGAATTTCGAGCATTTCTTGCCGATGACATAGCTAAAATCGACTTACTTTTTCGATTGCCTTTTCCAAATACATTTTCTATGGATAAAAACATCTCATCCATCCAACCGGGCATGTTTCCTTTGAGGTACCCATACACATAAATTACCGAAAATATAATACCTCCTAAATGACAAATAAAACCTCCCTGATTCACATCTCCCATGGCTCCTGCAATGTCTAATACCACCTTAGCAATGGCAATCCAACGCAACTCAACTTCAAAAATTCCGAAAAGAAATACACGGTAAAAAGGAGAAAAAATAGCCGTTCCAATCACCACAGCCGATACCCCGCCAGAGGCACCAACCAAACCTCCAAATGCCAGCCTAGATTCCGGACCTAACCAAAAAGTGTAAAACAGTTGAAAAAATATAGATCCGAAAAATCCACCCCAAAAAAACAGCTTCAATAAGAGTTTATCGCCTACTAAATCCTGCAAAATAATCCCAATAAAATACAACCATAATGCATTGGAAAGCATATGGAAAAATCCTTGATGGACAAACATATAGGTAACAAATCCCCAAGGTTTAACAATACCATGGGGTAATGGATGAAAAGCAAAATACACGTGCAAAAAACGATCAATAATTGGTATTAAACTCAATAACCAAACCGCAATGAAAATGACTACCAAATTACCAATAGCTCCCCGTTGATTATCCCAAAATTTAAAATTTCGAACGTCCATGAAGGTTGTATTTCTTGATTCTTGGTTCTGAGCTTCGACCTAAAAATGGCATTAAATAAATAATCTTCGTTTCCACAAGAAGGTAAAAAGCAAACCTACCAGGGCACCTCCTAAATGGGCATAATGAGCAACGATGTCTCCTTCAATCTGACCCAATGCAAGCAATAAATCTAATCCTATCATTGCAGAAACTAAATATTTTGCCTTTATGGGATAAGGTATAAACAAAAACAACAACGATTCGTTTGGGTATAACATGGCAAACGCAACCATAACACCATATACTGCACCGCTTGCACCCACCATAGGTCCATAGGGTACTGAAATTCCAGGAATCGTATGATTGGGCATAATGGTACCTGCTTGTTCATACAATTGCCAAGCTATATTTCCAAAATGCAATGCAACAGCACCTATGGCACTGAGGAAAAATAACATTAAAAATCGTTGAGTCCCTAATCGCATTTCTACAATCGCACCAAATGAAAATAATGCAATTCCATTGAAAAGAAAATGAGAAATACTTCCGTGACAAAAAATATGGGTTATTAACTGCCAAGGCCTAAACCATGGGCTGTCAGGATAAAACAAATACATGAAAAAACTATCAATTCCCACTCTGGGTAGGGCAACTTGTGCCAGCCCAATCAAGGCCATGATAATTAATAAATTCTTTAATCCTATCGGAATGTATGGCATAGATTTATCTTCTGTGTTTGTTAAATGCTTCGAATAACTGACTTTGTGAAATTTCTACAAATATCACCTTTCCGTCAAAGGTAACCTCGGGATGTGGTAAAGTAAATAACTCTTGAACCAGGGAAATAGTTTCTTTTTCCGATAAGCTTAACGCAGTGCGAACCGCCGCAAACCTTGCCATTGTTAACGCTATACTCATATGGCGCTCTAATTTCACATCACCTCCAGTATGTACGTAATCATCTAATATCTGCTCCAATAATTTCTGCTCATTTCCTTGCGACATTTGAGGCGGCAATCCATTTACTATGATTGAGTTACCTCCAAAATGACTAAAATCAAATCCCAATGCACTTAATTCAGATTGCAATTCCAAAGCTAATGCCACATGGGAAGGACTTAGTTCGATCATTCTCGGAAAGAGCAACGATTGACTTGCACCTTTTTTTATGGATAATGTCTCACGGTATTTCTCGAAATATAAACGTTGTTGCAAATATTGTATCCGAAAAACAAGCAACTTCTGATTCATGGGCATCACCCAGTAGGAATCACCTAAAGGAAATCCGCCTTTAACTTCATTTCCATGAGTTTCGGTAAATAATTCTGATGAATTGGAAGCTTCGTTGCCCGATGAAGACAGTACCAAAGATTCAATCACTGCATTTTCATCTGTAGCGCGACTATCTCCACTCTCGTAACTTGCATTATCCAGTCCTCCTTTGGTTTCAATCGACCCTAAAACTCGTTGCCAATCTTGTCCGTATTCCCGTCTGTAGGGCTGCGAATCTCCACTTTTAAACGGATTGAAATTCCTATCCATTGGCATCCCAGAAGTACTGCTAGTATTATTACCTAGTGGAGAACCCGATTGGTCCGATGGTTTTGATCGCAACAAGGTCTCAAAATGAGGGGGATTAGCCGATAAATCGATGTTCCAGGATTGAATTGCATGAGTATTTGTAGAATCAAACCCTAATTGTGGTTGAATTACAAAGGAACCCAATGACTTTCTCACAGCTGCTTTCAATAAATTATACAGGTGTTTTTCATCCTCAAACTTCACCTCTGTTTTGGTGGGGTGAACATTCACATCCACCTTCGCAGGATCAATCTCCAAAAACAACGTATATAATGCATGCGTATCGGCCTCAATCAAACCTTCGTAAGCCCCTTGCACCGCATGGTGAAAATACGAACTGCGTATAAATCGTCCATTAACAAAAAAATATTGATCGCCACGGGTTTTCTTTGAGGTTTCTGGAGCTCCAACAAATCCATTAATTTTTACAATTTCTGTATTCTCAGAAACCGCAATTAAATCCTCCGATTTTTTACGACCCAGGGCCGATAATAATCGGTCTTTCAGGGGCTGAATTGGAAATTTGTATACTTCTAGTTGATTGTTATAAAAAGCAAAAGCAACCTGTGGATTTGCCATAGCCTGTCGCATAAATTCTTCTACAATATGCTTAGTTTCAACAGGAATACTCTTCAAAAAATTCCTTCGCGCCGGTATATTGTAAAATAAATTTTTAATCGTGATACTCGTGCCAACGGGCGCTGCCTCTGGTCGTTGCTCTAATACCTCCGAGGCTTCAATTCTAATGAATTGAGCATATTCATCCGATTCCCTTCTTGTTTTCATTTCTACCTGTGCAACCGCTGCAATTGAAGCCATTGCTTCACCACGAAAACCATAGGTTTTTAATGAAAATAAATCTTCTGCTTTCCTAATCTTGGAAGTTGCATGGCGTTCCCAACATAACCGGGCATCGAATTCACTCATTCCTCTACCGTTGTCTACCACTTGGATGGATGTAATGCCGCCATCGCGGATAAGCAACACGATATCCGTAGCCCCTGCATCCAAACTATTCTCGAGTAACTCTTTGATTGCACTTGCAGGTCGTTGAACAACTTCCCCAGCAGCAATTTGATTCGCCACGGCATCCGGAAGCAACTGAATTACACTGTTCACCTTATAAGAATTACTACAAATATCTGTAACAATAAAGTAAATCGGTTTACGATTTACCGAATTGTAAACATATCCATTCACCGCGATAATCTACCACTTTCTTTTCAAGGCCCAAGGATTCCGCAGCATTTACCACTTGCAACTCATCGGGCTGTTGCAAACCACTTAACAACATCCATCCACCCGGCTTTAACACTCGATAATACTCGGCTAAATCGGCCAAAATAACCTCCCGATGAATATTGGCCAAAACAACATCGTAATAACCATCCGATACTGCCATTAAATTGGCTGCAGTTCCACAAAGCATGGTAACATTCTCCATGTTATTTGCCTGTAAATTATCGTTGGCATTGTCCACTACCCAATCATCAATCTCAATTCCCAATACTTCGGAGGCACCCACCATGGCAGCCGCTATTGCCAAAATACCTGTACCGGTACCCATATCCAACACTTTCTGACCCACTAACGAATCGCGATTTTGCCAGATGTACTTCAACATCAATTGAGTTGTACCATGATGACCGGTGCCAAAACTCATTCTCGGCTGAATAATGATGGTATGCTTAACTTCATCGTCCGTGGAGGACGGATGAAATGGTGCCCTTACATAAAAACCCGCTTCCGTCAACGGTTCAAAATAGTGTTTTTCCCACTCTTCATTCCAATTCTGTCTCTCGATACTCTCCCAAATTAATTGCCAACCGCGTTCCTGCGCAATAGACTCGACTTCGGCTTCCACATCCTCCCCTATACATTCGTACTTTCCATACGCTTTAACGCAATTGGGTTCTGTTTCAAAGTATTCAAACGGCAATTCCGATAAAAAAGCTACCCCTATTTCTGCCAATTCTTCACTGGATTCCTCCCAATATAGTTTTACCATACGGTACATACCCGCCTTTTCTTGATCCGCTGATTCCAACGTAATATTCATCTTCAATAATATACGAAATTTTCTTCAAAAAAACAAGAAGCCGAGAATTTACTCCCGGCTTCCCAAAAATCTATGTACTACAAATTACTTCTTGGTTGCTAATTGGAGATTACACTCTCCAAATTCGGCATTGTATCCAATGGTAAAAGGCAACTTACCCGGAGGGGTTGCTTGGTATTCGTCTTTCATGTCTTGCTGAAAACGATTTGAAAATAATCCAATGGTTTTAGTGTATTCACCCAATAATTCTACATTGAAACCGTTATCGCGCATCATTTTCATCGGCATTCCACTGTCGTCTTGTAATATCACTTTACTCTGACCCAATACTACATTTCTAACTACTGAGAAGTAATCGTTGTACAACAAATAACTTGCTGCTTTAAAATACGATACGATGTTACCACGCTGCTGGAAATACTTCTGAAATCCAGGTTTCTTCGCCATTTCCGCATCAGCCACATTCTGAGAAATATAAATCAACTCTCGAACCTGTTTATCACCCGGTTTCGAATACCCAATTTTAATACCAGCATGTTTCGTTCTCTCCATGCCTACGGGTACCACATTGGTAGCCAAGCCGTTATCATCAACGTCAAAGCTTTCAACATAATGAATGCTATTGCCTTCACGAGTAAGGTAAAATAAGAAGGTATGTAAAGTTCCATTTAAATACCCGCGATTGAAATCTTTATCCATACTCAAAGTGCGGAAAAAGCCCAATTTATGGGGATAAAACATCGCCTGATCCAAATTATTTAAATACTCATCCAAAGCTTTCCCCGTGGCAGCCGTTTTATCGAATTTCGAACCACAAGGCTCCAAACCGATCATGATGATGGTATCGCGATTGGGGTAAAACAAATTTGCATAATAAAAGTCTCCACCGGCAAAGGGATAAAATAAGGTTTTCGGACTGTTATCATTCAAATACTTCTTCTCCGTAACCCATCCAGAAATTACCTCTCCAAATTGCTTTTTTAACTCTTCCCAGCGGGTGTGGGTTTTTGCAGCATGGAGTTTCCATACATCGTTAGACTCCAACTCGGTATTCAAGTCATCATGAACACCAGAAATGTAGCGAGCAAAGGCCGTCCACTCTGCATCTACAGGTACTTTCTCTACCGAAACGGCTTTGGGAGCAGCCGCTGAATCGGTCTTAACAGTTGAATTTTGATTGGATTGACAGGAAGCCATTCCCAGGACGATGGCTACCATCCACAGCGCTTGTTTCATCGGGCGGCAAATATAGTACGAGAAATGCTCAGAAAAGTGTTTGTGAATAATCTTCGGAAAATGGTTGCAAAACACTGACAACATTACGGTTAACCCGTGTATTACTTGCCAGTGGAGACACACGATGAGCTCTCAAATATCCATCCGAGCAAGATTTCAACATTTTTACACGCGATTCAACACAGCCTGTAAGATAGCTTTCCGCTTTTTCTGGTTCAATTATCACCGGCATACGCTTTTTAGTGTTGTGAATTTCTGACAATAATTGATTTTCCTCGGTTGTGATAATACTATAGGATTTTATTTCTTCCGCCGTTTCCGGATGAATCCAACAAGAATAAATCCCCGCAAACAAAATAAACTCCGATTCTGCTCCATAAATGTAATACGGTTCCTTTTTCTTGCCGATGGTTTTCCATTCAAAAAATCCGGACGCTGGCACCAAACAAGGTTGATGCTTCCAAGCATCTCGAAACATGGGTTTTTCATTAATGGATTCTGCCCTCGCATTGAGTCCATATACCATCATCTCCTCGGCTTTTTGAACATCTCTCAACCAACTTGGGAGTAAACCCCATTGCATTAAAGAACTCTTCAATAAACAACCATGTTCTGAAGCTATATTGGGCAAACTTCCATTGGTTTCTCCTACAATTACGGGCAATCGAGGATGCATAAAACCAGAAAAAAAGAATCCCGGAGTTGGCATATGAATCTCCGTTAAATTCAATTTGCTTTGCAGCGATTGGGCACTCAAGTTGATTGAGTAACTGAAACACATAAAGCAAAATTAGCGCGAAATATCATTGTTTTTTCCAAGGCTAATATCGATTTTCGAACCATGCGTATTGGCATCTCCCGAGAACGAAAAAATCCACCAGACAATCGAGTAGCATTTACACCGATTCAGTGTGTAGCCTTAAAAAGCCGATATCCCCAATTATCGATTTCTGTAGAATCATCCCCAAATCGATGCTTCTCCGATGAGCAATACCGCGAAGTGGGAGTAGAGGTTGTGGATTCATTGAGCCATTGCGACGTTATTTTCAATATCAAAGAAATTCCTTCGCAGTATTTAATTCCGGGAAAAACATATTTTTTCTTTTCCCATACCATCAAAAAACAGCCGTACAATCAGGCAATGTTGCAAGAAATAATCCATCAGCATATCACTTTAATCGATTATGAAGTGTTGCGATGGGAAAGCGGTCAGCGTGTGTTAGGTTTTGGTCGATATGCCGGAGTAGTGGGTGCCTACAATGGATTATTGGTTTACGGTAAAAAATACAATTTATGGCATTTAAAACCCGCCTATCAATGTGCCAATTACGCCGAAATGCTCACCCAAGCCATGCTCATTAAACTCCCACCCTTACGCATTGTAATTACCGGCGGAGGAAGAGTAGCCCAGGGCGCATTGGATATGCTGAGAGCCTTGAAAATACGAGAAATTTCACCCAAACAATTTTTACATATTCAATACAGCGAACCTGTTTTTGTTCAATTGAATAGCCCCGATTTATACGTACATCCTACGCTTAAAGAATGGGATACTCAACACTTCTACACGCACCATCACGAATACCATTCTCAGTTTCTACCCTATGCCGCCAGCACGGATTTACTGATTAATGGTGTCTATTGGACCCAAGATTTACCCCGGTTATTTGAGAAATCGGATACGGCAGCCGGTAAAAATTTCCCAACGGGGATAGCCGATGTGTCCTGTGATATCAACGGTTCCGTTCCCATAACCTTCGATGCCACTACCATCGCCGAACCCGTTATCGGCTGGAACCGCAAATCCCAAGAACCATGCATACCCTATTCCGATAATAGCATCGATATTATGGCTGTTGGAAACCTGCCCAACGAACTGCCCAAAGACGCATCCGAAGAATTTGGTGAAATGTTGATGCAACATATTATACCCGCTCTACTTCAACCCCATTCAAAACTAATTGAACAAGCAACCATCGCCAAAGACGGAAAACTTACCGCAGATTTCCGCTATTTGAGCGATTATGTGCAGGATTCTCTGTAATTTTATCGAAATTTGCGGCGATTTTAATAAACACATGACAACCAATCGTACTTTCACAATGATTAAACCCGATGCCGTAGCCAACGGTCATGCCGGTAAAATTTTGGATCAAATCATCGAAGCAGGTTTTAAGGTAATAGCCTTGAAATACACCCAATTGAGCACCGAAAAAGCTGGTAATTTCTACGACATCCACCGCGAACGTCCTTTCTTTAACGATTTGGTTAGTTTTATGACTAGCGGTCCTATCTACGCCGCAATCTTGGAAAAAGATAATGCCGTAGAAGATTTCCGTAAATTAATCGGTGCTACCGATCCGCAAAAAGCTGAACCCGGTACCATCCGCAATCGCTTCGCTAAAAGCATCGACGCCAACGCCATCCACGGTTCTGACAGCGACGACAATGCCAAAATCGAAGGCGATTTCTTCTTCGCCGAAAACGAACGCTTCTAAGCATTCGCTCCCTTATTAACCATGGAAAGAAACTCTTTATCTCAATCCGAATTCAATCGGAACAACGACTTACGCGCCTTTGAAGGTCCGCGCTCTCGATTTGCCGAACTAAGCTTTGCTTGGACTGTATTTCTACAATTCATCAAAGGCTTTCGCAAACTGCACTTCGAAGGTCCTTGTATCTCCATCTTTGGATCGGCCCGATTTAAGGAGGAAAACGACTACTACCAACAAGGCTTTGCCATGGGAGCCAAGGTAGCAGCCGCAGGATTTAATGTAGTAACCGGTGGTGGTCCCGGAATAATGGAAGCCGCAAGTAAAGGCGCAAAGTCTGTAGGCGGTCATACCATCGGTATCAATATCGAATTACCTTTCGAACAAAAACCCAATCCTTTCCTAGATGTTTGGGTGGATATTCGTTATTTTTTTGTTAGAAAAGTGTTGCTTTTCAAATATTCCGTTGGTTTCGTTATTATGCCCGGGGGCTTAGGGACATTAGACGAATTATTTGAGGCCTATACATTGGTGCAATGCAACAAAATCCCCCAATTCCCCATTGTTTTATTTGGTTCTGAATATTGGCATAACATGGTGGAACAATTGAAATTTATGGAAGCAAAACACGCTATTTCACCGGAAGATCACGACTTATACATCATCACCGATGACTACGATGAAGCCATGAATTTTCTGCTGACACGAATCCATAAATACGCGCCGAAGTATCAAACCTTCCGCAAGAAGTGGTGGCTCGGCGAAAAATAGTATCTTTGCGGCCTCATGAAAGGTCCTATTTCTCAATTCATCGAAAAACATTATTTACACTTTAACGCTGCCGCTTTAGTGGATGCAGCAAAAGGCTATGAAACTCACCTAACCGAAGGTGGTAAAATGATGGTTACCCTAGCCGGTGCGATGGGTACCGCGGAATTAGGCAAAAGTTTGGCCGAGATGATCAGACAAGGAAAAGTGGACATTATCTCATGTACAGGTGCCAACTTAGAGGAAGACATCATGAACTTAGTGGCTCACAACCACTACAAGCGAGTACCGAATTATCGCGATTTAAGTCCGCAAGACGAATGGGATTTGCTTGAAAACCATTACAATCGTGTTACCGATACCTGCATTCCTGAGGAAGAGGCTTTCCGTAGATTACAGAAACATATTCATGGTATTTGGAAAGGTGCCGATGACAATGGTGAACGTTATTTCCCCCACGAATACATGTATAAAATTTTATTAAGTGGCGAATTAGAACAGTACTACGAAATCGATCCCAAAGATTCATGGATGTTAGCAGCTGCTGAACGCAACTTACCGATTGTTGTACCAGGCTGGGAAGATTCTACTATGGGAAATATTTTCGCTTCCTATGTAATCAAAGGCGAAATCAAAGCCTCTACCATGAAAAGCGGTATTGAATACATGGCTTGGTTGGCCGATTGGTACGTTAAAAATAGCGAAGGAAAAGGCGTTGGATTCTTCCAAATCGGGGGAGGTATTGCCGGCGATTTTCCAATTTGCGTAGTGCCCATGTTGTACCAAGATATGGAAATGGAGAACATTCCATTTTGGAGTTATTTCTGTCAGATTAGCGATTCCACCACTTCTTACGGCAGTTATTCGGGTGCTGTACCAAACGAAAAAATCACTTGGGGAAAACTAGATATTCATACCCCTAAGTTCATCGTTGAAAGCGATGCAACCATCGTAGCACCGTTGATGTTTGCTTGGATTTTAGGTTGGTAAACCGGATTGCTTGAGCTGGTTAGACAGTCTAAAAATGCAAGCATCAACCTTTAAACGGGCTCCTTATTTACTTTCTTGCCTATTACTATTTTTAGTGGGCTGTTTATTTTCACTTTCAGCCTGCGAGAAAAATCCATCGGTTGCTGCACCAAAATCGGAGTTTCTATCCTATGACACTGTAAAGGCATGGGACATTACCTCGTTCGCAGCTTGGGGTGATAAACCACAATTGTTTTACGATAGTTTAGGGAAAGAAATTGACTTGTTAACTTTCGCTAAAAAAACAGGAGTAAACACCCTGCGATTGAGGATTTTAACCGGGAAACCAAGTTACCCCCATGCCACAATCAATCAATTACTTACATTTGCTAAAAAAGCCAAAGAACATCGTTTTGCTCTGTGGTTAGATTTTCATTATTCCGATGTCTGGGCCGATCCAGGAAATCAATCTACACCCGCCCAATGGGTGAAGTTATCCTTGTCCGACCTAACCGATTCGATGCAAGATTACACCTTTAAAGTGGTGAAACTTTTTACTGAACAAGGTACAGAACCAAGCATCGTGCAAATTGGCAATGAAATTTCACCAGGAATGCTCTGGCCATTAGGTAAATTCAATGGAAAATCCGATGAAGCCAACACTTTAGCCAAGTTGTTTAATGCCGGTGCAGAAGGTGCAAAAAGGGCGGCACCGAATACGAAAATCATGTTGCATTTAGCAGGGAATGCAAGTACAATAACCTGGATAACTGGTTATTTTCAACAGGCGCCATTCAACTTCGATCTATGGGGATTCTCCTACTATGGATTCTGGCACGGTTGTGAAACTTCGAATTTTTTAATTGCATGTGAAACTATTTGTAACAATACCAAAAAACCATTTGTTATTGCAGAAACAGCACAGCCATTTACCTTAGATTGGTTAGACCAATGCCATAACGCCATTGGTAATGCGAATCAACTATGTTCGGGATTTAATGCCAACCCGAAAAACCAATTGAATTGGTTATCAATGCTCTGGTCTGCAGGAAAACAAAAAAACAATTTTCGAGGTATGGCTTATTGGGAACCTGCATTCGTTACCCAAAAAGAATTTTCCTGCGACTCTCAACTCAATGGTGGAGGCAGCGGATGGGAAAATATGTGTTTGTTTGATTTTAATCATCACGCATTGCCGGCTGCCTACTTTAATTGGAAATAAAACTACCCTATATTTAATCCTATATTTGTTATGGGATTAATGCCTAAACATATTTTTATTTAATACCAAATCAATACCAATAGATAAATAGTTAAGCAATGAATTTTTATAGCCATTTCAAAACAGTAATTACCCAAATTATAGTTAGCCCTATATCCAAAGTATCAACTTTTATTATAATTTCTATTGTTAGCCTTTACGCTCCAATTATCAACGCCCAAGGCACCAATAGTACGACGAATAAACCCAAATACACCAGCTCAGAACAACCCATGCAGCTGTTTGATTCCAAAGGGAAAAAGATTACTTACAAACAATGGATTAATACCTTAAAAAAAGAGTTAGACCCCGCTGTTCCAACAATAATTCTTTTTGGCGAACTTCACGACAATCCGCTGGTACACTGGCTGCAGCTGCAAACCACCCAAGACTTATACATGATCTCTCCAAATATGGCTTTGGGTGCCGAAATGTTTGAAACCGATCAACAACTCGCCCTGAATGAATACTTAAAACCTAGCGATACTTCGGCGCAAAAAACACAAACTTCCGTTACTCCTATGGGTGCCATGTTTGGTCAAGATCCGCATTATACCAAATTGAAGAATGCCATCAAATTATGGCCTAACTTCAAAACCGATTACAAACCCTTGGTTGACTTTGCTAAAGAGAATGATTTACCCTTTATTGCCACCAACATCCCTCGTAAATATGCAAACTTAGTGTACAGAGGCGGCGTTAAAGCACTCGATACATTATCCGTGGAGCAGAAAAACCTTTGCCCACCCTTGCCATTCCCGTACGATAGCACGTTAACGTGTTATTCCGATATTTTCAAAGCAACTGGTGGCCATGGAGGACAAAATCTACCCATGTCTCAAGCCATAAAAGATGCCGCTATGGCTTGGAATATCACACAAAATCTTACTCCACGTCTTATTGATTCTTTAGCCAGTAAAGGAACTCGGGTAACTACCACCAACGCTATAAAAATTACAAGTCCTCAACCCCGCATTTTTATTCACTACAACGGCACATACCATTCAGACAATCATCAAAGTATCGAATGGTATTTGAATTCTTATGCCGCTGACCAAGGTAAAATCGCCAATCAACCACTAAAAATCAATGTAGTTACCATCGGCGCAAGAACGCAAGACCAAGTAAAAACCCTGGACCCCGAAAATAAAAATATCGCCGATTTAATTATTGTAACCGTTGATAATATAACGAAGACTCATTAAAATCAACCATTTGAAATTGAATGTAGGAAACCTGTATATAATTAATAATCGTTTTGTTTACCTTCCTAATAGTCTTCAATTAAACATCGAATCATCTAATACCTCGTAACAATTGTTTTCATGGAAAATATAATTGAGAAATTTGGTCAAATCAAAGCATTCATATTCGATATCGATGGAGTTCTAACCAACGGCCAAGTTTTGGTAACCGAAGAGGGACACATGCTTCGCTCGATGAATATCAAAGACGGTTACGCATTGCAACATGCAGTTAAACAAGGGTATCCCATCGCAATTATCAGTGGGGGTAAAGGTTCAGGAATTTTAGAGCGATTAAAAGGATTGGGAATCCAATACATTTATTTGGGTCAAAGCCATAAAATGGATGCCTTCCAAGAAGCTTGTTTTACTTGGGGGTTACAACCTTCACAAATAGCCTATATGGGTGATGATTTTCCAGACATTCCAGTTCTTCAAGAGGTTGGCCTGCCTAGCTGTCCGGCCGATGCGTGCCACGAAGTAAAAAACATCGCCCAGTACATTGCCGCCGCAAAGGGTGGATATGGATGCGCCCGCGAACTGATCGAACAAGTGATGAAAACCCACGGCACTTGGATTTCCGAAAACTCACATCATTGGTAAAATAACCAAATTTAGATCCATCGTTTTATTTTAATCAACCATCGTTTTTCAATTGGACTGCACTGTCCATTCCCATATATTTGTGTATTAGCTCCTAAAATAAAAACTCAATTGTATAACCATGATTGCCGAATCTCTAGTAAACCATCGACTTAGCCCTTTGAGGACAACCGATACAGTTGAGGCAGCCATGGAATTCATGGTGCAAAATGGTGTTAGTGAATTGCCTGTTATTGATAAAAAACAAGTAGTCAACTATGCCAGATTAGCCAACTTAGCAACTTTGCCCAAAAGCAAATTATTGGTAGATGTAATTCCACCGCACCCCTATCCACCCATTGCAACAATCCATAACCATTTATACGAATTAATTCCGTTGCTGTCGGCAAATGATTTATCCGTATTAGCAGTTTGCAATAACGATGGTGAATTTGTTGGTATAACTGAACAAAAACAAATTAACAAATACATTTCCGAGAGCCTTACCTATAGAGGATTAGGCGCGATTCTCGTGTTAAATTTAGATAATCGAAGCTATGCACCTTCCCATTTAGCTAGAATTATCGAAGAAAATGGTGCGAAAATCATTGGTTTAGTGTTAAAACAGCGGGAGGATCAAACCCTGTGGGTTAATATTAAATTGAACACTACCATAGTAAAACCCATTGTAACTTCTTTAAATAGACACGATTACCGAGTTGAAAATATCTTTATGTCCGAAGACATGGATGAAGAAAACAACCGGGAATTTGATATGGTATTACGATTTTTTGATATTTAAACTTACGGGCTAAATTATGTCTTAAGTAATTGTATTACAATTACTTGAATCTTTAATTTTTAAGGATACCCACATTTTCAATGTAGATAACTTATCATGCTAAGGTAGAATTTTCATACAATCCTTGCGTTCTATACCTAATTTTGAAAATTGACGCCTATCGAAGATAAGAGTACGCGAATAATTTTTATGCCAAAAAACAAAGAAAAGAAATCGTTAAAGAGTTCCAATTACGATTTAATTCCAAGCACATCGGTTAAGCCATTAAACCTCGTTGATGTAATAAATTTTTTCTGGCGCTGGAGGAAAGTACTAATTATTGCTTGCAGTATTGCCGCCTTATTGGCCGTTATAATTACGATGCCTGCAATTACAAAACCCAAGTACAAGGCAACGCACATTTTCTACCCAACAAAGAACAATTCAATTTCCGACGCGTTGTTGTCCGATGCCCGTCAGCGACAGAAAGACCCATTGGAATTTGGCGAAGAAGAAGAAGCTGAAAAAGCCATGCAAATTCTTTTAAGTGGAGACTTAATGGGGAGATTGGTTAGAAATTTCAATCTTTATAAACACTATAACATAAATCCCCAAACGGAAAAATTTCCAAAAACCGCATTGGATTATAAACTCAAAGAAAATATCTCCGTTACCCGCACCCGTTACTTGTCTGTAACCATTGATGTGCTGGATGAAGACCCACAAATGGCGGCTGATATTGCAAATGGAATGGCCAAATTATACGATTCCGTAAAAACCGAAATCCAAAACCAAATTGCCATTCCTGCATTACATATCGTTGAACGTGCTTTACAAAACAAACGCGATAAAATTACGAGTATCAAAAATGAAATGCGTAAGCTTGGTGAGAATGGAATTACTAACTATGAGGAACAAAGTAGAGCTTTAGCAGAAGAGATATACAAGTTACAAGCGGCCGGAGGTGCAAAAGCAGCTAAACTAAAAGACCTGCTGGATCAGCAAAAGACATTGGTGAGTAATGGCGGTGATTTCGTAGCATTAAACGAGTTAATCAAATTGGAAGAAGAAAAAGAAAGTGATTTGATTGCTCAATACGATCGTAGAATGGTGGATGTAAATGAGAATTTATCTCATAAAATGACCGTTCAGGCAGCGGTGAAACCCGAGATTAAATTTTGGCCAAAACGTACTTTAGTACTTCTACTTTCTGTGTTAGCTACTTTCTTTGGTACCGCTATCGTACTCGTAATATTGGAATTATTTAAACCTAAACAAGTAGTAATCGCCGATAACGAGGAAAAATAATACAATCCGGTTATTATCCCATTACCCGTGATTACACCACCTACCACATCCATTAAATCTTGGCAACTTTGGTCCATCATTGCTGGAATAGCAGCAATATTCACCATTGTTGCTACTCAGCAATGGTTTTTATTATTGCTAGCCCCTGTAATTGTAGGTTTCTTATTGTTACTGTTTCTGCACACCGAAAAAACCTTGCTGTTCTCCGGTGCTCTTGCCCCATTAAGTATTAATTACGATGATTTACCTGGCGGATTTGGATTAACAATTCCTACAGAGCCAATTTACATTTTACTGTTTGTGGCTTTGATATTCTGGTGGCTACGAAACCCCATCATCAATAAGAGAATTTTATTTCATCCTTTAAGTCTAATTATGGCCGCATACCTGGGATGGTATTGGCTAAGCATACCTTTTAGCAGTATGCCTATGGTAAGCTTTAAGTTTGTCCTCGCTAGAACTTGGTATATCGTAATTTTTTATTTCGCCGTTCTGCATATTTTCCGTGATTTTTATAAAATTCACTGGTTTTACACGGCTTTTACAATAACAACATTGGGTTTGGTTATTTACACATTGATAAAGCACTCAGCGGACGGATTTCTTCGAAGCTCCAGTTATTCTGTATCATGGCCATTTTTCCCGGATCATGGACAATATGCAGCCGCAATTGCCTTTGCTGTGCCCATTTTATTAATCTACGCATTTGCTGGAAGGCATTTTAAAATTCCAATAACATTAACGCCATTGCTCCTTTTACTCTTAAGCATTTTATTGTTTGGAATTGTTGTGAGTTATACCCGAGCCACATGGTTAAGTTTGCTTGCCGCGGCTGCCGTTTACTTTCTAATTCGTTTTAAAATCAAATTTTATTTTGTCTTAATTGCTCTTGCCGCCATATTTTCCTATGGCATTTACAATCAAGACACCATTTTATACAGTTTGGAAGCCAACAAACAGGGTTCGGCAGACGATATCGAAGGGCATGTAAAATCTGTTTCCAATATTACTACAGACCCTTCCAACCTTGAACGAATTAATCGATGGAAGTGTGCTGCACGGATGGTGCAAGAAAGACCCTTGTTTGGATTCGGGCCCGGAACCTACGTCTTCCAATACGGCGCATTTCAAAAAAGTGATGAACTTACGCTAATTTCAACATTTTCGGGAGATTTAGGCGATGCCCATAGAGAATATTTCTCGGCCATGAGCGAAGCAGGCTATCTAGGTCTATTTCTATTTATAGCCATTGTATTGGGAACCTTAGGATATTCATTAAAAGTAATTTATACTCACCCAATTGGGAAAATACGCTTTACGGCTATGATCGCCATATTAGGCTTGAGTACGTATTACTTCCATGCATTCTTAAACAACTATAGTCAATACGATAAAATTGCTGTGCCCTTATGGATATTTACGGCCGTAATTGCTGCATTGGATATTTATGGAAAAGATGCGATTGCATCCCCTACATTTGCAAGTGATGCTAACGGCGTTGCGAAAAAGTAAACTGTTTCTCATCGGATTTTCCATCTGTGGAACATTATCCATCATAGCACTATTGGGTTATTCCATAGCTCCAGATAATAGCACCAATGCCAATCGAATTGTTCAAGATTGGAAAAATCTTCCGCCGGGTACACAACGCTATTTCATTGAAATAGATTCTTCCAATAGCACAACTACTGCCTCTGCCTTCAAAATCTGGCTCAAGGGCAATCCAAACCCTAATAAAATTTTACCAATCACTGTAATCAAAAACAACGAGCGATCGATTATTCAAACCCAATCACCTAAAATCAATTATGCTATAAAAAAGCCATCTTTTAACACAAACTATTCACCTATCTCTGATACATCTCTAAATAGAAGTCCAGATAAATTAACTACTTCTCACAATAATATCCCATCTACAAACCATACTAATGTGAAGTCTATTACATTCTGGTTGGGTACCGATCAATTTGGACGCGACGTATTGAGTAGGATGATAATTGGTAGTAGGGTCTCACTTACCATAGGCTTTATTGCGATGATAAGTTCACTGCTATTGGGCGTGATTATAGGTCTAATTTCTGGATATTACGGTGGATTAACCGATAAGTTGTTAAGTTGGTTGATTGCCGTCTTTTGGTCCGTCCCTACCTTATTAATAGCCATGGGACTAAGTCTTTTCCTACCAAAAGGATTGTACCAAGTAATGATAGCTACCGCATTATCTACTTGGGTAGAGGTAGCAAGAGTAGTTCGGGGTCAGACATTACAATTTAAAGAACGTGAATTCATTATGGCAGCAAAAATTAATGGTTTCTCCGCTTGGCGTATCATGCTCATCCATATCCTACCTAACACCAAGGGCTCATTAACCGTATTGGCCACCACTAATTTCGCAGCGGCCATATTATTGGAGGCCGGTTTGGGGTTTTTGGGATTAGGGGTTTCACCTCCTACGCCAACTTGGGGGATGATGGTAAAAGAAAATATGGGGTATTTGGTACTTGATAATGCCTATATGGCACTAATACCAGGTTTCGCCATCATGATTTTGGTGATGGGATTTAACCTGATGTCCATGGGTCTAAGAGACCTCATGGACACCAAATCAAATTGATATTTTGTTTATTTTACAAAGACTTTAACCGGAGCAAACTGCTGCTTATCACTGCGAATTTGAAGAATATAGATTCCTGAAACTAAATTTACAGGTACCATTGCCTGGCCAGCACTTACCTCCGATTTTGCTACTATTGCTCCCTGAATATTCATCCATGCCACATCGCCACTTTCCAGACCGTTAAAATCAATAATTTCATTATTTGCAACAGGATTTGGATAAACTGAAGCGGTAGCCAAAATATTCTTAGAGGTTAAGCCCAAATGATCTACAACCACGGGAATATCCGCCGTGTCCTTGCAACCGTTAGACGAACTTGTAGCAATCATTCTTACAGTATAATTACCAGCTCCTGCATATTGGTGAACCCCAGGTAAGCCTGATTTCGTCTGACCATCGCCCCACTCCCAGAATATTGTTAAACCGGTGGTAGTAATTGGAACGCAGTTGATTTTGTGTTGCCATAAAAGTGTCCAAGTAAATCCTGCAGTTGGTCTAGGTAACACCTTCAATTCCAATGGCTCTCTTTTGGAATTACAGTTCTTATTAGAAATCTCATAATAGTAAGTTTGCCCCGCTAATACCATTCCTAACTTGAAGTTTTCTCCAGTATAGATAGGTGTAGTGGATGTTGCATCTTCATACCAATTAACGGTACCAAAAGGCACGTCAACCGTTAGTTCACCCAACGCTTTAGCACATATAGATGGCGCACTTACAGTGGTAGGCTTAGGTACATCATTAACAACTACTTCTACACTATCAAATGTCGCACTTTCGCAAAATCCTTCAGCCGACTTGTAGTATACGTACCCCGTTTTTGATAAATTACCAATTTTCGCCGAATTTCCTGTTGCGAACGAACTACCTGTTTTACTATCAAACCAATGAATTTCACCCCATTGTGGAGCAGCAAATAAATCAGCAGAATCACCTGCACATATTACATCGCCTTTTGGTCCAAATACTTCGGAATAATTATTAACCACAACGTTAACCGGAGTTCTTCCACTTCCGCATATACCATTCCAACTTTCAACATAAACAGTATACTTTCCGCGAACTGCGGGAGCTGTATAACTATACTTTCCACCTTTACCTAACAATGTACCCGCACTGGAAGCATTGAACCATCTTAGCGTATCCGTTCCAATTAATGTAGCTGATAATTCTACCGTTCTACTGCCTGTTTTCGCACATACAATGGTGTCAGTAAAAGCAACCATCGGACTCTCAGGAGCAAAATTACTTCCCACAAAAGCCTGAACTTTAGTTCTTCCCCCAGCTAAAGCACAAACTCCGTTTATAGCTTGAACATAAAATATGGTGTCTGCACTTAACTTACCCGTTGTTAATGTATTTCCAATATAAACCGGATTTCCTCCATTGGCCATTGTAAACCACTGAATTTCACCTTTGTCTGTAGATGCAAATAAATTTGCAGCCGCACCTGCACATAATGAATCATTGCGCGTTGTTAATGTCTTAGGATATTCAAATGCACTAATCGCCAATGTACCCAGTTTCGATGCACAATTGTTATTCACCGCCCTAACATAAAATGTATCGTTACCCATTAGCTTGGCTATGGTATAACTAGTCCCTGTATGAAAAGGCTTGGTATCGGTTAGTTTCTTATACCACTCTACCGTAGCGCCCGCATCGGAACTCAAAGCTATTCGAAGTGAATCACCAATGCACCCGCTAGCTGCTTTCGTAGGAATTGGAATGGTAGGATTAAAATAAATTAGTTGATCAGCAGTATCCCGGCAATATGTAGAATTACTATACGTGTAAACTACTGAAGTTAAACGTACTGGAATATTTTTTCTTGACCGTGGTTTATATTTTCCCTCCTTGCCATTGGCAAACGTGGTATTATCGAACAACCACTGATGACAAAAGTCTTGATACATAAAGGTAGGATACATCTCATCCAAATATGCATAATAATTATAGTAAACACTTCCAACTACTGTTTTCTTGTAATTGGATGGAAAACGTAATGTATCAAAACTTGGAAAACATTGCTGGGTAGTAGTGAAATCCGTACCCAATTGGTATTTAGTAAAAGGGAAGAATTGCATATGTGCATTGAAGGTAGTTCCTCCAATGTTCAAATTCATACACCGATACCATTTACCGCTTACACTTCCGCAACCAATATTGCGATAATCCCCATCTGCATTCCCATAATTATTAGTAACAACTGCTAAGATTCCATCGGAAGAATCTGACTCAACAACTACAATGTAATGGTCGTTAGTGAGCTTAACGATTTTATTAAATACAGCTTCATGCGTAATTTTTGATAAGGGAATACTGGTTCCTAAAACGGTGTCAATGGTAATCGTATCCGACGCCAACGGACTACCGGAAGGCAATGAGTCTGTACCCGCTTTATACAATTTACAAATAGCGTTTACTTTACGATAACTACTTCCACTTGGTATAATTGCAAACCCATAAAAACGGAATCCACTTACTTGAACCTCCCCAGGAGCCCCGTAAAATTGCCCAAGGGAAAAACCTTTTCTTACGGTAACACTATTATAACCCGAACTTCCCATAGAAGGAAAGGTTAGAGTATCCCATTCACAATTCTTCGGATTTGCCGCACTGCGATTGGTTACTTTGCTTGAACTTGGTACCGGAATCTCACCGGTAATTTTAATTCCTGGATCCACAAATTGCGCTTTTAACGCCGATAACCCAAAAACAAATAAAATTGTAAGTAGTAATTTTCGCATGCTTTTTCTATTAACTATTTGATGTAAAGTAACAAAAATGTAAGGACGAATCCAAAAAATCGGCGTCCTATAATCCGATAAAATGATACTCCCATGATGAAATGTCACCATCCCAACCCGATTGTTCCCTATTTTTGCTCCGTATTTTAAACCCATTAAATATGTCAAAACAATTGTTAGCAGGTAAAAAAGGCATCGTATTCGGTGCACTTAACGAACAATCCATCGCTTGGAAAGTAGCGGAAGCCTGCGTAGCAGAAGGTGCACAAATTGTGCTAACCAATGCCCCAGTAGCTGCACGTGTAGGTCAAACCGAAGACCTCGCCAAAAAATTAAACGCACCCCTTATCTATGCCGATGTAACCAAAATGGAAGATTTGGAAAACCTTATCAATGGTTCTATGGAAGCATTAGGTGGTAAATTGGATTTTGTGTTGCATTCCGTGGGAATGAGCCTAAATGTTCGTAAGAAAATTCCTTATACCGAATTAAATTACGATTTCATGCACACAACGTTGGATATCTCTGCCATGAGTTTCCATAGACTAATGCAGGTTCTTTGGAATAAAGATGCCATGAACGAATGGGGTAGCATTTTAGCACTTAGCTATATCGCCGCACAGCGTACCTTCCCCGATTATTCGGAAATGGCCGAAGCAAAAGCCCTTCTTGAAAGCTTCGCTCGAAGCTTCGGATACCACTTTGGTAAACATAAGAAAGTTCGTGTAAATACCATCTCCCAAAGTCCTACTAAAACTACCGCAGGCAGCGGTGTGGGTGGATTTGATTCCTTCTTTAACTATGCCGATAAAATGAGCCCACTTGGAAATGCACCAGCAGACGCTTGCGCAGAATATTGTATCTCATTATTCAGCGACTATACCCGAATGGTTACCATGCAGAACCTTTTCCATGACGGAGGGTTTAGCTATACCGGTATTGCTAGCGATTTGATGGATAATTTTAAGTCAGAATAACTTTTAAGGCGCTAGCCTGCAAATATTCCACGACTCCTTCGACTCACCCTCGGAGGAGTCGTTTTCATTTAATACAAATACAATACGATCATGAACGCGGCCCGGTCTACCTTGCCAAAATTCAATCCGATTCAACAGGATCTCGTAGCCGCCCCAATGCGCAGGACGTTGTATAGTTTTGTTCTCATCGGCCAACCAATCGCTCATAGCTGCATCTAACTGCTCACGACCCTCTATCACCTGACTCTGTGGCGAAACCACAGCACCTGCCTGACTAATTCTTGGACGAGAATAAAAATAATCATCATTGGCTTCGTCCGAAATCTCCGTGATGCTTCCTTCCATTCTTACTTGTCGTTCCAATTCACCCCAAAAAAACACCACCGATACATGAGGGTTTTGTGCGATTTCTTGTCCTTTTCTACTGGATTTATTGGTAAAAAAAACTATTCCCTTCTCCGTGATTTCCTTTAACAGAACAACCCTCGAAGATGGCTTTCCCTCTGTGGAAACAGTAGACAGTATCATAGCATTTGCCTCCAATACTTCAGAATTCAACGCCTCCGTAAACCACTGTCTAAACGCCTTTAACGGGTTTGAACCTAAAATCGATGCATCCAACTGCCCTTTGGTGTACTCTTTTCGAAGAGCCGAAATATCTTTGGTCATGGTATTATTTTAACGTCTTCCCATTCCACCCATACCTGGGAAACTTGGCATTTTACCGCCTTTATTACTCATCATCTTCATCATTTTTCGCATCTGCTCAAATTGGGTGAGTAATTTATTTAGTTCTTGAATAGTTCTTCCACTGCCACGTACAATTCGCTGTTTGCGACTGTTGTTTAATATTTCCGGTTTTGCGCGCTCTTGTGGCGTCATACTCTGGATTAACGATTCGATTCCTTTAAACGCATCGTCATTAATATCTAAATCCTTAATCTGACTGCCAACTCCGGGTAACATGCCTAATAAATCTTTGATATTACCCATTTTCTTAATTTGCTGAAGTTGACCTAAAAAGTCTTCTAAATCAAACTTATTCTTGGCGATTTTCTTCGATAATCGTTCCGCTTCCTCTTGGTCATAAACTGCTTGTGCACGTTCTACCAACGACACAACGTCTCCCATACCCAAGATTCTACCCGCCATACGATCGGGATAGAAAACATCCAAGGCATCCATCTTTTCACCCAAAGAAGCAAACTTAATTGGCTTGTTTACCACTTGTAAGATACTCAACGCGGCACCACCGCGGGTATCTCCATCCAACTTAGTTAAAACAACACCAGTAAAATCAAGTACGTCGTTGAAGGCCTTTGCTGTATTCACCGCATCTTGACCCGTCATAGAGTCTACTACAAACAAAATCTCCGCAGGCTTCAATGCTCCTTTCAATCGAGCAATTTCATTCATCATCTCCTGATCCACAGAAACCCTACCCGCGGTATCCACAATCACTACGTTATGGTTGTATTGTTTAGCATACTTTATTGCATTTTCTGCAATAGAGACCGGATCATTATTGCCCTCCTCGTTATAAACTTTTACTTCAGTTTGTTCTCCCAATACCTCCAACTGCTTTCTCGCTGCTGGTCTATACACGTCGCCCGCTACCAACAACGGATTCCTGCCTAATGATTTTAAATGTCTACCTAATTTACCTGAAAATGTAGTCTTACCCGAACCTTGTAAACCCGCAATTAAGATAATCGCAGGGTTGCCGTGAAGTTGCAAATCACTCTTCGTTCCACCCAACAATTTAACCAATTCATCGTGTACAATCTTGGTTAACATCTGCCCTGGTGAAACCGATTTTAAAACTTCCTCCCCCTTCGCCTTTTCTAAAATATCATCGGTAAACGTTTTGGCTACCTTGAAGTTAACGTCGGCCGATATCAATGCTCTACGAATCTCTTTTACCGTCTCGGCAACGTTTAACTCGTTGATTTTTCCTTGTCCCTTGAGGTTTTTAAATGCTTTCTCTAATCGATTTTGCAGGTTCTCAAACATATACGCAAAAGTACAACGAAGGGGTGAAAAATATCTTACTATATTTGCTACAATAATGAAACGTTATTTCTTGTATTTACTATCGGCTTTATCCTTGGTTGTTGCTTGTTCGGGCGACCAAAGAACTAGCTTGGAAAAAGCGTATAATATGTCGGTAGAAGCCCGCGATTACACTACAGCTACGCAGTTATTAACCCAGTGGGTTTGCGCAGATTCTTCCATTAGTAGTTGGGCATACGATTCTCTAAGTTACTACCATTATTTTTACAATTCGGGAAATCCTGGCGTGGTGAGAGATCCCAAAACTCCTTACTACTACGTAGAAAAAGGATTAAAATACAACCCTAAAAGCAACGCATTGCGCGAACTCAAAGCCAAATTATTACTAGAACAAGGCAAAGACACTGCCTCTATGCTCTTATTCCGTGAACTTTGGCAAGAAACCAAAGAAAATACCTATTGGTGGGACATGTGTTTCGTGGAAATGGCTCGTGGCAACATCCTAACTTCGGATTCCATGATATCCCTAGCACTGGACAATCCTAACGCTTCCAAAGGCGAAGTAAGAATGGAACACATCCAAGCCCGAGTTAAGGAAAATGTACCTTCTAAAGCCGCTTATGTTTACCTTCAAGCATTAATTCTTCAAGGAAAAGGAGACGTCATGGGTGCAGCTACCGCTTACCAAACGGCATTGAAAATATTCCCAACCTTCTATGCGGCTAGACAAGGTATAATCGATTTACAACGAATGGTTAATCAATCGGGTAGATAAAAAAACCGATAACTTTCTGAGTTAATTATTTATCGCTTCGGATTACCATTTGATGGTAATTTCTTACGGGGAACTTAACTCTGTGAGAAAAAAATTACCCGTTTTCTCCTTCAACCAATACCCGCTTTAAATTGAATTCGTCTTTCAATACATGGTAAGACATTTCACAGTAATAAGATAATCCGTCAATTACTGCCGATAAATCCTCAGATTTGAAGGAAGAACCTGGAACACGATACGACAACACCACCACGTTATCCCTACTGTTAAACGAAAATTTACCGTACAGTAAATTTAAATTCACAGTTAGTAATTCCTCCAAAAAGGCCTCTCGCTGCAACGTAGGGGCGTAGCAAAACGGCAAAGTGATTTGAAATACAGAACGATCGGTTTCAAACAAAAAATAATTCCACGGACTGGATTGTTCATCCAACCAAGCATCAATATAAATGGGGGTCTCGTTGCGTAATAACAACCACTGACCATCATCTCCACTACGCGCATCTTCCGGATTTACACCGCTTTGCTGAATGCCTGCCTCTACCCGTTGAATTAGTTCTTTCAGTTCCATCGTCTGCAAAGTTCATACTTCTTGCCTAAACAAAACCAAGCAGTTTCAAATTTCTTTCCTATATTGCAAATCGGATAGTAAGTGTATGATTGACACCAATACAAAAACTATCCCAATAAAATAGAAAAATAAGATGCTATCCATCCGCCACCAATCTCTAATTTTGGCAGGTTTTGCCTGTTTCAGTTTAACGCTATCGGCTTGCTTTAGTAAAAAAATATCCGCCGAAACCAATCATAAAAACCAAGAATCAACAAAATTTCAAAACGGTGAAATTCCGGCAGACTTTAAAGAAATAGGAGGCCAGTCTACCGATGGTCCGGTAGTAAGCAGTAATCCGATTTTCAAAAACGCATCTTGGGTAAATAATGCTGTCATTTATGAAGTAAACGTTCGTCAATACACCCAAGAAGGTACGTTTAAAGCATTCCAAAAGCATATTCCTAGACTTCAAAATTTGGGAGTAGATATACTCTGGTTCATGCCTCTTCAACCTATTGGAAAGAAAAATCGAAAAGGGGATTTAGG
The DNA here is from genome assembly GCA_964554385.1 of uncultured Flavobacteriaceae bacterium. Taxonomy (GTDB): domain Bacteria; phylum Bacteroidota; class Bacteroidia; order NS11-12g; family UBA955; genus JAGKXC01. The sequence goes on along the minus strand of CAZKOM010000010.1, from coordinate 7,845 downwards.
CAGCTACTATAGCATTAGCAATTATACGGGCATTAACCCAGAATTCGGTGACATCAATGATTTTAAAGAGGTAGTTGATCAGGCTCACAAAGCCGGAATGAAAGTAATTTTAGACTGGGTGGGCAACCATACCGCTTGGGATCACCCCTGGATTACACAGCACCCCGATTGGTACCAACACGATGATTCAGGAAGAATTAAAACCCCTTGGGATTGGACCGATGTGGCGCAGCTAAATTATAAAAATCCAGAACTGCGAAAAGAAATGATCAAGCAAATGCAGTATTGGCTGGATTTAGGATTGGATGGCTTCCGCTGCGATGTTTGCTTCTTGGTACCCGTAGATTTTTGGGAAGAAGCACGAATTGCGTTAGAATCTAAAGCGGGTAAAAAGTTATTTATGTTGGCCGAAATGGAATGGAACCCGGATATAGATCCCAACCCAGCGCGCTACATGAACCAAGCATTTGATGCTTACTACGCATGGAACTATCATGGAAAATCCGCAGACTTGGCCAAAGGGAAAATCACAGCGGCAGATTTTATCAAAAGCATCGAAGAAATGCGCAGTAGATTCCCAAAAGGATCCCTTGCCATGCATTTCATCACCAATCACGATGAAAATACCTGGAATGGTACTGTAGAAGAAAAGTATGGCGAAAAATGGAAATTGTTTAGTATGCTCAATTATACTCTGTCTAGCAGCATACCTTTAATTTACTCAGGCGAAGAAGCCAATAATAAAAAACGATTGGAGTTCTTTAAAAAAGACCCTATCCCCTCCTGGTCCGATACCTCCCGTTACGCTTGGTACCGCAGTATGAATGCGCTAAAACACTCACATCCAGCCTTGCTTAACGTAGACGGCATTCCTATGGAAATAATAAGTTCCCCTACTGCCGTTGCAGAAGGATTGAGTTCGGGCGTGTTTATTTTCAAAAAAACCTACCAACAAAAAAGTGTATTGGTGATGTGCAATCTCAGCGATGAACCTGCACCAATTGCATTAAATCAATCCGGTTGGTCTAAAGGCATTACTTCGAAACAAATCCTCATCGGCGATCGTTTTCAATCCTCTTCCATAAAGAATACGGTTTCCGTTTCAGAATCAGACATACAAACCAATATTCATTTACAACCTTGGGGCTTTGTAATCATCGGACAATAAAAAATCCTAATCTTTGTAGCGTATGAGCAATCAAAAGCCGAAACTGTCGATTTTCCAAATAATCAACATGAGCATTGGATTCATGGGGATTCAATTTGGTTGGGGCCTGCAAATGGCCAATATGAGTTCCATCTATCAGTTTCTGGATGCTGAACCGGATAAAATTCCATTATTGTGGTTAGCGGCTCCACTTACCGGTCTAATTGTGCAACCCATCATTGGTTACATTTCCGATAGAACATGGCATCCTTTCTGGGGCAGAAGACGACCCTATTTCCTTATTGGTGCCATACTCAGTTCCGCTGCTTTGATCTTGATGCCAAACAGTTCTGAGCTATGGATGGCGGCAGGTTTATTGTGGATTCTGGATTCTTCTATAAACATTTCCATGGAGCCGTTTCGTGCTTTTGTGGCCGATAAACTTCCAGAAGAACAGCGAGATCTTGGATTCTCTATGCAAAGTATGTTCATTGGAGCCGGCAGTGTTATCGCCAGTGCATTGCCATGGATATTAACCAACTGGGTGGGGATAAAACCGGATTTACATAGTACCTCTGCCATTCCATATAACGTAAAACTCAGTTTTTACATTGGCGCAGCTGCATTTTTTGTTTTAGTGTTATATACCATATTAACCAGTAAAGAATATCCCCCCTCCGAAGTCCCAGATCGTAAAAAAGTTGAAGAAAGTAAAAAAGGGTTCGGTGCCGGTGCGTTGGAGATTTTGCATGCCATCACGCACATGCCCAAACGCATGAAACAATTGGCATTGGTGCAATTTTTAACCTGGCCTGGACTATTTTTAATGTGGTTCTACTACAGTCCATCGGTGGGTAAAAGCCTGTTTAAAGGCAGTCCTTCCGCAACCGAAATAATACATCCCAAAAAGGAGGTGACTTATTTCGCTCCTGAAAATCAAGATTCATCCATGCTCGAAGAAACGGAAACGAACATCAGTGAGGAAGACGGAAAAGTAGATTCCACTTTGTTGCCAACCGCATCATCGGATACCTTAGTGCTACTGAGTTTGAATTGGAATAAAGACACCTTATCGGATCGATATTTTATTCAGTACACTACCGATACTTCGGTTCTAGGAGTGAATGGCACCAGTAAAAAAGTTCAGTATATCACCTACGATACGGTGTTAAATATATATAATGCCTACCACCGCAAAACCATTAAAAACAACCTGCCTCAGAATGCTGTACAATGGATAGTGATAAGCGATCGTAGTACTGCTAAAGCGAATTTTGGTAAAGGAGGCGAATTCGCTGGTTTGACATTTAGTTTTCAGAATCTAATTACCTTTTTGTTCGCCCTTATTCTTCCTTGGTTGGCCAAGAGTTTTACCAATCGAATTACCCACATGATTTGTTTGGCGATTGGCGGTGTGGCTTTACTTTCGTTCGGATGGGTGGTGGAACAACACAATGCTAATTTACTGTTTTTTGTAATGACCGGTGTGGGTATTGCATGGAGTTCTATCGTCAGTATGCCTTACAGTATGCTAAGCGGAAGTATTCCCGAAAATAAAATTGGGATTTATATGGGGATTTTCAACTTCTTCATCGTATTGCCAGAAATCATTGCCTCACTATTTTTTGGAAAGGTGATGAAGAACTTGTTAAATAACAACGAGATACACGCAGTAATGATTGGTGGCGGTCTATTATTACTCGCAGCATTACTGTGTTTAAGAATAGAAAAAACATCTAGCAAAATATAATTTTGCCTATTTTCGAAAGGCATGGAAGCGGATTCGTTTCATCCAAAACATAAATCCTTAACGGGTTTAAATATCGTTAGTATGTTGATGTCGGTGTACGTAATCATCGCCGTAATCATCGAATTTCTCTTTGAAATAACTCCGCAACTTATTCGATTACTGCACATTGCTGATGCGTTTGTCTGCTTAATCTTCATCCTTGATTTTATAGTAAACCTAAAAAAAGCCGAAAGCAAAAAACACTATTTAATCAACGAATGGGGTTGGGTAGATTTAATTACAAGTATCCCTGCTATCGGTGTTTTCAGTCAATCAGGTTATTTTCAAATCATCCGTGTATTAAGGATATTTCGCGCATTTCGATCGTCCCAACAAATCATACATTACCTATTTCGATCCCGTATTCAAAGTACCTTTACTGCGGCAATTATCGCTTACATCCTATTGGTAATTTTCTCCAGTATAGCCATCTTAGAAGTAGAAGAAGGCAAACCCGGAAGCACCATAAAAACTGCTGAAGATGCCCTCTGGTGGGCATACGTCACGGTTACTACAGTAGGGCATGGCGATATGGTTCCCGTTACTACTTTAGGAAGGATGATTGCTGCCGTTCTCATGACTGCCGGTGTGGGTATGTTTGGAACTTTTACCGCTTGGGTTTCCTCTTGGTTTATTCAGCATCGGAAAGACAAACTGCACTAATTCCGCCGTATAAAGCGTTATTTTTAATCGCCGATTGGATTTAATTCATCAGCTTAATTTACTGATTTTGATTTAGTTGATAATTTACTTAAGCCATAAAATACCAATCCCAAACCAATAGTACTTAAACCATATACGCTTTCAGTTGGTTTTTGATCGATAAAGAACATAGCTACCAAAAACGTAGCAGCCAAAAAGATCAATGGGGTAACGGGATATCCTAATGCTCTGTATCCCGTGGGTTTTCCGTCTTTAATTCTCAACCATACCATCCCAAAAACCGTAAGCATCGTAAATAAACTGAGCGTAAACGCAATATAGTAAATGAGTTGCGGGAAGTCCATGGCAAACAACAATACCAAGGTAACCAGCAATTGCACACCGATAGCTCTACGAGGATTCCCATCCGTTTCTCGCTTGGAGAGTGAAACGGTAGCCGGAATGGCCTCAAACATTTTAGCCAAAACTCTTGGGCCCGCGAATACCATACTTGAAATCGTTGAAACCAATAACAAACTGATAATTCCTCCCATTAATCCACCAACAGATTTACCCAACAACGATTGGGCCGCTACCAAACCCACCTCTTTAACACCTACTAAAGAACTAACCGGCGAAGCCATCATAAATACCATATTCAACAGGACATACAACACCGTTACAGTTAAGGTACCCGCGATGATACTTCTGCTTAAGTTTTTCTCTGGATTTACAATAGTTCCAGCAATATAGGTACTTGCATTCCAACCACTAAAAGCAAAACTCACCCAAACCAAACTGATTGCAAAAGCTCCTGTAATCCAAGATGGCTGCCACCATGGTATCTCCGAAGTGGCTGTCCCTGTTGCACCAAACAACTCTGTAAACGATGCATCCGATGGAAGGAAACTAACCGGTTGATTACCCAAATAGATACCTGCCAGAATAAATAATACCATCATGCTTATTTTCAACACCGTTGATCCTTTTTGAAAATCAATGCCCAAACGCGCATTCCACCAATGAATTCCTGTAATTAACAGGATGACAAACACGGCGATAATATAATCCGGCGATTGCAATTTATCGTACCAATGCAACGAAGAGGTTACGGCATCACCTCCGTTACTCGCTGCCGGTTCCAATCCCCAAAATACTCCTTTTAAATAGGCCCCAAGTGCCAAGGCCGCACCAGCAATGGGCGCTGCAAAACCCACAGTTGAACTTACAAAACCCGCAACAAAGCCCACCGCAGGATGATAAATTTTACCTAAGAAATAGTATTCGCCACCATCTTCCGGAAATCGTGTGGCCAATTCTGCATAACATACCGCTCCACAAAATGCTAACAAGCCTCCAACGAGCCAAATCATTGCGATTCCAAATCCAGTTTGAATCCCGAATAACTGATAACCCAAGCTTGTAAACACGCCCGTTCCTATCATGTTGGCAACAACTATACTGGTGGCTCCAAATAAATCCACCGTTCTGCGATTTCCCTGCTGACTCATGGGTAAAATTTTTCACCGCAAACATACTCTTACTCGCAGTTATTCCCAACTACAAACCTTTGCTGTATTTTTGCCCCATGCTACAGTCCCCAAATCAATTTTTCACCGTTGATATTCATACCCACATCATCCCAGAAAAAATCCCCAATTGGGCACAAAAATTTGGTTACGGTGAATTTGTTTGGTTAGACCATCATAAACCCTGCTGTGCGAAAATGATGATGGATACCGCATTTTTTCGCGAAATTGAACACAACTGCTGGTCGGCGGAACAACGCATACAAGAATGCAACCACCATCAAGTAGATGTGCAAGTATTAAGCACCATCCCCGTCATGTTCAGTTATTGGGCCGAACCCAAAGACACGTTAGAAATTTCTCGCTTCTTAAATGATCATATTGCCGAAATCGTTGAAAAATACCCCAAACGATTTGTAGGATTGGGCACCTTGCCGATGCAACATACCGATTTGGCGATTAAAGAACTAGAACGATGCAAGAAAATAGGATTGAAAGGAATTCAAATTGGTTCGCACATCAATCATCTGAATTTAAACGACGCCTCACTTTTTCCAATTTTCGAAGCCATGCAAACCTTAGACATGGCTTTGTTCGTTCACCCATGGTGGTATAGCGCCAAAACCAAAATGCCCGATTATTGGCTGCCTTGGTTAGTAGGTATGCCCGCCGAAACTTCTCTTGCCATTTGCTCCATGATTTTTGGAGGAGTTTTTGAACGATTGCCCCATCTTCGCGTTGCCTTTGCACATGGAGGAGGAGCCTTCCCTGCTACCATCGGAAGAATAGAACACGGTTGGCAAGCAAGACCGGATTTAGTAGCCGTTGATAACGTTCATAATCCCAAAAAGTATTTGGGACAGTTTTGGTTGGATTCCTTAGTTCACGATAAAGACATGTTGAAGTTTGTTGCCAATTTAGTGGGCGTTAATCGTGTTACACTTGGCACCGACTATCCCTTCCCCTTAGGCGAAGATAACCCCGGTGAATTGATCAAATCATCAAACTTTACCGATCAAGAAAAAGCAATCATGTTAGGTGATTCTGCCTTGGAATGGTTGAAGATGGAAAAATCTTTTTTTCTATAAATCACTTCTAATTCAACCATTTAAACTCTTCCGATTTTGCATTAAACGCAGATTCCGTGTTTTAATTACTTCTATAAATAAAGCCAATATAGCTACTCAATTTAAGGGAACCCAGCCCATCATTCATCCGCAGAAGATGCGGATATCTGCTTGGCAATGCTAATCACCGCATCCATGTCGTAGCCCCTGCCAAGTAGAAAACGCTGCAACTTTACCTGCCTTTCATAAATCGTGGAACCCTTAATCAAACGCCATTTTTTTTGGGCGATGATCTCCAATTTATCTGAATAATCTTCGGCCGGCAACTCCGTTAATATTCTAAGAATTAGTTTTTCATTCACACCTACCGCCATCAACCCCTGTTGGATTTTTTTCTTTCCCCAGCCCTTCGTTTTGAATTTCCCGAAAACAAATGCCCGAGTGAATCGCTCTTCATTGATAAAATTATCACGAATTAATTCCACCAACATCATATCAGCATCTACGGAAGATAAACCATAATCCATTAGCTTCTTTCTAACCTGCCATTGACTCCGCTCCTGGTATGAACAGTACTTTTCAATTTTAGGTCTTGCTTGTTGCGGAGTTAGACGAGGTTTAATCTTTGCCGAATCCATGAATTGATTCCCAAAATTAATCAATGTTGTAGTATGCACAACGCTACCCTACTGACATTCGTAAAATTTCAAAAACGTTTTTCTCCGTTAGTAAAATTCGCAAACTGACAAAATTTCAGTAACCGAGCTTTGGTACATCGATTGCTAATGCCTTCGCATGAGAACCGGACAAATTTCAGTACAATCGGAAAATATCTTCCCGATCATTAAGAAATTCCTTTACACAGACCAAGAAATCTTTATTAGAGAATTGGTAAGTAATGCGGTGGACGCCACCAAAAAATTGAAAACCTTGTCCAAAGTTGGTGAATTTGAAGACGATATTGACTCTGCCAAAATTACCATCACCCTGGACGAAAAAGAAAAAACACTGACTATTTCGGATTCTGGTATCGGAATGACCGAAGAAGAAGTGGAAAAGTACATTACCCAATTAGCCTTTTCAGGTGCCCGTGAATTCGCCGAACAATGGAAAGATAAAGACCCAGAGCAAATGATTGGTCATTTTGGTTTAGGGTTTTATTCCGCTTTTATGGTATCAAAACGCGTTGCTATCGAAACCAAAAGCTACCAAAAGGATACCCAAGCAGTGCACTGGGATTGCGACGGGGCTACCGAATATAACATCGGTAAAGGAAAGCGTAAAAAACGCGGTACAGATGTAATTTTATATCTTACCGATGAGGATGCTGAAACCTACGGAAGTAAATGGAAAATTCGTGAACTATTGCGCAAATACTGTAGGTTCATGCCCATCCCCGTAGAATTTGACGGTGAATCTATTAATAATACTCAACCTGTTTGGACCAAAAAACCAGCGGATCTTCAACCTGAAGATTACAAAACATTCTTCGAAGAATTGTATCCAATGCAAGAAGCACCGTTGTTTCATATTCACCTAAACACCGATTACCCATTCAATCTAACCGGTGTGTTATACTTCCCTAAGGTAAACGAAGCCATTGATAATCGAAATAATCGGGTACAATTATACTGCAACCAAGTATTTGTTACAGAAGATGTTAAAGACGTA
>CAZKOM010000009.1:0-45588 GCA_964554385.1 uncultured Flavobacteriaceae bacterium | reverse complement strand
ACTTGAGCAACGGAGTTTACTTGGTAGAAGTAAGCAATGGCAAGCAAGTAGTAACTAAGAAAATTACTGTGCAGAAGTAATTCATTATTTGTTTAATATTGAAAAGGGCGGCCAAATGGTCGCCCTTTTTTGTTCGTTGAATATTACGATCTGCGCGGAGAGAAATGTCAAATGCTAGATTGGATTCAATGAATTAGGAAAACAACAGAGTAGTTTATAGATCCTGCACTAATTATACATTGTGCTTGCACAATGTGTTTTTTAGCAATAAAAGGTAAAAAAATGATTATTTCAACTGACTGCTTAACCACTCTTGTTTGAGCAGGCTACAGATTTTGTATCGTTCTTCGCGCGTATCCAAATACATGGAATCCAAAAGATGATAAACATTGTTGATTCCAATTTCTCTGCACCATTCAAACGGGCCCTTCGGGTAGTTGGTTCCTAGTTTCATGGCTTGATCTATATCCTCGGGCAGTGCAGTACGCTCTTGAACTGTGTAATAGGCTTCGTTTATAATCATGCATACTACGCGCGGTGTAACCATTCCCACTCGGCTGTTTACTTGTTCCCATTGAGGATAACCCAATTTGAAGAATATGGGTTCTAAATAGGGAATTTCTAATCCGAAGGGGTTGGTAAATTCCAAGGTTTGTCTTTCTATGAAAGTGGGCAGGTGGTTGATTCCAATCCCTTTCCAGGTAGCGGGTTTTATAATTTCTCCTGGTTGATTGGTGTAACCTGAAATTTGAAGAAAAGCAGATTCCAGCGTATTAAATACGCAACCCAACAAAAAAGTGGTTTGGGTGTTGGTAGCATAGTCAATTAATCGTTCGATGTTTTGATCGAAATCCAAATCAATCCAAACGTCAAACTTCCGATGCTCATGCGTATCTTGCACCCATGAAACGGTGGAATCGGGTAAATTCTTTAGTTCCCAAGCTTTTCGTTTTTCTGGGCTTGCTATCAGGCCTATCTTCATGTTGCCACAAATTTACATCAAAGCCAATGATACAACCTATTTATTCTAAAAATGCTCCACAACCCATCGGCCCTTATTCCCAAGCCGTTCAAGCGGGTAATACTTTTTATTTCTCTGGAATGATTGGATTAAACCCAGAAACTGGAAGTTTCGATAGCGAGACGGATGTGGAGATACAAGCGAAACGTGTGATGGATAATATTTCAGCATTAATGGCCGATGCCGATCTTTCTTTTGCTAACGTGGTAAAAACCTCTATTTTTTTAAAGAGCATGAATGATTTTCCCAAAGTAAATGCCATTTATGGATCGTACTTTAAAGAGGGACAATACCCTGCACGTGAAACCGTGGAAGTGTCTCGATTGCCTAAAGACGCTTTGGTAGAGATTTCAGTAATCTGCGTTCGATAAGTTAACAACGATTTTGCTAAGGCAGTATTAATAGGGTGCTAGTAACGCTTTGCCCCTGCGATCCTGTTAGTTTTAATTGGTAGGTGCCAGGTGCTAAGTTTAGTATTGAAAGGTGGGTAGAAAATTTATTGTCCTCCACTGATATGCTAGGGGAAATTACGAAAGCTGGATTTTCTGAAGGTAAATTCTTTTGAATAGTTGATTTAATTATTTTCCCAGTAGGATCCAACATTTCAATAGTGTTAATTGGTGATTCGCTTTCGATAATTATTTTCGATTCGCTGTTTATTTTTATTGGATTGGGGTAAATTTTCCAATTTGATGTAATAAGATCTTTTGTAATGGAAAGAATATTCTTGAGTGGGGTGGTGTCCAGAACCATGTTTTCATCACCGGGGTAATAGGGAGATAGCCAATAGTAAACCAACATCATTTCATCGCCGGTCCCTTCGCCAAGGGAGATGGCCTTGGTAGGGAAGTTCGGATTGTTGGGGTTGCTGGAGGTATTATCGTAGTAGGCCTCTCCCCACAACGTACTCCCTTTGGGAATGATTACGGGTTTGCGAAAGGAATAAGTTCGTTGCCAGTGAAAGTCCCAATTGGGAATGTCGATAATTTTGGTGGTGTCTTTGCCATTAACCAAATACGACTTAATGCTTTTCCCAATTAGATGCATGTGGGGGGCAACGGCGAGGGCGATGAGGTTGTAATTCTTGTTTTCGGTTCGAGAATAAAATGTCTTTTGTTGGTCCGGAGCTAAGTAAAGTGGCCCGTTGGTGAGTGAGGTGCTTTGGTGATTGATAGCAGACACAATGTAAATAGGTCGTAACGGGTTGGAACCTGTTTTTAGAATAACTTTGGTTGAATCGATCTCAGCGTTTACACCTCCTGGATAATGAATTTGCATAATTATGTAGCCATTAGGGGGTAAATTACACGCAAAACCGTTTGGGAATTGGTAGGGTTCTTGTCCGGGAACGTAGACTCCAATTAGATTGGAAGAATTTGAGCCGGTACCTCCAAAACTCAAATATCCGGGTTCTAAATCCGCATCGTCAAGTTTTTTTGGTTTACTGCTGGTATCATGAAATACCAAAACATGATGAACTATTTTTGGATTTCCTGGTATTACCTCAATTTCTGTTAAATACTGGTTGGTGTTGAATTGCGTTGGGATAACAAAACATCGGTAAACATCCGTATTGGTATTAACCAAGTAGGTTGGCATTTTGCCAATTAAGGTTGGATTTTGGATGGTTATACCTTTTTTAGGGGAGGGTGGAACGGGTGCTTTACTCGCGTCACCTTCAGGGGCGCCGGCGTCTACCCAATCAGAGATTTGCTGAATTTCATGAGCACTTAGTATTTTTTCGTGCGAATACCGATTGTAGGATGGTGAAGCTGGCCATGGTGGCATGGATCGGTCAACAACCGAGGATTTTATCGATTGGGCGTAAGCTTTAGCCTTGTTATAGCCGATCAATGAAAAAGGAGCTATGCCACCGTCATTATGACAATTAACGCAATTGTTGTATAAGATGGGGGAAATGTGTTCTCCCCATGTATACTGAGAGAATAGCCTATTTGTTGTGATACCTTGTAAAATTGCTACAACAAATAAAAAAGTTACTTTTCTTGCAACATTTAATTTGCCGAAACGATGATTCGTGGCAAATTTTCTTTGTTTACTCTGTTTGTTTGATTCCATCGTTTCTTAGCAATTTACTTTTACTATTTTAAATTTAAAAGGACGTTGATGTATTCTTGATATTAAAGACGCAATAATTTGGATTCCGTTTAATTTGGTTGCGATAAACGGGAGGAATCGGTTAATTTTGTGCTATTATGGAAGACAATAACGAGTCGCAGAACGCTTTTGACATAGAACTTACGGAGGAAATTGCGGAAGGTACTTACAGTAACTTTGCTATTATTACCCACAGTCAAACCGAATTTATCGTTGATTTTGTTCGAATGATGCCGGGAATACCTAAGGGGAAAGTGAAGAGCAGAATTATTTTGGCACCGCAGCATGCTAAGCGTTTGTTGATGGCTTTGGGAGATAATATCGGCAGATACGAAGATCATTTCGGTGAAATTGTTTTCGATGAGAATCATCAACCCATGCCTCAAAATACAGTTCCCTTCGGATTTGGTGGACCCACAGGTCAGGCCTAAATTACATGCTGAATTGAAACCGAAGTTTGGAATAATTAGAAATTATTAATCGATAAAGAATTTTTTACTTTTCAGGGATAACTGAAGTTAAACCCTCTTAAAGAATCTGAAATCATACCAATTAACGTAGAAAATCATATGACAACCAGTGCTATACAGCGAATCGAAGAAGCCTATCAGGCGCAGTTAAATAGAACTTTTTATGCGGCATGGCCGGAAAATCCTCGTGCCTATGCCGAAGACGCCGGTGCTAAAGGATTAGAGGCTTTCCAGAAATCCTTGGCCAATAATTTTAAAGGATTAGACGATAGTGGGTCCAATCAATGGATAGGGGAGGAAGTATCTCCATTTTTACAGCAAGGATTGGGCATTCAATATCCGGCATTTACAACGGCGGTATTACTAGAGAAAGCCACATCGGCCCAAAAGAGTTGGTCTAAATTGTCTGTGGATCAACGAGCTGAGTTATTGGTGAGTTGTTTGGATAAAGTGTCTGAGCGATTTTTTGAAATTGCCTATGCGACTATGCACACAACGGGTCAAAGTTATGTGATGAGTTTTCAAGCAAGCGGTCCTCATGCAAACGATAGAGCGATGGAAGCGATTTCTATGGGATACAAGGAATTGACGCGCTTTCCAGCCGAGGTTGAATGGGTGAAAAATATGGGTAAATTTGATTTAACCTTGCATAAAAATTACAAGCCAATTCCCAAAGGTGTTTCTTTGGTTATCGGTTGTAGCACCTTCCCAACGTGGAATACTGTGCCTGGCTTGTTTGCGAGTTTGATCACGGGCAATGTATCGATTGTTAAGCCGCATCCTAAATCCATTTTACCGATTGCCATTGTAGTTGCAGAAATGCAGAAGGTTTTTGCCGATGCAGGATTGCCACAAGGTATTGTTCAATTGGCTGTAGATACGGTTTCTAATCCCATAACAAAGGAATTGGCGGAACATGCCGATGTGAAAATGATAGATTATACTGGAGGCTCTTCGTTTGGCGATTATTTGGAGACTTTGTCAGGTAAAACTGTGTTTACCGAAAAAGCGGGAGTGAATTCTGTGATTTTGGATAGTGTAAATGATGCCGCGGCGGTATTTGGAAACTTGGCTTTTGCTGCCAGTTTGTATAGCGGTCAGATGTGTACTGCTCCCCAGAATGTGTTTGTTTCTGAAAACGGTGTAACGACTGCGGATGGTCATTTGAGTTATGATGAGGTTGTTTCCGGGATTGCTGCAGCAGTAAAAGGGTTAGCGGAAAATCCCAAAATGGGCGCGGGTACGTTGGGTGCTATTCAGAATGAAATTACGTCGAAAAGAGTAAAAGACACGATGGAATCTGCGGGTAGCGGCGCAGTGGCAGCAGCTTCTGTTGTAGTGGATAATGCTGAGTTTCCAGATGCACGAACAGCTTCACCAACGGTGATTGCCGTGGATGCTGAAGCTGTGAATAAGTGGAAGCACGAGTGTTTTGGTCCTATTGTTTTTGTAGTTAAAACCAAGGATGCCGATCATAGTTTGCAGTTAGCGGCGGAGTGTGCCAGTGAGTTAGGTGCTATTACCTGTCAGTGTTATACAACCAATTCGGAGTTTATGGATAAAACCGAAGAGAAAATGAATGCCGTATTTACCCCAGTGAGTTTTAATTTTACTGGAGCAGCGTTTGTAAACCAACACGCGGCGTATAGTGATTTTCACGTTACTGGAGGAAATCCAAGCGGTAATGCAACGTTTACCGATGCTCAATACATCAACCGAAGATTTGTTTGGGTGGGTAATCGCAGAATGTAAGTTGATTTTTAGTATATAATACCCAAACTTGGATCGATAGAAGCCAAGTGAATAAAAGAAGGTAGTTAGTTGGCTACAAATTAATGTCAACTGAAAGCGAAAGCATCAAATAGAAAATAAAAAAGGGGCGGTAACACCGCCCCTTTTTTACACTTAAATAGTATTAAATTATTTGTTTCCTTTTAAGCTGATGGTTAGATCGATATCTTTACCAACAACGCCATTTTTCAATTTAGCTTGTGCTTTTTCGTTCAAGCTCATGTTGTCTTTGTCATAGTTGATACCCCAATCCAAACGGTTGATAGTAACTTTCGCATCGGCAGTAATACCGGTCTCGGTTACAGCCACTTTCGCAGGGAAAGAAATGCTCTTAGTAGAATCACGCAATGTCAAATTACCAGTGATGAAGTGCGTATTATCGCCATCCGCTTTTGCTTCACAAGCGCTAATTTCAAATTTAGCAGTTGGGAATTTAGCAGAGTTGAAGAAATCATCGGCGCTAAAATGACCAACTAATTTATCTTTATACTCCTGTGGCATTCCAGAATCGGTAACTACGATTTTCGCCATATCGATAACGAATGTACCTGCAGTGATATTTCCGTTTTCAACACTCAAGGTTCCTTCTTGAATAGCGATAGTACCAGAATGTTCTCCAACACCAGCAACTTTAGAACCGTGCCATCCTAAAGTAGAGGCAGCAGCATCGATTTTGTAAGTTACAGCAGCGGCGGAAGCTTGAGCAGCAGAATCAGCGTTACCGGCTTCGGTAGCGTTGCTACCGCAAGATCCTAACACGAGGATGGCAGTAGCTAATGAAGCGAAAATGAATGTTTTTTTCATTGTATGTTTTGTTTTTTTATTTTAATGTTTGTTTGAACAAATATAAATCCAAATTTCAAAATAACGCAAGCAAAAAATTTATTTTTTTACGTTTTGGTTTTTGTGATGGAGCGAAAGATCCTTGAAGTTGATTCTGATGAAAGGTTAAATTTCAGATTTTCACTATTTCAATTTGCATATTGTAATTGGCAAATTGAATGAATAGTGGAGACTCTATTAATTTTCTTATCCTTTATCAGCTATCCAAATAATTTCTACACCACCATTTTTGTGGTCCAAGAAGCGGGCCAAGGTGAACAAGTAATCGCTAAGTCTATTGAGGTATTTAATAATAAAATCGGGAACTTCCTCGTTGTCACGCAAGTAAACAACTAGACGTTCGGCTCTTCTACAAACGCATCGAGCTACATGGGCTTGAGCTCCAATAACCGAAGCACCGGGGAGGATGAAGTTTTGCAGAGGGGGGAGCAACTGGGTTAAACGGTCGATTTCGGATTCTAATTTTTCAATTTTATCATCGCCCAATGCTTTGGGTAATTTCTGGTTTGAATTGGAAGCCGAAGCTAAGAAGGAACCTATTGTGAATAGGTCGTTTTGCACTTGACTTAAAATTGCTTCTTCTTCGCTGCCACCAATTTTTGACCTAACTACACCAATGTGCGAGTTCAACTCATCCACGGTGCCATAACTTTCAACTCGAATGTGGTGTTTGGATACTCGTTCTCCGCCGATTAGGCCGGTTTTTCCATCGTCTCCTTGCTTGGTGTAAATTTTAAATCCCATGCTGCGTTAATTATACAATTGAAAGAATAAATAGTTTTAACCTAAGTAATCTTGATTGAGTGATTTGAATTGTCTGGAAGGATTAGCGCTCTCGTAAATAATTTTATAAATCGCCGATGCAATGGGAGATTGAATTTGGCATTCCTCACATTTGTTGTACACCAATTTGGCTGCAAAATACCCTTCGGCTACCATATTCATTTCCAATTGGGCCGATTTTACCGAATATCCTTTGCCCAACATGGTTCCGAAGGTTCTATTTCTGCTAAATTGTGAATAGCAGGTAACCAATAAATCTCCTAAATACGCTGCTTCTTTTACGTCTCGGTGGTCTGGGGATAACGCATTTAAAAAGGCATCCATTTCTCGAATGGCAGCACTCACATACAATGCTAAGTAATTATCGCCATACCCTAAGCCATGAGCAATGCCTGCGCCAATAGCATAAATGTTCTTCATCACCGCGGCGTATTCCGAGCCAATTAAGTCGTTATTGCATCGGGTTTGAATATACCGAGTTTGTAATTTATCCGCAAAGGATTGGGCGATCTCGTTTTTAGTGGCGGCTACCGTTAGAAAACTCAATTTTTCCGCGGCGACCTCTTCGGCATGACAAGGACCGGTAACTATCCCGATATTATCCATGGGAATCCCGTGTACTTGGTTTAGATACCCCGCCATTACTTGCTGGCTATGGGGCTCGATTCCCTTAATCGCCGATATGTAAATGCTGTCTTTGGGTAGCGTAGCTGCTTGTAACGCTTGATGAATATACGCTGAAGGAACTGCTAAAACTACGGTAGAACAGGAGTTTAACGTATTTTGGATATCGGAAGTGGTTTCAACTCGGTCTGTATGAATTTCTACAGAACTGAGGTAATCCGGATTATGTCGGTTGGATTTAATAAATTCAGCTTTCTCTGCATTTCGGATCCACCACATTACCTGGTTTCCATTGTCGGTTAATATTTTAACCAACGCCGTAGCCCAACTTCCACTGCCAATAACGCCAATCCGAGACACCTCTGAGTTCATAGTTCAAAAAAACATAAGTTTTGTGTGAATCGAAAGTATTGGGGCTGGTTTTTAGTAGTTTTTTGAATTGTTTCAGAGATTTCCTTGGTTTGATCGTTCGGATTGTTCCTTGGTTTGGTTGTACAGATTGTTCCTTGGTTTGAATTCAACGATTATGTAGAATGGGGTTCGGAACGATTTGAATTACAATTTATCTCATTATTGATATTGTAAAAAATACAATAATTAAGATATTCGTGTATATTTGTTTTACCTAGCAAATTGTTTGGCCAATGGTGGTTGCATGAAACTGGGTTGGTTCAAAAATGTTAAAAAGAAATGTCCTGTTTGTCTTAGGGGTTGGAGCCCTAACTTCTTTGTTTTCTCAGCGCGTAACGGTAGGCTCGGGTAGTTATACCACCACTTTTCCTGGCACTGACATTGCCGGCAGAAATGGCTATCCATCCGGTAGTCCATTGGTGGTTGATTCCTTAAAATCTAAGCCAGTTCCCACCAACGATTGGTGGTCGGCGAAGCTAAAATCGGCGCACTGCGATAATTTATTCAACTATCCACTTACCATGAAAACCGTAAATCAGGGTTTGGTGGTGAGCTATATCCCGTGGGGTGTAATCAGTGATATTCAACCTATTGTTGTGGGTGTTAAGGATTTGAATGCCAGTTCATCGGTGGTTGCTGCTTACACAGACTGGACCGTCACAATGGAATGGAAAGAGTCTACCCGCCGATTTCAAACCACCATGGGGATGGGTATGCCGATGCTGTATTTTCAAAAAGGTAGCTCGGATTCTGCGAGGGTATTGGTGAATTCAGGAACTGTGACGGTAAACGGAGCTAATTTAATTATAGAGAATGCATATAACGGGGCCGATTTTGTGGTGTATGGTCCGTCAGGTACACAGTGGGTAAAACGTGGAACATCATACATTTCGGGATTGAATGGTAAAAATTATTGGTCGATGATGATGTTACCACACAATTCCCCTTCGTTGAAGAATGCGGCGGATACGTTTCAGCGGTATGCGTTTGTGGAGCCAACAAGTACACAAGCCAATTGGCAATACGTTGAATCCACCAATGTGGTGAATACGGAGTTTGAAATTAAGCCCAGGGTGCATGAAGGCACAGACTCTACCGTGTTGAGTGGCTTATTGCCGCATCAATGGGCGCACTTGTCTGGGGCTAATCCCACCTACACGGGGCATGTTTTTCCAACAGTTCGCGGTGAATTAAAGTTAATAGCCTCCAATCGTTACCGGGTTTCATACACGTTTACGGGAATTTTGCCCACTTTACCCTATGTTGATTATATGAGTGAGGGTTTTAACCCCATTTCATTGCAGAGCAAAATCGAACAATTACAAAACGAAGGGTTGAGTACTTGGACAGATTCCTACAACGAAGGACAGGTGATGAATCGATTGATTCAAACGGCACGGGTGGCTCATGAGATGGGAAATACGGAGGCGGTATCGGCCATTGTGAAAACAATTAAAAATCGATTGGAGAATTGGTTGTCGTATTCTTCCGGAGAGGTTGCTTTTCTCTTCTATTACAATAAAACCTGGACCAGTTTGTTGGGTTATCCCGCAGGGCATGGACAGGATAATAATATTAACGATCACCATTTCCATTGGGGGTATTTTATTCATGCCGCATCGTTTTTAGAAGAATTTGAACCGGGTTGGTCTACGAAATACGGAGGGATGATCGATTTATTGGTTCGGGATGCTGCATCGCCTAACCGGACGGATGCGCTTTTCCCTTATTTGCGAAATTTTAACCCCTATGCCGGACACTGTTGGGCCAATGGCTTTGCTACATTTCCACAGGGTAACGATCAAGAATCTACATCAGAAAGTATGCAGTTTAATTCTTCGTTGATTCATTGGGGTATGGTTACAGGGAACAAAGCCATTCGGGATTTGGGGATTTATTTATATTGTACAGAAAAATCGGCCATCGATGAGTATTGGTTTGATATCCAACGTAGGAATTTTGCCAAAACACAAGCATATGCCTTGGTATCTCGGGTTTGGGGCAATTCCTACGATAATGGGACGTTTTGGACCAACGATATTGCTGCTTCGTACGGTATTGAGTTGTACCCTATCCATGGCGGTTCGTTTTATTTGGCTACCGATAGTAGTTATGTACAGCGTTTGTGGAAGGAAATGGCAAAGAATACAGGGATTTTATCCAACCAAACCAATGACAATTTGTGGCACGATGTGTATTGGAAGTATCTAGCGTTTATGGATCCATCGGCCGCAATCAAGCTGTATAATTCTTATCCGAATAGGAACTTAAAGTTTGGAATCTCGGACGCACAAACCTATCATTGGTTGCATTCGCTTAATGCGTTAGGTAGATTTAGTCCAGCGGTGACTGCTAATTATCCGTTGGCTATGGTGTTTACCAAGGGGGGAAAGAATACGTATGTAGCGAAAAACTATGGAAAAGATTCCTTGAATGTTACATTTTCTGATGGCTTTAGTCTAAAAGTTCCACCCATGAAATTAATAACCAGTAAGGATTTAGGGATTCCTGTACGAATTCAATCTGATTACCAACAATACTACAAAGGAAGTTCGATCACTCTTCGAATGGATACCCTGTTGGTAGAGCCAGATAGTATTCGTTGGTATATGAATTCTACCGTTATTTCCTCGGCAGGGAGCAAAGAAATCGTACTGAAAACGTCAAAATTAGCTTCTGGGAGGTATCGTTTTTACGCCAATGTGTACTTCAAAGGTCAAGTTAGTCAGAGTAATATACCCATTATCCTGGTTGGTGAACAGGTGCCTTTTGAAAGGAAATGGAACGCAATCCCGGGGAGCATTGAATCCGGTAGATTTGATCAATTTGAAGGCGGTAATGCGCAGCTAGTGAGTTACTTGGATGTTGGCTCCGTGAATCAGGGCGATAGCAGAAAAGATGAGTTTGCAGATGTGTCTAGAGACCCCAAAGAGGGATTGATTTTAACTTGGATTGAAGACGGAGAGTGGTACGAATATTCAACGAATGTTTCGGAAGATGGTTTGTATAAATGTGTAATTCGATATGCCAACGGAAATACATCGGCTCGGGGGAAAATACAACTTGAACTGGATGGCAAAACGGTAGGAATAGCCAGCAGTTTTGCTACCACCGGCAAATGGGAGACCTTTGCCAACAAGGAAATAACCAATATTCCGTTGCGTGGTGGTAAGCGTATGTTGCGTTTGTATTTCGAAGAGGCAGGAATAAACTTGGCTTCAATCACCTTTACTAAAACGGGTAATTTCCCTGACAAAATGCCCATTGCCAATGCCGGTGGTAATAAATCGATTTCCAAATTGGTAGATTCGGTTCGCTTATCTGCGGCGCTCAGTTCCCCCGGTAAATTGGGGTATTTGAATTATCTATGGACGCAGATTTACGGTCCGAGTGTTTTAGCGATTGATTCGAAAACCGATAAAGAACCTACTCTTCGTGGACTGGAAGAAGGTGTCTATAAAATGCAATTAACCGTGAGTGATAGTCTTTATAGCGATCAACAAACGATGTATGTATTTGTGGGCGACGGAAGGAATTTATTGCCGGAAGTATCCTTGATTCAGCCGCTGGCTGCCGGTGTGTATATCGAAAATCAAAAAATCCGGATTCAGGCATCGGCTACGGATCCAGACGGTTTGATTCAGAAGATAACCTATTGGTTGGATTCGGATTCAGTGGTCTCACTCGTGGAACCGTTTGCCGTGTTTAAAACAATACCTTTAGGAAAGCACAGGGTTTATGCGGTGGCAACGGATGACAGCGGAGCCAGGGTGGCGTCTGATTCGGTATGGATCGAAGCCAAGCAACTTTCGGGCGATTGGAAAATTGTACCGCAAGCAGGGGCATTGGCTGTGGGCGCCGATAAGAGTCAGTTAACTTGGTGGAGCAACAGTTTGGCCGATGTGCAAACGCGGTCGTGTTTGTTTGACGACGTATATCGATTTGGGGCTTCCGGGGATTTCTCCAATGTATTGGGTGGACAAACCTGGCTAGAAGGTTGGCAGAATGGGGGTAAGGAGGGTTGTGCCGCCCCTAAAGCTCCGCATGATGGTAGTAATACGGGTAGTTGGAGTATTGATTCGTTGAGTGGTGAGTTGATCATTGCGGGGACTGGTAATTATTTGGGATTACCCAAGGCCACAAACAAGGGGGAATTGGGGGCTGGAGCCACGGAAACGGGTCTGAGAAGGTATTCTTTGGAATTTCAATCCAATATTTTGGTCGTTGGAATCAATTACGGCACCGGATATTGGCAATTTAAATTGATACCTTCGAATCCATCGAATGCACGGAATGAACTAGCGACTACACAAAATTGGGTGTTATCCCCTAATCCTTTGAATGGAGAAGTGGTGCGTATTTCGTCTGATATTCCTGTTTCCTCTGTGGTGGTTCGAGATTCTGCTGGTAAAAGGGTGGTTGAAACCCAATCTACGGAAATCAATGTCACTGCTTTGCGGCAGGGATTATATTACGTGACAATTGAAACGGGCCGTGGGACCGACACCAAGTCGTTAATAATCGTTAGGTAAGGTAAAAACTTGATCCACCTTTGATAGTGATTTCTACTAGTAATAGTATGGAACGACCAACAAAGATTGTAATGAGAAATTACGAATGAAATTATTTCAATAATTGTTGTGCGTGGTTTTTGGTATCCACCTTTTCGATGATTTCTTCCAAGATGCCATTTTCATTAATAACGAACGTGGTTCGGGCGATCCCCATATACTTTCTTCCGTACATGCTTTTTTCTACCCAAACACCGTAGGCCAAAGCGATGGCGTTATCCGTATCGGCTAGCAAATCGAAGGGAAGGTTATACTTGGTGATGAATTTGGTATGTTTCTTTTCATCGTCTGGACTCACACCAACGATGGCATAACCTTGTGAAATGAGGGCATCGTAATTATCGCGCAAGCTACAAGCTTCGGCGGTACAACCGGGGGTGTCGTCCTTAGGGTAAAAATACAATACCAATTTTTTGCCTGAAAAATCCGCTAAAGAAACAGTGTTTCCGTGTTGATTATTGGCAGTAAATGCAGGGGCTAGTTTTCCGATTTCTGGTAACATATTGAGTGAAATTACAAGGAAAACAATTTTTTCGACGATTAGTTCTTGGTGAAAAGGATAATTTCTTTTATTTTCATTTATCGTATGGCTTTAATCAAAGAATGCTGTTAGAAATGAACAGAACTTAAATGTGAGAAACCCATTTGAGATAATAATGAGATTTTCAAATATCCGAAAAGAATAATTAAAAATGTATGCAATGCCAGTTAAATTCCAATACGCCTCAGACCTGCATCTAGAATTTCCTGAAAATAAGGCATTCCTGAAAAAGTGCCCATTGCAACCAGAGGGCGAAGTTTTGGTATTGGCTGGAGATATTTTGCCATTTATTTTCATTGATAAGTACAAGGATTTTTTCAATTATGTGTCGGATAATTTTGAAGTGACTTATTGGTTGCCTGGAAATCATGAATACTATCATTCTGATATTGCAATGAAATCTGGAATCCTTAATGAAAAAATCAGGGATAATGTTTTCTTAGTAAATAATTTATCGGTTGTTCATAAAAACACTAGATTACTTTTTTCAACGCTTTGGAGTCGTATCAGCGAGGGAAATGGGTGGCAAATTGAAAGAAGTATGAATGATTTTCGATTAATAAAACACAACGGATTCCGTTTTTCATTCGAGCAATACAATGCGTTGCATAAAGATTGTATTGCGTTTATTCAAAATGAGCTTAAGATTGCTGTTGAAGAAAATATAGCTGTATTTACACACCATCTTCCAACTTTTATGAACTATCCAGAGCAGTATAAGGGAGATGTATTGAATGAAGCGTTTGCGGTGGAATTACATAACTTTATAGAATCATCGAACATAGCCTGTTGGGCGTATGGTCATCATCATACTAATACCCCAGAGTTCACTATTGGTAATACGAAACTAATTACCAATCAATTAGGCTATGTGCAACAACATGAGCATCGGTTTTTTAAGTCAAATAAATTTGAATTGATTTAAAATTCAATACAATAAACTTATATTTGCATAATAAAGTAAATTAATTTATTAATAAAATATAGGTTTATTATGGCAAATAAAATTTGGGAAACGCTAACATACATTGAGGAAACCTTGGGTTTGCAGCCATCTATTTACCCACTTGAAAAAAAACAATTGGACAGGCTTCCTCTGTATATCCACGAAACATTCAAACTATACCGATCAACTATATTCACCACGGAAATAATATTGGCTGAGCTGAAAAACGATGATGAATTTAGTATTCAGCAAATCCAAAAACAGGTACAACAGATAAGAAACCTGCTTAACCAAAAAGTAGTGATTGTTTTGGAAAACATTCAAGCCTTTCACCGCAAACGATTGATTGAAAAAGGGATCAGTTTTATAGTACATGGGAAACAACTTTATTTGCCCGAGTTGTTGATTGATTTGAGGGAAAGTTATGTTCACCCAAAGACGAAGCAGAATAATGAGACATTACTCCCATCTGCACAATTGTTGCTGTTTTATCAAATCATCCATAGAAATCAGAAATGGAAATTAGAGGAACATTCCTTTAAAGAAATAGCTCAGAAATTAGGTTATACGTCCATGGCGATTACAAAAGCGGTTGAAAATTTGAAATTCCATAAGTTAATATACGTTGAGGGTGAAAAAGAGAAATTTATTCGTTTTAAGTATGAAAGGAAGGAGTTATGGAATACAGCTTATCGACAGAGTATTTTAGTGAATCCTGTCATTAAAACGGTGTATGTGGATGAAATGCCTAAAAACCATGAACTGTTGCAAAGCAATGCATCTGCCTTGTCTGAATACTCAGATTTGAATCCAAGTAGCCAAGAATATTTTGCAATAGAAAAAACCGAATTTTATGGGTTGCAAAAAAGTAATGCATTGTTGAATTTGAATGAATATGAAGGTAGGTGTGCGTTGGAGGTATGGAAATATAATCCATTGACATTGGTGGATGAATTGCCTAATGCCAGGGCAGTTGTGGATCCACTTTCTTTATTTCTCAGCATAAAGAATAACATAGATGAACGCGTTGAAATCGCAGGAAAACAAATTTTAGAGGAATTTATATGGTAAGAGGAATCGGCATTTTTAAAAAATACTTTGAGCAGTATCCCAATAATTATGTAATTATCGGAGGCACTGCTTGTGATATTATCCTTGATGAAGCGGGCTTTGTTCCGCGAGCCACCAAGGATATTGACATAATCTTGGTTGTTGAAGCTCTTAGTTCTGATTTTGTAAAACAGTTTTGGCAGTTTATTGCTGATGGAAAATATCAGCAAAGGGAAAAAAGTAATAATGGCAGGGAGTATTACCGCTTTGTTAAACCGGCAAATATTGAATTTCCGCATCAAATAGAACTATTTTCTAGAACTCCTGATATGATAGTTTTGGAAGGAGAATCACATCTAACGCCAATTCCTGTTGATGATGACTTGTCCAGTTTGTCTGCCATTCTCCTGAATGACGACTATTACAATTACATGATTGAACATAGTCAAATGGAAGATGGCTTACATCATGCCAACATAGAGGCATTGATATGTTTGAAAGCAAAGGCATTTTTGGAAATCAAAGAAAGAATTGAAAGTGGGAGTAAAGAAGATGGAAAACAGTTGAAAAAGCACAAAGCAGACGTGTTTCGTTTAACGGTAATGCTAACACCTGAATCAGAATTTGAATTGCCTAAGACCATTCAAGAACACGTGAATAAGTTTGTTGAATTGACAGCTGGCGAATTACCGGACAAAGCGATTTTTAAAGAAATGGGTTTGAACAATATCGACCCCAAAAACGTATTCGAGCAATTTAAAAAATCATTTAATGTAAGTTAAAACGCTCCTGAGGACACATATATTATGATGATTTTATCCTAAAGTTTATTGATGCGCATTACAACCTTAAAGATTGTTTAAAATGTAGTTGGTCATTAAGTTGTATAGGTGTTTGCTGGCTGCGGGATCACCAATGCCGTGATTTCGGTTGGGGTAAATTTCGAAATTATACCGAGAACCGGATTCAATCATAGAATTAATCATCATGGCGCTGTTTTGCCAATGTACGTTATCATCACCGCTACCGTGAATCAATAAGTAGTTTCCTTTAATTCCTTTAGTGAAATTGATGGGCGAATTTTCGTCGTATCCTGTGGGGTTATCTTGGGGTCTGCGGAGGAATCGTTCGGTGTAGATGTTGTCGTAATATCGCCAGCTGGTTACGGGCGCAACGGCAATAGCCATTTTAAAAACATCTGGACTTTTGGTAATCGCCAGCGAACTCATGTATCCACCAAAACTCCAACCCCATATTCCAATTCTAGCGCTATCTACGTAAGGCAGTCTTCCCAATTGCTTCGCAACGGCTGCGTGATCCAATGCTTCCAATTTGCCTAACTGCAAATAGGTGGATTTTTTAAATTGTGCTCCACGTCTTCCGGTTCCGCGATTGTCTACCACAACCACCATGTATCCCTTGGAAGCCAAGAACTGATGCCATAGGAAATTTCGACCCATAAATGTATTCTTAACTTGGTTGGATCCAGGGCCGCCGTAAATATGCATCAGCACGGGATACTTTTTAGATGGGTCAAAATTATTGGGATAAATCACGTACGAATTCAACGGTAGATTTACGGGTAAACCGGTAAATGCAGTGCCCTCGCTGGAACTATTAAATTGCTTGAATTCTACTGGCTGCGCTCCAACACTGATAAGCTTGTTATTCCAATTGTCGTTTTGGTAAATCAGTTTTTCCTGGTTGGTTGTAAGGGATTTTAATCTCAATTCAAACGCATACCCATTGTATTTTATGGGCCAATTCCCTTGAATAGCACCGTTTGGTGATAGGTGGGCCATGGCGGAGCGGGTTTCGTAATAATATTGACTGTTGGGTCCAACTTGGATGCTGTAATTATACCCTGGCTGAGTTAATAATTTGATGGATTTTCCTGCAATGTCAACGGAATACAAATGATCCTCTAAAATATTCTCTTTGGTGGCCGTAAATAATACCGATTTGGTTTGAGGTACATACGCCAAAAGACTTACTACCTCCCAATCACCGCGGGTGATTGCTACGGCAGTTTTTTTCTCATAATTTAATAAATACAAGTGATTAAACCCCGATTTTTCGCTGGTATAAATCAAGTTTTTAGTGTTAGGAACAAATAGGAATTGATCAGGTACCTCTACGTAAGCCGGGTCTTTTTCTTCTACAATCAAGGAGGCAGAGGCGGAATTTCCTGCATTTGCATCAACGCTATATACTTGCCAATGGTTTTGCCAACGGTTTAGCTTTTGGATAAAGAGTAAATCCGATTGATCCGCCCATTGAATGCGGGGTAAATAACTATCGTCCGAAGCCGTGGAAATCACCTCTCTTTTTTGTGAATTTGTAGCGGTAACTCCTTTATGGGAAGGGCTCTCATTACCGGAACCAGCTATCGATGAATTATTGTTTTTTGAATCAGATGCATTTGCATTTACAGAATAAATCCACACAGAAACCTTGGAGTTATCTTCTCCCGCTTTGGGGTATTTCCATCGAACTTGGTTGGGATAGATATCGTTGTTGCTGAAGGCATCCATGGAAAACTCCTTCACGGCGGATTCGTCAAATCGGTAGTAGGCCAAATAATCGCCCGATGGGCTCCATGCCATCCCTTTATCCATGGTGAATTCCTCTTCGTACACCCAATCTACAGCACCATTAATGATACTGTTATTCTTTCCGTCAAATGTTACTTGGGTTACTTGGGAATTTCCCAAATGGAGTAAAAAGATGTTGTTATCGGCTACATACGACAAGTATTTATTGTTAGGCGATAGCGTTGGATAACGCATACGTACCGGTATGAAGGTGGTTGTTTTCTTTTGTAAATCAACCACATAGCCCATGGTTGAGGAACTATGACGGTAGATTTGCTGCGCATCGTAGGTCACCAGCATGAAATTTCCATCATCGGAAAGTGAGAAGTCTCCCTGTAGATTTTTACCAGGAAATTTCTCATCGAATATCTTTTTATATTCTCTGCTATCGAAGATGACGGTGCCATCGGGTTGTGCAGGAGTTACAGTTACGGGGTTATTGGGATTTGCGTTAGTTGCTTGAGGATTTGCCGGTGTATTTGTCCCGGTATTTTGATTATCGATAGCGACTTTTTCGGAAGCCGATTGTTTGCTTTTGGATGAGGAATTTTTGTTTTTTTGGGGATCGATGGGGCTAGGGGGTAATACGATGGGTGTTTTTATTACCGTCCAGTAATCGCCGGCTGGATCTTTTTGGGTAGTTACCGACAATAAATGCTTGCCATCCGGAGAGAATCTTCCCATGGGTTTTCTGGATGGGGAAAGGGAACGATCGGTGAATAATTCGTCGATTGTGTAGTCTGATAATTTTTTTATAGGTTCTACAGAAACCGGTTTACTGTTGCCTCCGTTGGTTGTGTTTTCTACTGGTTTTTTAGCAGGTGTTTCCTTGGTTGCAGAAGGAGTAGTCGTGCCTAGGGAAGAACCGCTTGCTGAGTGGGAAGCGGAGGAAATTGAGCTTTGGCTTTGTGGGGTAGCGGATTGTAAGGAAACCGGGACGCTATTTTGTGCAGTAAGAGAAGCACACATAGTCCCAAGAAATATAAATGACCAAAAATGAATGGCAGAATCAGCGAATTTGTTACTGTAGAATTTCATTATGCGAATGCTGTTGGAAGTCCCTGGGATGTATACAAAATTATTTCAACCTTTTTAATTGTACACTACTCATGGGTTTTGATAAAACAGGTACCAATTCGTGGGTAACAACAGAACCATCCAAACCAAACCACTTTTCGGGCTTACCTGCTACAATTTTTAAGTTATCATAAGTTCGAATTACTAAATCATCCAAGATGCTTAATTCGTTTTCTTGACTAATTTCTTCATCTACTAAAACAAATCGAAAATCACCTAAAAAGTGCTTATCAATGAATGCATGATAATACGGATCTAAGTCTATTTCTTTATTGGTGGCTAATTCTTGAATTACCTGTCTGAGATAAATACTTATCTTTTGTTGTACCCTAAAACCAAGTCGGAAGCGAACGCGAATAATATCATTTTTTTCAATGATGTTTACTTTGTATTCGTGCGTATAGGGTTCATCGGTAATTTCGATATTTACAAACCAATAGAAATCAGCTCTTTTCGGTCTTTTGTAAAGGATAGAGTAAATCAGTGGCGATTCAACTTCATCGTCTTTTTGTGCTTTACTCAAATAAATTAAGTGGGTAGCGAATTTGGGGAGTGTGGTATCTTGACTAAGTGCTTTTAGTTTTCTGCAATAGTTAGTTAACTTTTCAGTTACTACCATACTTTGTTTGATTTTCCCGCCACGATAGGAGATATACATCAACAAAATTATACCTGCTCCAATTAACAATGTAACGAAGCCACCTTCAGCAAATTTCGCTAGATTAGCAATTAGAAACGCACTCTCCACAACAAAGAACATACTCATAATTATTGCCACAAGAATTATATTTATTCTTTGCATTCTTAGGTAATAGTAAAGTAGGATAGACGTCATCAGCATCGTTAATGTTATAGCCAAACCGTAAGCTGCTTCCATCTTGGCGGACTCTTCAAACAATAACACAATAAAGACACAACCCAACCACAACGCTGAATTTACCACTGGAATGTAAATTTGTCCTTTGATATTGGTTGGATATTTGACAGTGAATTTTGGAAAAAGGTGTAACCGAATAGCTTCTGAGACTAAGGTAAAGGAACCAGAGATTAAGGCTTGGGAGGCGATAATGGCCGCAAATGCTGCAATCGTAATTCCCACAGGAAGAAACCAATCGGGCATAATTGCATAAAATGGTCGAGCGCCATTAAGAGTGCTACCCACTTTGGTAAGTAGCCATGCTCCCTGACCAAAGTAGTTTGCCAACAGGCAGAGTTTTACGAAAATCCAACTTATGCGAATATTCTCTTTTCCGCAATGGCCTAAATCACTGTACAATGCTTCGGCTCCTGTAGTACACAGAAACACGGCTCCCAATAACGCGAAAGCTTCAGGGGATTCCGATAATAAATTATAAACATGTACTGGGTTTATTGCATTTAGAATGGCCGGATTCTGGAATACAAAATTTAAACCTAAGGTTGCAAGCATGCTGAACCAAATAAGCATGATCGGCCCAAAAAACTTCCCAACAGCACTGGTTCCCGCGCGTTGAAATAAAAAGATTACCGAAATAATTCCAATTACGATAGGAACTGTTTCGATATGGCTAAAATCGTACTTGTAACCATTGCTGGGGTTTATGTATTGCAGACCTTCAATCGCTGATGATACGGAAATTGGCGGTGTGATAATGCCGTCTGCCAATAGCATCGCTCCGCCCACCATGGAACCTATGACCAGATAAGGGAACCTTCTTCTCAATAAACTGAATAAGGAGAAAATTCCACCTTCTCCTTTGTTGTCGGCCTGCAAAGTTAATATTACGTATTTTATGGTTGTTTGCAATGTAAGCGTCCAAAAAACCGCACTTAATCCTCCATAAACCATGGTTTCGGTAATGGTGTTCTTCCCGATAATGGCACCCATAACATACAATGGTGACGTGCCAATATCACCAAAAATAATACCTAATGTGATGAGAACGCCCGCTGCGGTTAATTTCGAGTTTTGAGAATGGTGATGGCCCATGAAAATTTGTGCAGCGAATTTAAGCAGTTGTTGATGATGCCGTTGCGCTTATTTTTAATTTGTGTTCATTTTGTTTATAAGTGTGTGGATACTACTTTTTGATGCATGTGGAAAACGGTAGAAGTGTTGATTTTGTCAATAACAGTGCGCGATTGATGTTTTTTTCGATCATCTTAATAACGATTTGATAATTTAAACCGCATGATTGCAAGGAACTTGGAGATTCTCACCGAAATTTGCATCGATTTTAAAAACAATGGCTAAAAAATCTGCATCAAAGCAATCTCATCAATCCGGAATTTCTCAGTACTACGGTAAATTGGTTTTCGGACCCGAACAACAATCGAAGTATTTGTCCAAGGCGGCGGTTCAAGCAATTGACGAAGCCGTAACCTTGGGTAAAACAATTTCAAGAAGCATGGCCGATGAGGTGGCGCGCGGTATGATGGAGTGGTCATTGGATTTAGGAGTAACTCACTATACCCACTGGTTTCAGCCATTGCGTGGTACCACGGCAGAAAAGCACGATAGCTTTTTTGAGCCAACAGGTCAAGATACCGGTATAGAAGTGTTTAGTGGTAAAGCATTGGTTCAGCAGGAACCCGACGCTTCTAGCTTCCCTTCCGGTGGTATTCGGAATACTTTTGAAGCTCGTGGATACACTGCTTGGGATCCATCGTCTCCTGCTTTTATTATGCCGAAAGCCGGTGCAATGACATTATGTATTCCAACCATCTTTGTTTCTTACACAGGCGAAGCGTTGGATTATAAAGCTCCGTTATTGAAATCTATTGCTTTCTTAAAAAAATCAGCCACCGAAGTATGTCAATATTTCGATCCGAAAGTGACCACGTGTTCGGTGAGCCTTGGAATCGAACAGGAATATTTCTTGGTGGATGCATCGCACTTCAATGCAAGACCCGATTTGATGTTTGCAGGGAGAACCATCATTGGGAATTCGCCCGCGAAAGGTCAGCAGTTGGAAGACCATTATTTTGGAAGTATTCCCAACCGAGTTTTGGCGTTTATGGCCGATTTTGAAGTGAAAGCCCACGAATTAGGTATTCCATTGCGTACCAGACATAACGAAGTAGCGCCAGCACAGTTTGAATGTGCTCCTCAGTATGAGGATATGAATTTGGCCGTGGATCACAACTCCTTGTTAATGGATTTGATGCACAGTGTGGCCGATGATCACGACTTGCGCGTGTTATTTCACGAAAAACCTTACAAAGGGATAAACGGAAGTGGTAAACATAACAACTGGAGTATAATTACAAATACTGGGGTGAATTTGTTGGCACCAGGCTCAACACCTGAGAGCAATCTTCAGTTCTTAACCTTCTTCGTAAACACTATTAAAGCGGTTCACGATCATCGTGACCTGTTGAGAGCGTCCATTGCAACTGCAGGAAATGACCATCGATTGGGGGCAAACGAGGCGCCACCGGCTATTATGAGTGTGTTTGTAGGAGATACTTTAGAACATGTTCTTAATGGTTTTGCTTCGAATACTAAAAACAATGCTTCCGGTAAGGCAGGAAGTATACAGATTCCAACCATTCCAGAAATTTTATTGGATAATACGGATAGAAATAGAACCTCACCGTTTGCATTTACTGGAAATAAATTTGAGTTCCGCGCAGTGGGTTCATCCGACAATTGCGCCAGTTCCATGGTGGTGTTAAATACCATTGTTGGCGATCAGTTGGTGAAATTCAAAAGTGAGGTTGAAGCCGGTTTAAATGCAAATAAAGGTGCCAAAGTAGAAGATGTGATTTCTGATATTTTGCGAGGATATATCAAAGATACGCAGCGAATTTTATTTGGTGGAAACGGTTACGGTGAAGAGTGGAAGCAAGAAGCGAAAAAGCGTGGATTAAGCAATATAACCACAACGCCAGAAGCTTTAAAAGCCTATGTTTCTGCGGAGTCTGCGGATTTGTTTGTTCGAAATGGAATTTTCTCACACAAAGAGTTGGAGGCTCGTACCGAAATCCGTTACGAAACTTATGTTTTGCGTTTGCAAATAGAAGGTAGAATATTGAATGAAATGGTGAATTCCTATGTTCTGCCATCGGCCATTAACTACCAAAAACGTTTGGCAGACAGTGTGGCAACATTAAATAGTATAGGGGTGTCTAACGAAGCAGGTAAAACACAACGGGTGATTATTGAGCAATTGGGCGATTTGATCAATCGATTGTATACGTTAAATGAGTCGATGACCGGAGAGCGTGCAAAAGCGAACAATTTGGAGCATGCAGACGAAAAGGCGCTTGCCTATTGCAATAGCGTTAAGCCAATGTTTGATGAAATCCGTGAGTGCTGTGATGAGATTGAGCGAATTGTGGATGATTCCGAGTGGAACTTACCCAAATACCGCGAATTGTTAAATTTAGCATAAAGAAACTGTTTATCGAATAATTGGTGTTTTCGGTTGGAATTCGTTAGGGGATGAACCGTTAATTGCTGTAAATGATAATTTTTGGGCTGCCGAAAGGTGGCCCATTTTTTTATGTGAACAAAATCACAAAAACTACGAAAGAGAGCATTGTAAATTTGTAAACTATTATTTCTTATGGAACACGTAGAATGTTTAATTATTGGCAGTGGGCCTGCGGGGTACACTGCCGCGATTTACGCAGCTAGAGCGGATATGAAACCAGTGGTTTACGAAGGATTGCAGCCCGGTGGACAGTTGACAATTACTACCGAAGTTGAAAATTATCCCGGATTCCCTCATGGCGTTCAAGGTCCTGAAATGATGAATATGTTCCGTGAGCAGGCGGTTAGATTGGGTGCAGATGTTCGTTATGGAATCGTTACCAAGGTAGAATTTACCAACGGTGGCCCTCAAAAGGTATGGGTAGATGATAAGCATGAAATTATGGCGGATGCTGTAATTATTTCTACCGGTGCAAGTGCGAAGTGGTTGGGAATTCCTTCGGAGCAGCGATTGAACGGAAGCGGTGTTAGTGCTTGTGCAGTCTGTGATGGATTTTTCTACCGTGGTCAAGATGTGGCGATTGTAGGTGCGGGAGATACCGCTTGCGAAGAAGCAACGTATTTGTCGAAAATCTGTAACAAGGTGTATATGATCGTGCGCCGTGATGAATTCCGTGCATCCAAGGCCATGCAACACCGTGTATTAAATACGAAGAATATCGAAGTGCTATTCAATTCCGAGACAGATGAGATTTTGGGAGAACACGGAGTAGAAGGTGTTCGCGTCAAGAATAATAAAACAGGCGAAACCAGTGAATATGCAATTAAAGGTTTTTTTGTCGCCATTGGACATCAACCCAATACCGACATTTTTAAACCATACTTAGAAATGGATGAACAAGGGTATATTATTACCAAGCCTGGTAGTAGTTACACCAATGTAGAGGGTGTATTTTGTGCCGGAGATGCGCAAGATAAAATATATAGACAAGCCGTAACCGCAGCCGGTAGCGGTTGCATGGCTGCTTTGGATGCTGAACGTTGGTTGGGAGCAAAACAAGCTGCCGAAACCCGATAAGCACTTCTGTAGCATTCAAATAGCTTTATTATTTTACTGTGAAGAAAAGCCGCAATAGGGAGGAAGAAGGGTTTCCAATGCCATGTAAGACTTGGTTTACTTTTTTCTTATGTTATTTCGGTGTTTTTTTCTGCAGTTCATCACTATTTGCCCAAGAAAAGAACGGTATCAAAAATCATTTTATTGGCAGCACGCCGATGAAGGGGAATGAGCCTGCCATCGCATTTTCACCGATTAATCCGCTCATTGGTGTGTTGGCATATAACGTGAATCAAGTCTTTGTTACCAATGATGCCGGAAGAACTTGGGACTTAGTAGTGGTTGACCCTAAACAGGGTTTTTACGGAGATCCAGTATTGAAATGGGCCAAGAGCAATACCTTGTATTTGGCCCATTTAGCAAAGAATAAGCAATTGCCTTGGCCCCAACATTTTGATAGAATTGTATTTGAACGAAGTTTGGATGGCGGAAGGTCCTTTACTGCAACCGATGTAGGCTACAACGAAGGAAAAATGCAAGACAAACCCTGGTTTTCTATAGATGAATGGCATGGAAGCAAGTATTCCGGAAATATTTATCTTAGTTACACGGAATTTGACAAATATAGTAGTACCGATGCTGCAGATTCTTCGAGGATTTATTGTGCAGTTAGTAGGGATGGTGGCGTGAGTTTTGATAAGCCAGTTAAAGTTTCGGATGTATGTGGCGATGCATCGGACGATGATAAAACTGCCGAAGGAGCCAATTGCACCATAACACCGGATGGCACAGTACATATGATCTGGGCTCGAAATGATACAATCTGGTACGATAGGAGTGAAGACGGTGGTAAGTCTTGGGGTAAAGACCGTGCTGTTGCGGTTCAGTTTGGTGGTTGGAATCATAGCAATTTAGCCGGCCAAATGCGTGCTAACGGAATGCCATTTATTGTTAGTAATAAAAAAGGGGATATCTATTTTACTTATTCCGCAGCAACAACGGTACCCAAAGTGAGTGGAAAGGTGGAAACGCAGGGTCCCTATTATAATCCCGATTTGGATGTTTTTTTATTCCGATCTGTGGATAATGGTAACAGTTTTGTTCGATTAGAGGGATTAAGCAGCGAAGGCGCACAATATTCCCCAATGATCGCAACCGATGTGAAAGGTCAAGAAATTTGGTTGTGTTGGATGGATAGACGAAGAAGTGAAACTGGTTTTTTTTCGGATTTATATGGTTGTAAAATTAATGGGTTTAAGGTTTCTGCACCTGCTCGATGGAGTTCTGTTCCCAGTTTGAATCCTGGAAAATCGCAGTTTATGGGTGATTATTTAGGACTGCATGTGGGCAACGATAAAGTTTGGGCTGCATACACGGCTTGGTCTTTGTCTGATAAGTTTCCATACGTACGAATGGTGGAAATCAACAAAAAGAAGAATAAAGGCAAAGGATATACGCAAATTGAGTATGCTGATATTCTGGTATTTCCCTATGACCCTAATCAAGAATATGGGAAGTCCAATGCCGATAAAAAAGAAAGAAAGTTGATACTTTGGGTTGAATGGCCCAATGCCAAGTCGTTAACCATCGAAATAAAGCAAGGAAAACAGATAGTTTTTCAGAATGTAATTGAGCAATGGGAAAAGGGGTATATGGATTTTTCAATCCCTATCGATCGATTAGGGAAAGGTGTTTTTGAGGTGAACGCGCGGTACAAGGGCATCGGCATAAAGCAATCCTTGTATTTACCGTAGCAACGGAATTGAATTATAGCGCATTAGCATAAATAATTTTATAAAATTCGGTATAATTCGCACAAGTCTTTTGTGTTTGTAGTATCGAAGTTTTATTTTTGCCTTCCTTAAAAAAATTATGGCAGTTATACAGAAGTTAAGAAACTCCGGTGTTGTGGTTGGTGTTGTAGTTGCAGCCTTGGTTCTATTCGTAGTTAGCGATATTCTAAGCAGCAAATACGGCAACGGTAATCCTAATCAAAGTCAGGATATAATCGCAACGATTTATGGAGAAGAGATTAAAGATGATCAAATCGACAAAATCGCCAACGATTTGTTTATGCAGCGTTTGCAAAACGATCCTAACCTGCAGGAAAAAATGCAAAAAGACGAAGAGCTTCGCAGAAAGACAATTAAGGAAGTGTACGGAGAGGCTTGGGACGAATTGATCAAAAAGCAAGTTTTGTATAGCGAAATTGAAAAAGCGAATATCACTTTGTCTGATGCGGATGTGGAGGAATTGTTGTGGGGTGAGTATCATAGTCAAACTATGGAACAAATTCCCGATTTCAAAACTAACGGGAAATTTGATGCTGCCATCGTTAAGCGTTTTTACAAGCAGGCTAAAACCAACTCAATGTTGCGTGGGTTTTTGGTTACTTTAACCAATTCCATTAAAGACCAAGAATTAATGTCGCGATACGCTACTTACGTTGCCAAAGCAAATGTGAAAACGAAAGTAGAAAAGGAAATGGAATACTTGGTGGCTAACCAAACGGTTTCTGGAAGCATCGTTGCGGTAGCACATAACTCAATTCCTGATAAAGACATTAAAGTAACGGACGCCGATTTAGAGGCTTATTTGGAAGAGCACAAGGAAGAATATAAGAACTTGGATGAGCGTAGAACCGTGAAGTACGTTGTTTGGGATGTAACTCCAACAACCCAAGATACACAGACTATTTACGAGCAAGCTGTAAAGTATGCTGAAGGGTGGCGTGCCACTTCAGAAGCCGACACATCTACATCCGGTGAGTTTTTGAACATTGCCGATGTTGGTGAGAAAACGCCCCAAGAAGTAGGTTCTCAATTGTGGAGATCCCCCGAAGGTTCGGTTTTAGGTCCTTTGTATAAAGCAGGCAAGTTTTATGTTTATCAAAAGCTAAAAGAGAAGAAAGATACTGGTTTAACAGTTCGCGCTTCACATATTTTGATTCCTAACGATGGTCCATTGCCTGATGGAACTACTACCATTACGGATTCTGTTATGGCTTTAGCGAAGGCTACTGAATTGTTCAATCAAGTTAAAGGCGGTGCAAACATTGCTGAATTGGCAAGTAAGTTTTCTACCGACCAAGGATCAGCCACCAATGGAGGTGACTTAGGCTGGAAGGGTGTAAATGGTTTTGTAAAGCCATTTGCTGATTTCTGTAAAACTGCAGTAAAAGGTCAGGTTGGATTGGTTAAAACGCAATTTGGTTACCACGTAATTAAAATGATGGAGGAACCTTCCAATATTTTGGTTAAATACAGCGAGAATATCATTCCAATTACTCCAGGTAATGAAACAGTTAAACGTGTTTCCAAAGCAAGTCGGGAATTTAAATCAATCATCGGTTCTGATGCTGCGAAATTTGATAAAACTCAAGAACAGCAAGGTTTAGTGCCTCGTTTGGTTAGAGACATTCAAACCAATACGGATCGTTTTGCAGGTATTGAAGAACCTTCTGATGTGAAAGAGGTATTGTATTGGTTGTTCGATAATGATCGCAAATCGGGTGATGTATCTGATGTTTTCTCTTTCCCTTCTAGACACGTTATCATGAAAGTGGAAGCAGCAAAACATGTGGGTTACGCAACATTAGACGATGTTCGTTCTGATATTGAGCCCTTGGTACGTCAGGAATTAAAAGGAAAGAAAATCGCTGAAAAATTGGAAGCCGCCATTGCCAAATCAAAGAATGCAAACGATTTGTCTAAAGCAGTAAATGGTTTGTTGAT
This sequence comes from uncultured Flavobacteriaceae bacterium, assembly GCA_964554385.1. Lineage (GTDB taxonomy): Bacteria > Bacteroidota > Bacteroidia > NS11-12g > UBA955 > JAGKXC01. Next base: position 17,540 of record CAZKOM010000009.1, on the reverse strand, counting down.
TCCTGCCGATGATTTAAGAATGGGTCAACGAATGATTCCTCAATTAAACGCAGAATTGAAAATTTTAGGTGCGGTATTTGGTTCCGAAGAAAATAAATTCAGTAAGCCTGTTATCGGTAAAGAATATACTGCGGTTGTTTATGTTACGAAGCGTAAGCCAATCGAAGTTCCAAAGTCGGTATTAACGGCTCCTGATCAATATGCCTTTATGAATTCTGGTCAGTTTATGGCAGGTACATTGGATAGAACCTTCAAGAAGCAAGCGAAAATTCAAGATTATCGCTACAAGTTTGAGTGGTTCTAATAATAATTTAACTTAATTATAAAAAGGTCGGGCGAATACACTCCGACCTTTTTCATTTTTATGCAGTTTCCTTTATTTTTGTGCTATGTCAGCGATTACTCACGAACAGTCCTTAGAAAACTTCCATCAACAAATTGAATACGTATTAACACATTACAAGCCACACCATCTGAAAGTAGATGATTTTTCCAATGTTGTAATTGGTGGATTAGGGGGAAGTGGAATCGGAGGCAGACTAGCACGTTTGTTATTTCTACAAAAAATGCCGGTTCCTGTGGAGGTGTATAACGAATACCATTTACCGGGTTACGCTGGGGAAGATACGTTGGTGATACTATGCAGTTATAGTGGGAATACCGAAGAAACGTTGTCTATGTATCAGGAGGCTACAGAGCGAGGATGTACCTTAGTTTGTATTGCTGCTGGCGGGAAATTAACAGAATTAGCACAAGCCGAAGGGTTGCCATTTTACACAATTCAAGGAGGATTCCAGCCTCGTATGACACTAGGTTTCGGACTAAGTACCTTGGTTATGATTTTGGGCGAGTTGATAGGTGAGGATATGCGCGGTTCTTTAGAGCAAATTCGATCTATGTTCCAATCACCCGCTGGAATCGTTGCCAAAGCCAAAGATATGCATGGTTATTTTCAAGATACCATTCGTAACAAATTTGTGGTAGTTTGTGATTTAGCATATGAGGCGGTTGCCATTCGTTTTTGTCAACAAATCCAGGAGAATGCCAAAGGTGAAGGTTTTGTATCGGTTTTGCCTGAATCCAATCACAATATGATTGAAAGTTATTATGAAAAGCACGATACGAACTTTATTTTCTTAAACTCTGGTGCAAATACGCGTGTTTCGGCGAGATTCGAGTTTTTAGAAGGCGTACTAACCAATTTGGGAAATAAAGTTTATAAATATCCTGTTGCTGATGCTTCTTTAGCTTCTGTTTTTGAGGTGATACATGCAACGGATTGGTTGAGTATTTGGGCATCCAACGACAAAGGAGCGGATAATATGCAAGTAGGTATTATTACCCGTTTGAAAGCGCACTTAGACAGCGTGAATTAATTTACGTGTTTTACTAATAATTATATCAATTTCGGGTCATGCGGATAACATTTTTGGGCACTGGTACTTCGCAAGGAGTGCCTCCCATTGGTTGTTCGTCACCTGTTTGTTTATCCGAGGATGCCAAAGATAAACGATTGAGAGCCTCCATTTTAGTACAATGGAAAGGCAAGAACATTGTTGTTGATGCAGGTCCAGACTTTCGATATCAGTTGATACGCGCTGGAGTGCAACGATTAGATGCTCTGTTGTTTACTCATGAACACCGAGATCATACTGCCGGATTGGATGATATTCGTCCGTTTAATTATCTTCAAAATGCTGCAGTTCAGGTGTTTTGTTCCCATCGTGTATTAACGGCTTTTAAATCGCAATACGATTATATTTTTGCGGAGCACCCCTATCCAGGGATTCCCCTAATCGATTTTAATGTTATCGAAAATGGCCAATTCTTGGTTGATGATTGTTGGATAACCGCAGTTGAGGTAATGCACTACAAATTACCAGTACATGCTTTTGTATTTGATGAATTTGCTTATGTTACAGATGCAAATTTCATTAGTGCTTCTCAAATGGATTTATTGCGAAACAAAAAGGTTTTAGTATTAAACGCACTCAGAAAGGAAGCGCATATTTCTCATTTTACCTTAGATGAAGCGGTGGCCATGGGTAAGGAATTGGCTGCCGAGCAAGTGTATTTTACACATATGAGTCATCAAATAGGATTTCACGAGGAGGTTAATCAACAGCTTCCTTCAAATATGGCCCTGGCTTTTGATGGTCAAGTTCTTGAATTGTAGCTACTTGTCTTAGTTTTCAGGTCGTATAAATACAAATTTACCCATCGCCGATTCGGTTCCATCTTCGTTCACCGCAAAAACTAATAATACGCCTGAGTTGGGTATACTTCCGTCTAATCGTTTTCCTTCCCAGGTGGCTTTTCCGCCGTTTGCTTTGGTTTCGTAAATCAATCTGCCTTGGGAATCGGTGATTTTTACTATTGCATTGTTGGTCAGTCCTTCAATGGTAATTAATCCTGTATAGGTTGGATGCACGGGGTTAGGATAAATCTTGATGATATCGTCGAAACTACCTTGGTCAGATTTAGCATCGCTGCGGTATGATTGAATACCCATATCGGTTCCCATGAAAATTTCTCCAGTTTCATCAATCTGTCCCAGGCAAGAAATTCGATTTGAAATTAACGGAGAGTTAGTGGTTTGAAAGTGTCTAACTACTCGTTGACCATAAGGTTCAACCAGGAAAAGTCCGTTGGTAGTTGACATCCATTTACGATTTCCGCCGTCATATAGGATGTCAGTAATGTTCTCTTCTCCCATTAAATACCCAATACTTCCATTTTGCTCAATTATAAAGGGGTCTAATTTCGGATTGCTAAATAATTTACCACTTCCTGTGAATATATTTAAACCCTGATTGGTTCCAATCCATACATAACCCAATTTATCTGCCGCTATGGTGTTTACTTCGTTGGATCGAAGTCCACTTTGTGCAGTTAGAACTATATATTGATCATCCACGGTGGCATCAAGGTTTTTTCCTTCGTTGAATACTAGTATTCCACCGCGTTGACGAATCATCCATTTATTCCCGTTAAGGTCAATTTCCAACCCTTTTAATTCGTTTTCTCCTGATAGCCCAATTTGAAATGTTCTCCACGTTCCAGCAGTTGTATAACACAGTAGGGGTGTTTCAGCACCATAACTTACTATCCAAATGTTGCCTTTTGCATCCTCACAAATACCTGATACCCAAATGAAACCGTCAATACGCTTTTTTAATGGTGAATTGGTTTCGTCCCATCGACCAATAACTTCATTATTTTTAAATATTAGTACCCCAAAACTATGAGTAGCAGCAATTTGCCAGTCCCGTTGTTTGGCATAGGCGGTATAAGTAAAATCGTATAAATTAGTATTTAGGGGATGGTTAATGTTATTTTTCCAAACTCCTTGATGATGAATATAGAAACCGCCAGGGTTGAACGCATTTCCGAAAGTGGCTGTAACGCCCCCTGCTGTTGTAACTAAATAGTTACCGTGTTTGGTCATACGGAATGCTGAGTTCGTGGCGGGTCCGCTAGGCAAATAGGATATTTCTCCGTTGGGGTCCTTTTTAATTAATCCGTCTTGAATCCCGGTGCCAAACCAATAAATGCCGTTTTTAAACTGGGTAACTGAATAGACAAGATTTATATTTTGATTACCTGTACCCCCAATATTGATAATTTTACCAGGATAAACAATATGTAGGCCTTGGCTATTGGTCCAAATTCTTGCAATTCTCCGTTTTTCTATATTTATAGGTGATAAATTGCCCTGGCTGTACCGGTAGGCAGTGGAATCCATCTGAAAATAAAGTGTGTCACGGAAACTAGCCAATTCATTGCAAGGTCTACCATTGCTTTCATATGCCCATCTCCATTCGTTGAAATCATTTAGATTTACCAATTTACTCCAGGGCGCTCTCCGTATCCCAGCGAGGGTTCCGATATACAAACTATCCTTGCTAATACAACTGCTATAAACGGGTATAGAAACCCCTTGTTCGCCGATGGCATTGTAGGAATCCGAAATTTCGAAATTCACTAAATCTATTATAAGCAATCCGAAATACGTGGAGACTAAAGCTTGATTATTGTTAAAGTGACAATGAAATATGGATTTATCCCCTTGTAATGGTTTATTGAAATACCCGGGTACATTGTGAATAACTGCATCATTGGAAAGTATATCAATGTTCCCGTCACGGTAACCAATAAATAGTAAATCTTTGGTAGCATTATAGGTTAAACAAGTTATCTCCTGACCGTTGAATCCATCGTCTTTGCTTAATATTTCTACTTCGTTTGTAGATTCTTTCACTCGAAAAAATCCTTGTGGTCCGGCAGCAGAGATATAGCTCGAGCTAGCCTCGCAGGTGAAAATTTTTTGGTAACTGAGGTGGGATTTCCATGAGCCAGTAGGGGATAACTGTGCTTGTACAGCCGGAGCAACAAAAATGAAGAATATCACTACCATCCATAACCATAGATTTCGATACTTTCTCTTGTGTTGTACTACCATGCTGTTACTACTTAATTAAACGTATATCGTAGTTCGAGTCCAAAATCGGATAGGGCTGTGTAGAAACCGACGCCCGTTTTTGGGATCATCACGCTGCGATTGTATTTCATTGCCAAATTGATTTTGGTGTTAACCTGATAGGTCATCGAAGGCGCTATTCGGATTTGTCTCATACCGGCAGAGTACCGGTTAACATTTAGGTCGATTTTACGAATTGCAGTAACGTTATCTACCACCCCTACGGTTAAGTCAAATCGGAAATCATTAGGGAGATAAACAAATCTTCCGTTGCGTTTGAAGGGCAGTGTTAGCCCTGTAACGCGATAACCACCCGTTAGTTGGAATTCGTTATTTCTTATTTCGGTCATGTTGAAATTGGCCGCAAATAATTTCAAAACTCGAGAACGTTTATATTCAAATCCCATAGTCCAGTTATTTTTAGTAGTTACATTCAAACCAATTAAAGGATAAAATCCTTCGGTAATGGTAACTTCAGCAATCTGGTGTCTTGGGGTGAAATCTTTACCTACTTGCAATAGCTCATCGGGAGTATATCTTAAATTCTGCGTATAATCTCGGATTGAATATCTTCCGTTGTAAGCATGTTTGATATTGATATTGCTGAAAATATCTCCAATGGCTTTGATTTTTGTAAGACCATTGTAATTGATATTCCAGTTTGGCAATGGAATGGCGGGGAAGGCGCTAATTTTTGTAGTTCTTGGATCGAGACCGGCGTAGGTTGTATAGAAACTACCAATTAATACGTCTTGATGGTTTTTTGAATAACCAGCAGGGTATTTGGTGATTGGATCTATGGCATTTGCTCCTACTCGCGGATCATTTAAAGATAACTCTTCTGCCACCGCATAGCGATTCCCTAAAAATTGATTGAATATTGGATTGGGATGTTCGTTGTTTAAATTTGAATCTTTTGCAAAATGGGTGCTGAAAAACCATCCAGACATTGAGAATGTTCCTGTTTGAGTGAGACCTTGGTCTACCCAATCGCTGCCATCAAATTTGAAGATACTTCGTGTTCCTTCGGTTACGCTGCGATTTAAATCCAATCGAATTCGGAAGTTTTTTATAGGTTCTACCGTAATGTTTCCAGAGTAGTTTTCAGTAAAGTTTTGAGTGTAAAAATTGGATTGCCTGCTGTCGGATTTTAAAGCTCCCTGTTTGGCAAGATCATAGCGTAAATTAGCATTTTGCACACCAAAAACAAAGGGTAATCCCGGTTGTAAATGGGTAAAATTATTGCCGAAATAATCGGGTCTATGCGCAAAGCCAGGTAATTCCATGCCCGCTTTTTTCTGGTAGTTTAGCGATGCATTTTTTAACATGCTTACAAAATTCCCAACAAAAACTTTGGTTGGATTTGCTTTTTGTACGGGTTTACCTTTTTCCAATGCACTATTAAAACCAGTTTCTTCATCAGCGCCTTTTTTCGGAGGAGTAGGTGCCTTTTTAGGCTTTTCTAAATCTCGGAGCCAAGGAATTTGACTGTATAGCTGGGTGAAATTTAGTTGACTCGTAATATTGATATCTTGGCTGTTTTGAATACGATTTCCCAATGATTCAAAAGCGGGAGGAGCTTGGTTCCATTCGTAGGCGGTACTGTAGGTAACGGAGGTGTTTATCCAGCGCAACCATTTGATTTTTGAAAAGGGTAGGGTATAGGAACCCGATGCATTTTGTGTAAATCTGCTGGTTCTACCGAAGCCTTTAAATTCATTTAAAATTGAATCGCGTTTTGCTTCAGAATCTATTTTACCGTAGGGTTCTTGGATACGCGCATTTACTTTGGCGTTGTAATTAATGGTAATAGATGACGTTAACGGTAATACCAGGTTATAATTTCGTACGATGGTAAAATTCTTGTCGAATAGACGGGGATTGATCTGTTTGAAACTGTTGTTGTTTCTGGATTGTTGCTCGCCGTACAAACGGTTAAGTTGCAATTGGGTATTAAACGAGCTTGGAATTAGGTTGAAATTGAAATCTCGAATCAGTGCTAATTTACTTGATTTAATTTTCTTAAACGGCTTGATGTATTTGGTGGGGATAGCATAGGAATATCCCAAGGTGGCTTGCGTTGTTTTTAAGAAATACTCTTCAATCTGTTGATTTCGGCGATAATTGTTTTGGTAGCTGTAACCGGCTACAAAATTTTTCCCGCTCCAAGGTCTTAACTTTACTCCCGTGCTACCTGCTCCGAATTTAACATTGGCCAAATTAAAACTGTACAAGGAGTTGTACTCTTCTGCGGCTTTCCGAATGGTTTCGCGCTGTTTTGCATCGGCAATACCATTTAGGAAGTATTTTAATTCCAAATCGGGGTTTAATGGGAAGTATTTTGGCCTAACATAGTTTTCGGAATAACCGATATACATGGGTATGGAAATTCCAGCGTTTTTAGGGAAGAACTTACCCAATTCTAAGTTGGACGATATATCGTAATTTAAGTTAGTGCTCAAACTGCGATCATTGAGTTTCTTATCTACATCACCAAAACCGATAGTTCTAACAGTTCCGGCTAAGTTTAACATACCTAAATCGGCCAATTGTGTTTGTACGTTGGCTAGGGCCGCCCAGCCACCACTGTTGTTAATGTCCTTTACCCGTAATTCATTAAACCAAACTTCAAAACACTTAGGGGTTTGGGAGTTGTTTTTAACCCCAATCATCATCACCTTCAAGTTACTCATGTCCGGTAAGCCGATTACGGAAATTTTACCTTTAGTACTGGAGGGTCGTATGAACGGAGCTGTCATTGGCCACCCACTGTTTTGACGTAGAATTTTGAGATCGTAAAATTCCTGCATGGCGATATCAATGAAGTTCGCATCAGGCCATACCATCTTATCGGCATTCGCCATGTTTTGCGTAACCCGTCCACGGGTCATGGTTAATGGGATTTCGTATTCGTAATAGTTAGAAGAAAGGTCAGTTCCAAAACGAATAAATGCAGATACTTCACCATCTTCAACTTGCGTACCGTTGGATTCTTCGGCGTGCACAAACAATTGTAAACGCTTATAGTTTCTCACGTCGTAATTGCTGGTTTTAAATGCTGCTCTCGCATCACCCCCCTTTAAATCGCAAACTTGAACGGACAACGATTGCTCGTTTTCTTGTACCATTCCTAGAGAGGCCATATTTTGAACACGTTCAACACCTGGAGGAACTTTATACGCAATGGGTGCTCGTTTGCTGTTTTCTTCTACGTTTACGGTGCTCACCACAAACTTAGTTCCATCGTTGGGGTCAATGGGTACAACAATTCCCGGTGTTTTTAAGGAGTTTGTGTATCGTCTCCAATCGGCGCGAACCATATTGATATATCCCATTCTTAAAATGGCAGAATCATTAAATCCGCGCATGATCATTCGCATGAAACGGATGCTCTTGAAATCAGAAATGTTACCTACCGCTTTTTCAAATTCACGAATTGGAATTTTTAATTGGTACCATACGATTTCAGCATCCTTACCATTTCTTAGGGTTACATTGTTGCGAACAATATCGGCTACATAATTTCTGCCGATTTGCATTTCGTTCGCATTGATTTTAATTTTATACTGGTAATAATCTTCGTTTTGGTTCAAGGTGAAATCACGGTTTACGTCCTCATCACTAGGAACAATCGTACTTGATTTCGGCATGTCTGAATACCTGCCTGTTAGTTTATCGGTGCTGGAATTTCCTTGCAATCCCATAAACTTTTTATATCTGCCGATAATATCCGCGTCCGCAGTAGTATAGCTATCCTCTAAGTAGTGAACAAAGTTGTCATTAGCGGGGTCCGCAAATGCAGATTGATAAACCTTGGAGTTAGTTCCAAAATTCAATGCTAATTGCTTTAAATAAACGCTATCAAAATGGCCACGCTCTTGAATATCGTTCATTCCATCCAATCCCAAATCTTGGTTACTAATAGCAGTGCTTTGGTTATCGAAAGCATAGTTGATCTGGGGGGATTCAGGTACTATGGCGAAAGCCGTTGTATCAGAACTTTGGGCAGCGGCGTTGGGGTCTGGCAATCCGTTTTCAAAGGATTTTCTACGATCGGGTAGAATATCTTCGCTTACGCTACCTAAATGCAGAAGCAATTCACCATTTAAATTTTTGTTGTAATAGAAGGGGTCATACATCCATATTTCGATGTAATCAATGTTGGTTCCTTCAAAGTCGTTTTGATCCACCCTTCTCATAATACCGGCCCAACTCTTGGAAGGGTCGATTAATTCTCCATTGGCATTGATTTCGGTGGGCTTGCTGTTGAAGTTGTACATCCCTCTTTCTTTGGGACGGAACACCAAATCTAATGTAGGTAAAATGGTGGGGGATCCCGGAGGGAAATTTCGCTGTGGAAATACTTCGCGTTGATCCACTTGGCGCATGTAGGGGTTGCTTAATATAGCGTCTACCTTCGTTTTTATGTTATCGGGCATGTCGTTACTCCGATAAAATAATTGGTCGATACTATAAAAACTCAAACTTGCATGGTGGTTTAACCATTCCAACTTATTCGTTGATTTTGTGTCCTCAAAAAACTCGGGTTGTTTCTGAGGAATAGAAGCTACTACCCAGTTGTTTACTGTTTTAAAGTCGTTGGGTAATTCGGCATTTTCGAAATCTTCTAAATTAGAAACCCCGCGATTGTTGCCTTGAGAACGATGGTTATGAGGAACAATTTTAGCTACTTCTGCGTAAGCGGTTATACTTGAAATTTCTTTGGTTTCTAAAAATGGAAGCTTGTCTACCAATTTGGTAATAAATCGTGATTTACTACTATAGGAAATATCTGCACCGAAAATAGTGTTAAGCAACGGTTCTTCGTTGAAATTGGTTTTGGTGGTGATGGGGCGTTCGTACATGTGTAGCGCGGTACCGCCAATCATTAACTTCTTATTGAATTTATGTTCGATTCTTCCCCCCAACAGGGTTTTTTGTTGTATATTAAAGAAACTCTGACCGTCTGCGCTGGCCCTAATTTCAGCACCTCCTTGCAACAAGCCTTGGTTTAATATCTTAACTCTACCCAGTGCGTAATCTACTTGATAATCCGTGCCTTCGGTTAGCGGTCTTCCATTGGCGGTAACGCGCACGGAGCCCCGTTGCAAGTTGGTTGTTCCTAAAAACAATTCTGCTCCGTTCGCCCCTTTGTAACTTCCTTTTAAAAAGAATTTATTGTGTTTAACATCTTGTTGCGCCAACCACTTTGTAGAATCGTACAGCGCATCGTAGCAATAAAAATCGGCCAAATCATTGCTTCCATCAAACTTATCCCGTAAATCATCGCCAAAGGGTTCAACCAATGGAAAAATAATTCTTGCATGTTGTAAATTGATGGTGGTTCCTTCAATTGCATCAAATATTCCGTCTGGTTTGGCTTCTTGTTGACGGTTTAGCTTATCCATCCCCAGAACTCGAATCAGCGGAATTCCTCCTGCCAATTTGGGCAATGGTTTATTTCCAACAGGGATATAGTCATAATCTCCACCGGTAGAATCATCGGCGTATATTACGTTAAACTTGAAGTCTTCTAATGAAAGAGAATAGGTATTCAGTGCATATATGTTCTTCATCATCAAGCGCCACATAGGCAGTCTTGTGCGGATGGTATTGCCTTTCAGCATTTTTAAGAACATCAATTTTTGATTACCGGGAGCGACGTCTCTACTAAATTCACCCACTTGATAAGTCTTCCCGTTGTATGTGTATTCAAAGGCAACGGCCAAAATTTCGTCGTTGTTTAATGGCTGGTTTAATGAAATATACCCCAATTGATTATTAACACTATATTCTTGGGTGGTTAATTGTCTGGCGTTGTTTAATATGTCGAAATCAACGGTCTGTTCAAAATCAGGTTGAATTTGGTAGATTCGGTCAATGGCGGAGCCCAATGTTCTAGCTTGATCATCGCTTGCAATTTTGGAGTACAGCACATTCCCGTTGTTATCGGCCGCCGGATCCGTTGAACTTCCCAAAGTGGTCCGATATGGTTTGGATTCTCCTAAATCCTGAAAAGCCATAATGTCTCGGGGCGTTTCTAAATTCGCATTTCTGTTGGTTACCCATACTTCTACTCGGTTGATAATCACACCGCTTGAAATAATGGGCAGATTTTCCAAGGATTTATTATAGTTTTCTCTAAAAAATTGAGCTAGGAAAAAGTGTTTGTTTTGGTCGTAATTGTCCGCAGTAATTTTAAACTCATTCATTTGGGCACCACCTTTTAACACCGTTTCCGTTGATTGCCCCTTGTTTTGAGAAAATACGGTTTTAACCGTGGTTTTCCCAAATTGCATGGTGTTGGAGAAACCAAACAAAGAATTGGCTGGTTTGATAAGTTGAGTAGGTAAGTTAAGACTTACGTTACCCACTTGAACATCTTTCAATATTCCATCGGGTTTCCCTTTCCAACCTAAGTTGGTTTGATTGTCAATATCAAACGCCGCCTCCGTGTCATAGTTGATTCCCAATTTTACAAATTCACCCACATTCCCGTTGGCACTGATTTGTAATTGTTGATCAAAAACAGGTACGAAATACTTTTGTTGACGTTTAGAAATACTAGGATCTCTGCGTTCATTGAAGTTTCCGCCCAATTTAATCATGGCACTTCCCGATAGCTGAAAATCCACCCCGCCTTCACCAAAAATTTTAGAAATTGCCGGATTATTCAGTTCCCCCTTGATTAAATCCGTAATTCCTCCGGTAGAAGAAACCGTAGTATTACTTTTAGATTTTTCTCGGAAATATTGCTGATCTGCAGTTTGTGCAATTTTTTTGAAATATTCGTTAACCGTTAGGATTTCACCGGTGGGATAACTCAAACTTCCAATTTGCCTAAACCCTTCGTATCGATTTTCTTTGGGATTGTACTTCCATTCCGTCTTAATGGGGTTTGGAATATCAATCTTGCTGCTGTTAGCAGGATCTTGAGCAACCTTGAATTTTAATGGATTTTCAGTGGTAGTTTGAGCATGTATCGCCGTGCCAATTCCAATAAAAGCAGCAAAAAGTAGGCATATAGTCAAAAAAGACCTCGCAAAGGCCTTTTGTACAGCAGTCTGTCCATCCAATTTCAACATCCGTAATTACTTGTTTCTCGTAGCTTTTTCGGCAATAGGCAAATGGCGTAAGTTTTGCAATTTACAAAATTTTCAGTGAATTTTTAATTAGTTCCTCCACAGTGGCTTCGTGCCCCAATTCTTTGGTGATTTTTAACAGGGCTTTTTCGGCCGATGCTTTTACGTATCCTAAGGTGGTTAAAGCCAGTAAGGCTTGTTCGTAAGCTTCGTTTTGATTGCCAGAAATGGCAACCATCGCCGATGATTTTTTACCACTTCCCAACTTGTCGCGGAGTTCCAATACAATCCGTTGAGCAGTCTTTTCTCCGATACCTTTGATACTTTTCAATAACCCAACATTTCCATTTAAAATAGCCGATGCTAATTCTCCAGGATTTAAGCTCGATAGCATCAACATAGCCGTATTGTTTCCAACCCCGGATACATTGGTGAGGGCTCGAAACATCTCGCGTTCTTCAGGATCGGCGAAGCCATACAGCGACATACTCACGGGACTTTGATTTTCTACCTTGAACAAAAGGTCTAAAAATAATCGGCATACCTTATTGCCCTTAATTACCTCGTAAGTAGTTAAACTGATGGCAATACGGTATCCCAAACCTCCAGAAGAAATCACGGCATGGGTAGGAGAAATGGCTTCTATATTTCCTTCAATATATTCGTACATGAATTAAACCTTTGCGTATTTTCTGCGTCTAATCCAACCGTTAATCAATCCAAATAATAGAACAGTTAACAGTGGAACCGACATATTCAACCACTGATAAAACGTTTTTTCTTGTCGAATCTTTTCCTTGTCTAACAATCTTACTACTTTTTCTTTAGCTCGGATTTCAATCAGGCCGTTATCGTCAATTAAATAATCGATGCAATTCAGTAAAAATGTCTTATTAGCAAACGTATTACGGGTGAATCGGTCATAACCCGTTGGGAAAATCATTCCTTTTTTCGATGTGGCATTTCGAGCAATATCCCCATCGGCTAAAATGATCATTTTGCTTTTTCCACGATTGATAAATGGCAGTTCTGTGAATTTCCGTTGGTACAAAAAGGGCGATAAAAATTCACCTTCAATGAGTGCTCCACTCAATTGGGTGCCGCCACGCAAGGTGTTTTTGTAGTTGTCGTCTTTGCTTTGCATGTAAACGGCCTGTAAATCAATCCGGGCAGGAGGGGTAATGATTTTGGTGTTGGGCGAAGAGGTAAGTAGGGGTACCACCTGCAGATTATCAGCCGCTTTTATGTTGATGGTTGATGCAAATTGCGACCATACCAATCCCAAATTTTTGGTAATAGGATGGGTGAGGCCAGCCGATGTAAAAACTGGGAAGTATTGGAAATCAATCAGTTCGGGTCTTCCACCTACGGGAATGGGGATGGCGTTACTTAATGCATCGGCCAATAAAGTGTTTTCTAATTTGATTCCATATTTAAATAAGGAAGCCTCGATGTTCTCGAGTTCCCTGCTCATAGCAATGATTTGGGAATTGTTTTCAAATGAATCGATTTCCGCTGAGATTGGATCAACCATCCACAATATTTTTCCGCCTTTCATCAAGAATTGATCGATAAGGTACAATTCGGGTAAGCTGTAGTCGATTTCAGGTTTGCAGATTACCAGTAAGTCGTTGCCATTCAGTCTACGCTGTAGTTTTTCTAACAATACCAATCCCAAACTATCGGGGTTGGTTTTTTGTATCACATCTAAAAAGGGTCTTGCCGATTCGGGGTCATTTACGTTGAGATTGAGTTTTGAAATGTTATAATATTTGCTCAATTCCAAGGCAAATGCCTTGATTCGATCGTCCGTCATTTCGCCACTGCCATCAGCAAATACTATGTTCTTAGGTTTGTCCAATGTACATTGACGAAGTCCGTTGGCAATTTCGTATTCTAAATTATCTATGGCTTTTTGAATGTTCTCCGCGGGATCCAAGGCTACATCCAATTGATAAAAATTCACGGCAACACTTTTACCGGCGTAGTTTAATTCTGCCGCTGGAACCAATTGCTTTATTGTTAATTGATCACCCGATTCGTCTTCAATGTCACGCACAGCGAACATCCCTTTACCTGCAAAATCTTCGATAATGGCGGAAATTTCCGATCCTGTTTTATCGGCGAAGGGGTCTACAATTTCAATTTCAATATTTTTTCCAGAGGCCTCACGGAATTCATAGGCCAAATCCCGAATTTCATCGCGCAGCTGTCTGAAACGCGGGCTCATTTCACCATCGAGGTATAATTTGAAATAGAGTTTTTCGTTTAACTTGGAGCACAATTTTAGAGAAGTCTCCGAAAGGGTATACCGGTTTTCTGCGGTTAAATCGATGCGTTTATAAAATACATTGGCCAATACATTGATAACTACAACGATGACCAACAGGGTGCTCCATTCCAAAAAGGAAGCGTATTTGGCAGTTCGGTTTGTGTTTTTCGTTGTTTTCATTACCATTTTCTACTTTCAAAGACCAACTTAGTGCTTCCGAGAAATACGGCTGCAAATCCTACAAAATATACCACATCGCGTGTGTCTAAAACTCCTCGGGAAATACTGCGATAATGGAAATCCAAGCTAAACCATTCTAAGCTTTTCCCTATTTCAGCCAACCATTTCAAATCGCCCAATAATCCTAAAATTCCGTACCAAAAAAAGCACAATGCCATGGAAATGATGAGGGAGATGATTTGATTGTCGGTGAGCGAACTAGCAAACAATCCAATGGCGGCGTATGAGGTTGCTAATAGAAGTAATCCAAAATACGACCCAATGAGCGCACCGTTATCCAGTGATTGGCCTTCAACCAAGAGTTCTTGGATGGTGTAAACGTATAATCCTGTGGGCAATAAAGCGAAAGCAATTAAAGCTACGGCCGCTAAAAATTTACCTAGAATGATGGCTGAATCCGAAATGGGTTTGGTGGTTAACGTTTCGATCGTTCCCAACCGTCTTTCTTCCGAAAGCGACCTCATCGTAATTGCCGAAACAAGAAATATGAGTAGGTAAGGAGCAATATTAAACATTACCTGGAGGCTTCCTACGCCCAATTCTAAAATGCTGTTGTCTTTGATTAACCAAAGAAATAGGCCCGATATGATTAGGAACACCGCCATTACGATGTAGCCAATTAATGAGCCCAAAAAGCTGCGAATTTCTTTTTTAAATACGACCCACATGTCCAGTTACCGTTTTAAAAATGTTTTCCAATGAATTTTCTTCTTGTTGTAAGGCGATAATAACATCTCCTTTTTCTGCGGCTTTCCGCGAAATCTTTTCTCGTAAATCGCCGCTATTACCCACAATTTCGAATGTAGTAGAATTGATGGTTGAAAAAGAAAGAACTTCGGGAATCTCAGTAAACCAAGTTTCCGAAATAGCCGATGAAAACTCAACTTTTACGGTTATTTGATTTAATGACTGATTGTTGCGAAGTTGTTCGATTCCGCCGTTGGCTACAATGGATCCTTTGTTGATTATGATCACCCGAGAACACATGGCTTCCACCTCCTGCATGATGTGAGTGGAAAGTAAAACTGTTTTTTCGTTTCCGAGATTTTTAATTACCGATCTCATTTCCATAACTTGAATGGGGTCTAATCCACTGGTAGGCTCATCCAATATCAACACTTCTGGGTTGTGGATAAGCGCTTGCGCTAGGCCTACGCGTTGGCGATATCCTTTAGAAAGTTGACCGATTTTTTTATGACGTTCAGGACCGAGCTGAGTAAGTTCTATGGCTTTGTTTGCTGCTGTTTTTCTGTCTTTAACTCCAGATAATCCCCCAGCGTAATCCAAATATTCCAACACGTACATATCTAAATATAATGGATTATGTTCGGGTAGATATCCTATTTTTCTTCTTGCCTCGATGGAATTTTCCACTGCATCGATACCGCATACTTCTATGCTGCCTACCGTGGGAGGGATATATCCCGTGATCATCTTCATGGTGGTGGATTTTCCGGCTCCATTAGGGCCAAGAAAACCGACAATCTCTCCCGATTTTATCGAGAAATCAATGTGGTCAACTGCCCATTGTTGACCATATTTTTTTCCTAAACTTGATACAGTTATACTCACGATTAATTTGCAAAAATAGGTGACTATTCACTAATAAAAACGCTAGAAAAAGCATTTTATCTTATCGACGTCTACGATAGCTAGATTTTCGGGAAGAACGCTTGTAATAACTGCGTTTTTTCTTGTATCTCGATTTAACCGTGGTTTTAGAATAAGGTAACTGATACGACTGCTGAGAAACATACAAGGTGTCTGTGGCAATGGAATAATCACTAAAATTAATCACATTGCTTGGATTTAATGGTCTACCCAAAAACCGTGTTTCAAAATGGAGGTGTGGACCGGTAGAATGTCCGGTAGAACCGCCTAGCCCAACACATTGCCCAGCATTGATTAGGGTTCCAGGTGTAACCAATAATTTACTCAAATGTGCATACAGCGTTTCCAGTCCGTTGTAATGTCGAACTACAACACAATATCCATAGCCTTGATAATATCGACTCATTCGAACCACACCGTCGAAGGCGGTAAAAACGGAGTCGCCAATACTTAATTGTAGGTCGATTCCGGTATGTGGTCTGCCATGTCGCCAACCGTAAGTAGAATTGGTTCTTCCATACATGGGCATTGCGAATTTGCAATCGGATTCAACTAAAACTAGCGGAACTTCTTCGGTTAAATTTTTGAGGCTAAAACGATAGGCATCCACGTGTAAAGTGTCCCAATAGGCATAAAAATCATATTCGGGCAACATTCCTGGTAAAGTGTATTCTTCCTCCTCATACAATTCCAAGCTGTCTAATGTTCTGCCATAAATCCCTTGGTTCAATGGAGTTACTGTGTTTCGCTGGGCTACCGGGTTAGGTTTTTTATAATAGGTTTTTTTCTTTTTTTTCGGAGGCGCTGCAGGTTTAGCTTTGCCTACCACATGAATTGAAGAAAAAGAAGCAATGCTGGGTTTGGATGTTTCAGGAAATTCAGTAACTGAACCCAACAGAGGGAATAGCGTGGGCCGTGCAAAGCAATCCCCTGCCAATATCCAAGTGCTAATGAGCAACAGGATTTGATGAGGATAAAAATTCAGTAGCTTGTTCACGGTCTCTGATCAGTTGATTTTTCAAGGCTTCAAGCGATTCGAAGCGTTCAATTTTACGCAAAAATTGTACCAAACCCAACGTGATGGTTTGGTTGTATATGTCTTGATCGAATTCTAGTAGGTGTGCTTCGATTTTAGTATTGGTGCCATGTACGGTGGGTTGAGGTCCAATATTGCAAATCATGGGTATTTGCTGGTCTTTGATCCATGCAAAACCGCAGTATACACCGTGTGCAGGAATCAGCTTATAGGGATCTTTTACGGAAATATTAGCCGTTGGGAATCCAATAGTTCTGCCCAATTGTTTCCCTTTTTCAACCATACCGGTAAGTAGGTAGGTGCTTCCAAGTAATTGATTTGCTTCAGAAATATTGCCTTCAATCAAGGCTCTGCGAATTCTGCTACTGCTAACAGCTATTTCCTCAATGAGGTTCGCTTCGATTTCTAAGACTTTAAATCCATGGGATATTCCCAATTGGGTTAATTCCTCAAAACCACCGGTCCGATTATGGCCAAAACGGTGATCATAACCCACTACCATGGTAGTAACTCCTAAACTATTAACCAAAATATCCTCAACAAATTCTGCAGGAGATTTTTTACTAATTTCTTCGGTAAAGGGTAAAACCAAAACGTAATCAATGCCTATAGCAAATACTGCCTTTGCCTTTTCTTCGATGGATTGTAAGGTTCTTAGTGATTGGTCGTTGGGATTGATAACCAATCGAGGGTGAGGATGAAAAGTAAGTAATAGGCTTTTTTTATGTTGCGATTTTGCAGTGGCAACCACTTGTTTTAGTACTGTTTGATGCCCACGATGCACTCCATCAAAGGTTCCTTGGGTAATTACCAGGCCTT
>CAZKOM010000008.1:15217-45769 GCA_964554385.1 uncultured Flavobacteriaceae bacterium | reverse complement strand
AAGTTATCCCCAAAGAAAAAGGCTATCTCATGTTCTGAGATAGCCTTTTTTATAGTTTGGGAAATTAAATTATAAATGAATACACTCGCCGTAAGCTTGTGCAACGGCTTCCATCACCGCTTCGCTCATGGTTGGGTGTGGGTGAACACTCTTTAAGATTTCGTGTCCAGTAGTTTCGAGGTTACGAGCAACAACCGCTTCAATAATCATATCGGTAACGCCTTCGCCTACCATGTGACAACCTAACCACTCTCCGTATTTCTTGTCAAAAATTACTTTTACGAAACCATCTTTATGTCCGCCTGCTGAAGCTTTTCCACTGGCACTGAATGGGAATTTACCCACTACGATGTCATAACCTTTCTCTTTGGCTTGTGTTTCGGTGTAACCCACACTTGCAACTTCAGGGTGAGTGTAAGTACAACCAGGGATATTTCCGTAGTTCAATGGCTCAGGGTGGTGACCGCAAATTGCCTCTACGCAGATAATTCCTTCGGCACTAGCAACGTGTGCCAATGCAGGCCCCGGTACGATATCACCGATAGCATAAACACCAGGTGCTGAAGTTTGATAGAATTCATCTACCATGATTTTTCCTTTATCGGTTTTGATGCCCATTTCTTCTAAACCTAGATTCTCTAGATTGGTCTGAACACCAGCAGCGCTCAATACGATATCGGTTTCGAACTGTTGTTCGCCAGATTTTGTTTTTACTGTTACGTGACAACGATCGCCTTTAACTTCTACCTTTTCTACTGAACTTTCAGTTAAAATATCGATTCCGCGTTTTTTGTAATTTAAAGCCATGGCCTTGCTTACCTCTTCGTCTTCGATCGGAAGTATGCGGTTCATGAACTCAACGATGGTTACTTTAGTTCCAATGCTGCTGTAGAAATAAGCGAACTCCATTCCAATAGCACCAGAACCAATGATCAACATTTCTTTAGGCTGTTTTGGCAATACCATGGCCTCGCGGTATCCAATTACGTGTTTACCATCGATTTTAATGTTTGGTAATTCACGACTTCTGGCACCGGTAGCAAGGATAATATGGTCCGCTTCAACGGTAGAGGCACCTGCTTCACCATTTACCGCTATTTTGCCTTTACCCGCTAATTTTGCTGTACCCTTGATAACTTCAATCTTATTTTTCTTCATTAAAAAGGCAATGCCTTTGCTCATTCCATCGGCTACACCGCGAGAACGCTTAACCATACCATCAAAATCGGCTTTGAATTCGCCCACTTGAATCCCGTAATCTGCAGCGTGGTTAATGTAGTCGAAAACCTGAGCGCTTTTCAATAACGCTTTGGTTGGTATACAGCCCCAATTTAGGCAAACACCGCCTAAATCAGCTTTTTCAATGATGGCAACTTTTTTGCCCAATTGAGAGGCACGGATAGCAGCAACATAGCCACCAGGTCCACTGCCAATTACAACGATATCGAATTTCATGTTTTTTTGTTCAATAATTGTGATGCGAAGATAGGAAGTTTCTACGGAATTATACCTTAAACTCCGAGGTAGTATGGAAGGTAATATCGGGGTATTTATCTTCGGCCATTTTTAGGATGAAACCGGTTTCCGCTAAGAATACGGGATTTTTGTCTTTGTCGAATGCGATGTTGTTTTGACGATATTTCATAAAGTCTTTCAAATCGGCCTCCGAGCCACTGATCCAACAAGCTTTATGTATAGAGCGAGGCTCAAATCGGCATTTTGCTCCGTATTCATGCTCTAAACGATATTGGAGTACTTCAAATTGCAGTTCTCCCACGGTACCCACGAATTTCCGATTTCCCAATTCTTGTACAAACAAACTGGCCAACCCTTCATCTGTTAATTGTTCAATTCCCTTTTCCAATTGTTTACTTTTCATGGGGTCTGTATTTATCAGTTCCTTGAAAATTTCCGGGGAAAACGACGGGATGCCTTTAAACATGAATACTTCTCCTTCGGTAAGGGTATCTCCAATTTTAAAGTTTCCGGTGTCGTATAGACCCACCACATCGCCAGGATAGGCATCGTCCATCACCTCTTTCGATTGGGCCATGAACATATATGGGTTAGCAAATTTGAATTGTTTTTCTAGGCGAACGTGTTTGAAGTTTTTGTTTCGTTCAAATTTACCGCTGCAAACGCGTAAAAAGGCAATTCTATCGCGGTGACGTGGATCCAAGTTGGCGTGTATTTTGAAAATAAATCCGCTAAATTTAGTTTCTGTAGGTTCAACCATACGTGTGCTGGTGGCACGTGGCTTTGGATTAGGGGCAATTTCGATGAAGGTATCAAGCATTTCTTGAATTCCGAAATTGTTCAAAGCAGAACCAAAAAATACGGGTGCTATTTTTCCAGAGAGATAATCTGCTTTGTCTAATTCTCCGTAGACGCCATCGATTAATTCAACATCTTCTCTGAGTTTTGAAACGTCTTTGGGTGGTAGCAATATATCTAGTTGAGTATCGGAAAGACCTTCAATCTTTATAACATCATCGGCGAGTTTTGTTTTTGTAGATTCAAATAAATTCAACGATTGTGTAGGTAACAAATAAACTCCTTTGAAGTCTCTACCGCCATTAATTGGCCAACTCATGGGGTGGACGCCTATATTCAATTTATCTTCTAATTCTTCTAATAAGTCGAAGGGATCTTTACCATCCCGATCCATTTTGTTTACGAAAATGATAACAGGAGTATCTCGCATTCTGCACACTTCCATGAGTTTCTCCGTTTGTTCCTCAACCCCTTTAACGCAATCTACAACCAAGATAACGCTGTCTACCGCAGTTAGGGTTCTGTAGGTATCTTCGGCAAAATCTTTGTGACCGGGAGTATCCAAAATGTTTACCATTTTGTCTTTATATCCGAAGGTCATTACCGAAGTGGCCACCGAAATGCCTCGTTGTTTTTCGATTTCCATGAAATCGGAGGTGGTGGCTTTATTGATTTTGTTGCTTTTTACCGCACCCGCTGTTTGAATTTGTCCTCCAAATAGCAGGAACTTTTCTGTAAGGGTGGTTTTACCTGCATCCGGGTGAGCGATAATTGCGAAAGTTTTGCGTTTTGAAATTTCTATTTCGTAAGCCATATAGTAGCGCTGCAAAGGTACGGTATAATCGCAGATGGTTACAGGGGAGCAGGGATTTGAAAATTAATATTTTAATAATTAATTACAAATCCACATTGTTAGCAAATATTAAATAATTTCAATTGTATTTTGATTTTATTGAAATTTTTAAAACATAATAAAGATTCTAATAAATTCAAACAATCAAGTAAATATAGGTGGGTGTCAGTGTAGTTTTCGAGTTTTAAACGAAAAAATTCTTTAACTTTGAAATTATGGGAAAGAAAATACTTTCAATTATTATTCTGTTTGTTGTTTTAACAATTAATGGGGTTAATGGACAAACATGGACCTCTTGGTATGGCAATGGTTCTACATCGATTACCTCTGCAGCAGCGGATTCATCGGGTAACTATTGGTTTGGGACCATGGGAGATGGGCTTTTGGTGAAAGCGGGCTCAACCTGGGAGAATTTTAATCAATATAACTCTCAAATGGGGTCAAATAATGTAAAATCAGTTGCGGTAGCACCTGATGGAAGCATTTGGGCCGCTACGGATTCAGGATTATTTCATACCAAAGGAAGTGGATGGGAGGTATTCACGGATAAAAACAGCAGTTTTGAAGATATCGCAGTTGAAAAAGTGGCTATTGGGAAAAACGGAGAAGTTTGGGCGATACAATGGCCAGGAGTACATCGATATAAAAATGGTAGTTGGACCAAATATACAGAAGCAACCCATCCTGGATTTTACAATGATTATCCAATAACGTTGGGGATCGATAATAATGGTGTTTGCTGGGCTGCGGGTTATGGTTATGAGATGTGGAGTTTTGATGGAACAAACTGGACTACACAAAAAAAATTAGGATTAGATACGGTTGATTATGTTGAGATATATTCCATTGTATTCGATAAAAATAATATTCAATACGTTGGAACTCAAAATCATGGTTTGTATCAAATAAAATCGGACACCACCCTGCAGTATTTAGGTGGAGATATGGGATTTTATCTAAATCAGGTGAACGATTTGATGGTTGCGCGCGATGGAAAACTATGGATTGCAGGAGAAGGTGGAGGAATTGCGATTTACGATGGAGTAAGCTTTAGTAATCAGACCCCTAGTGAAGGGCTGGGATCGGACAGAGTTGCATGCCTTACAGGAAATGCGTCCGCCATAGCCGCTGTAAATTCAGAAGAGGGTATTTCTTTTTACTCTTCGGGAAGTTGGGAATTTTTCAATCCAAATAAAGTGGGTTTGTTTACCACTTCAGGAATTTATTCTTTATCAAAGGACAAAAATAATAATGTTTGGGTTGGTGGGGAAGCTGAAATTGCTAAATATGATGGGGTCAATTGGACCGTGTATCGCTCCAATGGTACAGGTATTCCAAACGAGGTAATTACATCAATTAAATTTGATTCTAAAAACAAAGTTTGGATGTCTTCTTACCGTGGTTTGGCGGAATTTGACCAGTCTGCGAATTCTTGGAATAATTACGATGTTGCTACTAGTGGATTTCCTTCGGACTTCATTTATGATATGGATATAGATTCAAAAGATATTTTATGGTTGGCTACCGATAGTGGATTGATTAAGTTCGACGGTATGACAGCAACGAATTTCAATAAAGCATCGGGTAAACTTATTGTAGACGAAGTTTCTACCGTTTTTGTTGATAAAAATGATAAGGTTTGGGCCGGTACTTGGGGTGGTGGATTGGTTTCATTCGATGGTACTACCTGGTCTAAAATCATGAAATCAACTACGGGTTGGGCTTCAGATTATATTACCTCTATTTCTACTGATAATAATGGGAATTTATGGGTTGGAACCTATGGAGGGTACGCAAAATTCGATGGTACAAATTGGACTGCGGTAGCTTCTTCAAACTTGCCAAACAAAGCTGAGTACATTGTAGATATTAGTTTTGATATTAATAACGACCCTTGGATTTCTACGGATTTGGGTGTTGTACATGGATTACCTACTGGAAATGTACTATACTCCTCTCCCAGTAAGCCGTTAGCCGATAATTTTACTTACCAAACATTACATGTAGGTAAAGATGTCTGGTTTGCTTGCAATATGGTTTTGAGTAGATTAGCAGATGCGGTAACCGTGCGTCCTTCGGCAGTTCTAGATTTAGAATCTTTAAGCCTAGCTGTTAGCCCGAATCCAGTTAAACAAGGAGATAATTTGCAAATTGGCTTGGATGGATTAAAAAATAATGCAGATACAGAACTTCAAATTTTAGATGTACAGGGTAAGATCTTGAGAAATATTAAAATCCAAGGCAACGATTCTTCCCGCGGCGAGTCTATTAGTTTTAGTACAAATGACCTTTCACCTGGAATATACACCGTTTCAATTAACGGAATTCCTATGGGTGCAAAGTTTTTAGTTATTCGTTAAACTTAATTTAAATGTGTAACAAAAAGGCTGCTTAATGCAGCCTTTTTGTTTTTGGTAGCTATTTTATTTACATGTATTTAATGTATAAGTAGGCGAAATGTGGGAATTTATCACGAAATTTGCAAACTTTTTAGCCCCAACATGTCATTAGCACTTAAAAACATTGCCATTATCGCTCACGTTGACCACGGAAAAACCACCTTGGTAGACAAAATGCTCTATCAGTCTCGTTTATTCCGTGAAAACCAGGAAATGGGAGAACTTATTCTGGATAATAACGATTTAGAAAGAGAACGCGGAATTACCATTTTAGCAAAGAATGTTAGTGTTCAATGGAAAGGTGTTAAAATCAATATTAATGATACCCCAGGCCACGCAGATTTTGGTGGAGAAGTAGAGCGTGTATTGAATATGGCAGATGGTGTAATCCTATTGGTAGATGCTTTTGAAGGTCCAATGCCACAAACACGATTTGTATTACAAAAGGCTTTGTCCTTGGGTAAAAAGCCTATCGTTGTTATCAATAAAGTGGATAAGCCAAATTGTGACCCTGATAAAACCCATGACGAGATTTTCGACTTGTTCTTTAATTTGGGTGCCAATGAGGAACAATTAGATTTCACAACCGTTTATGGTTCTGGCAAGCAAGGATGGTTTGGTCCTGAATGGAATAAACCAACCGAAGATATTACTTTCTTGATGGATACAATTGTGGATGTAATACCTTCGCCAGTGATTGAAGAGGGAACCGTTCAAATGCAGGTGACGAGTTTGGATTATTCTTCTTACACGGGTCGTATTGCTATTGGTAGATTAAAACGCGGGCATATTCGCGAAAACATGCAAGTGAGTTTGGTAAAGCGCGATGGTAAAATAGAGAAGCATAAAATTAAAGAATTGTATGTGTTCAGTGGATTAGGTAAAATAAAAGTTACTGAAGTTCATGCAGGAGATATTTGTGCTGTAACTGGATTGGAGAATTTTGAAATTGGTGATACTGTTGCCGATATAGAAAATCCAGAAGCGTTGCCAGCATTGAAAATTGATGAGCCAACCATGAGCATGTTGTTTGCCATCAATAATTCTCCATTTTTTGGTAAAGAAGGAAAATTCGTTACCTCTCAGAAAGTGCGTGAACGATTGATGAAAGAGATGGAGAAAAACTTGGCCTTGCGTGTAGAAGAAACGGGAAGTGCAGATCAATTTTTAGTTTATGGTAGAGGCGTAATGCACTTGGGCGTATTGGTTGAAACGATGAGACGTGAAGGGTATGAACTACAAGTAGGTCAGCCACGCGTTATTCTTAAGGAAATCAATGGTCAGAAATGCGAGCCTATTGAGGTATTAACAGTAGATGTACCGGAACATCATAGCGGAAAAGTAATAGAGCAAGTGAGTCAAAGAAAAGGGGAGATGCTTTCTATGATGCCAAAAGGAGATATGGTACGATTGGAATTTGAGGTACCATCTCGTGGTTTGATTGGATTAAGAAACAATCTATTAACTGCAACCCAAGGAGAAGCGATTATGGCACATCGTTTTAAAGATTACGAACCTTGGAAAGGTACCATGCCTACTCGTATTAATGGGGTCTTGATATCGAAGGATAAAGGAAGTGCAACAGGGTATTCTATGGATAAATTGCAGGATAGAGGAGGCTTTTTCATTCATCCTGGAGCCGAAGTTTATACCGGTCAAATTATTGGGGAACATATTAAACCTGGCGATTTGGTAGTGAATTTGTGTACTGCCAAGCAATTGACCAACTTCCGCGCCGCAGGTAAAGATGATAATTCAATGCTTGCTCCGCCGCGTGAATTTACTTTAGAAGAGGCGATGGAATATATCCAAGAGGACGAATACGTTGAAGTTACGCCGGTGAATATCCGTTTGCGTAAAATTTTATTGGACGAAAACGAACGTAAGCGCGCGTCCAATAAATCGGCTACGGCGTAATAATAAAATTGAAATGTCCAGGGTTGTATCGTGGAGTATACACCCTTGGATGTTTTTAAATCGCAACTGAAATTTTCAACGGATATTTGCATAAATATTGAGTTGATGCCTAAACTGTGTTTATCATATGGCAATCGGTTGAGTCTGTATAAAGGGCTCATTACTGTTGGATTGTACTCATTATTTAATGTCACCATGTTATTGGGGGTTGGGACTGTAAACTCCAATGTTCCAGTCACAAGTATTCCTGGAAAGAGTCCATACCATCGAGATTCAAATGCCAGAAGAATAATTACTTATGGAGCAGATTTTGGAGCGAATTTTTCCGTTGCACAGGCATCACCCAATTGGAGTTCTGGTGCTTCAAATAACTATAACGGTAACGGTTTTCTCTCAGCGTTTGCTCAAGTAAAGCGAACTCATACCAGTTTCGATAATGTGTTTAAAATCAACGTTGGGGGGATTAGATCCCGACAAATTGATAATAATCAAATTCGATATTACATAACAAAAAAGAATTTAGACAATATATTCTTGGATAGTAAATTCGGTCATGTTTTCCCTCAAAATAATCAATTATCAGCTTATGGTGGTTTGAACTTTCAAACCCAATTACTTAATGGATACAAGTATGTTCGAAATGCTCAGGGCAGGGAAGTTGGGGTGTTGAATTCTTCCTTTTTAAGTCAGGGCGTAACGCAATTGGCGGTTGGACTTGAATTTAAACCCAGTACGCGATTTTTTGTTCGAATGGGTTATTTCACACTAAAACAAACATACGTATTAAATCAAGATTTATATTCAACAAGAAACGAGGAGGTAATTGCCCGTGTTGCCAAAGGCGATTTTATAAATAATCAGTTGGGTGTTCAAACGCAACTGGGATTGGTGAAAGAGTTTGGGCCATCGAATATTTACAAATTGAAATTTAACTATTTGGGTTTCGCACCTTATTACGCTACAGAAGCCGTATTGGATAGTCGGATTGATTTCAACTTTGTGGCTAAATTGAGTAAATACGTAAATATTAACTACACACTAATTTCCATTTTCGATAAGGATTTAGTGAAGCCAGGTGCTAGTGCTTGGCAAAATAGCTGGGTTTTTGGTCTTGGATATTTGTATCAGTTGTAACTTCGATTCAAAGGATAGACCTTTCTGCTACAATCCAGCGGCTCGTAAATAACTTTCGGAGTAAAAGGTGTATCAATCAACGATCTTAAGCCAATCAAAGACCATATTGTCTGAGATTCAAGTAGTATTGTATTTCAAATTATTTGTACTTGTTTAGTACTTGCAAGATTTTATTAGCACTAGACTCATTATTGAAATTTTCCTCTAAAATGGACGAACGTTTTTCAATATCCCTATGAGTAAATGCACGATCAAATAACTGTTCAATGCTTGCGGCCATTTCTATGGGATTATCTGTAACAGTGCATAATGTATCCAGACCTGTTTCTTCCACCATAGAACTATTGGCTACAATATGTCTTCCACGGTATAAAGAATTTAGCAACTTCAACTTGATACCGGTGGATTGAAATGTTACTAAAACATTTATTTGTGCATTTTGTACCAAAGAGAAAATTTCATCGGCCGATAAATTGGCTTTTAAACTTCCATGTTTTAAGTTACTCATTGCTTTTTGTAATGCATGAGACGGTTGACTACCAGCGATGACGCAGGGTATTTTTAATTGCGGGAATACCTCAGTGGCTAAATACTTGGCAGCACGATCATTTTCTGGTATTCCTAAATTACCATGATATAAGATGTAATCACCTTTACCGATAATGGAAACCACTTGGGTGTTGCTGTGAAAAGCAGGTACATAAGTGGTGTTGCCGTATTTTTTTTGGAAATAGGCATTTTCCATTGGGGAAATGGATAAAATGGAAGTAGCTTCGGATAATATGGATTCGTATTTTTCTAATCGTTTTGCCTCTAAATAGAAAAAGGATTTTTTCCAACTTCTTAACTCCGCGTCACCAAGTGCCTTATAGTAGTTGTGTTCGATATTATGGGCTCGAACCAATTTAACTCTACTTTTTAGTTTTGGATGATTTAAATATGCTGTAGTATGTAAGCCTTCAAATAGTATGGGATAATCGTCTTGCAGCAAGCGATGAAGCAAGGCTTTGCTTTGTCTCGTTACTACAACATAGGGTTCTTTCCCCCAAAATGGATTAACCATTCTCCGCCTGAAATAGTAATGAGTCTCTACAGTGATATCGTTAAGTTGGGGAGCTGGTTTTTTACCCTTGTATAGAAATACATGCAAGATTACTTTTACTCCCAATGCGTGCAATGATCGGATTTTATGATAGATATCAGTGGCCCCTCCATAGTCTGGCGGATAGGGCAGATCAAAGGCAATGAGATGTAGGTGCTGACTCAAAATTATATCGTTAGAAAATACGAAAATAGAGATTTATTTAAAGGGAAGATGGGTTTGATACAGGTTAATTAATTGTTGCTTCTCAATCTGCCAATTCCAAACTTTTCCAGCTTCGATGCAACTGTTTTTCATTTGAGTATACAGTGCAGGATTTTCTTGTAGTTGTTTAATTGTTTCGATGATTTGTTGGGAATTTGCCTCACAAGTAAGTCCCACTTGGTATTGGGTTAACAAATGCAAATATTCAGGAAACGGATTAATGATGGAAGGTAGTTGGTCTTGAACATAATCGAAGAACTTATTATTTAACGATAAATAATAACTTAATCCTACATTCTCCGATACGTTAATACCTAACCAGGCATATTGAGTTATTGCGGGTAAATGCTGTGGTATTACAAATCCAGCGAAATAGACGGTATTGAGGTTTAAATCCGAGCAACGTTGTTTTAAAAGTTCCGCGATGTCTCCGTTACCAACCAAAACTAAAGGAATGGAAATCTTAGGCATTGCATCTATTAGGACTTCCAATCCCCTGCCTTCGTTTAATGCACCTTGATACAATAAAAATGGTTTGTCTCTTAGGGATACGGGTAAAGAAGTTGGCCAAAAATCTAGTTTGTTTTGGCGGGGCAAGGGCATGTTGCGAACAACTGCAACCGGTTTGTTATAGTTGTTTTGGAAGTAATCTGCTAGCGCATTACCAACGGTGTAAGCAACATGCGTTTTTGCAAACACCCATTTTTCAACTGCTTTCCAAACTTGTTGAATGCCTGGTCGTCTTTCAACCTCCGGAACATGGGGGAATAACTCATGGGCATCAAAAAAATGGGTCTTGCCCCGCCATTTGCAAATTAATATACCTGGTACAGCACTGTCCAAATCGATGCTGCAAATCGCATCAAATCGCTGAAATAACAGATACAATAGTAATCTGAGGTTATATTCGATATAAAACAATTTGCCCGATTCAAACAGAAGCGACATCCTTGTTTGCTGAAATGATTGCACTGAAATATCAGAAGATGTTCTTTGTTTCCGGCCCACTAATTGAATGCTGTAGCCTACCTCGGCCAAAGTAGAACAGATACGAATCATACGTTGGTCATGCACGAAATCATTGGTAACCGTGAAAATAATTTTAGGGGACTTACTCATTTCAAGCTGTTTGAGTTGACCAATAATAACATGTTTTTTTGTTGGCTGATTCTACCATCGTCCATCAAATTTCTAACCAAATTAGTACAATTATTTTGTAGTTCCGTGGGAATCAATTGCAATAATTCTGTTAGGGATTGTGGTTTTTTTTGAAGTTGTTGTAATATCCATTTTTCGGAATACGTGGGTTTATTGTTCTTTCTTTTGCAAACATCGCATTTTCCACAAGGGCTGTAATTACCAACTCCAGCAAAATACTGCTGCCAGAAAACAGATCTGCAAAGTTCCATGGATGCATATTCCTTTAATCGCTCCAACGATGTTAGTCGTAAGTGTAATAGTTGTTTTAATGGGCTGGTATTGATGCTAGGGTACATGGATCTGCCGCCACGAAATAGAATTTTAGGCAAATCTGTTTGTGGCCAGTAATTGATGAGCCTGAGCTTCTGTAGATGGGTAAGTTGTCTTCGGATTTCTATATCAGGCAGATGCAATCGTTTTGCGAGTGCGCTTTCATTTATAACTGTTGGGAATTCAAAAATACCACCGTGTTGACGCAATAGGATATCTACGGTATTGGCTAGAATATCGGATTGTATTCTTAGGTTATACACCTCTTGATACGGTGCAATAAACTGAATTCTTGAAGGCATATATCCTGATTCTAGCAGTTGAATCTGTTCACATACCTCCAATGCCTTTAAACCGATGCTCACAAATCGTAGCGATAGCGAGTATTTAGTTGAAATCAAAGTGGGTGAGAAAGGAATTGGTTCTAAATGACCCTGGCCCGGGCTTAATTGCAAGGTATTGGCGGTTGCATGATAAATACGTTCTAAATCGGTTTTATTGGGATGTTGTTCACGCAATTGTTGTTCAATTTCTACCCAGTCTGAAGCCTGATGTAAGAGTATACAATAACTTTCCTTCCCATCTCTACCGGCTCTACCTGCTTCTTGGTAATAATCTTCAGGATTTTTTGGTGGCCGAGTATGTATAACCAATCGAACATCCGATTTGTCAACCCCCATTCCAAAAGCATTGGTACAACACATAACAGGATATTTGCCTTGCATCCACTGGGATTGTCTATCGGATCGATCTTTGGCTGATAATCCAGCGTGATAAAAAGTAGCACGAATTCCTTGCGATTGAAGAAAGCGGGCATTTTCTTCCGTTTCTTTTCGCGACGATGAAAAAATGAGCGTACAACCGGATGTTCTTCGTAATAATCGCAAAATGTACCCGCTTTTATTCTCCGTGTTTACAGCGTAAAAATTCAAATTCGATCTGTGGAATTCACCCTTAAAAACGTACGGATCTTTCAGTTCTAACTGTTGGATGATATCTTCTTGAATCCAACTGGGAGCACTTGCCGTAAATGCCGCAATAATGGCTTTGGGGATGTATGATTTTACTTCTTTAATTTGTCTGTAAGAGGGTCTAAAATCTTGGCCCCACATTGAAATACAATGGGCTTCGTCTATCACCAACAGTTTGATGTTGAGATTGGGAAGATATTCTCGGAAATTGGTAGTTTCTAAACGCTCCGGAGATACATAAATCAACTGATAATGTCCTTGTAAGGCATTCTCCATCATTTGCTTGACTTCCTGGCTATTGTATCCGGAATGAATGGCTGCAGCACGTATTCCACGACGTTTAAGGCCTTCCACCTGATCTTTCATTAATGCAATCAATGGAGAAATAACTAGTGTCAGACCTCCGATAACCAATGCAGGAACCTGGAAGCAAATACTTTTACCTCCGCCCGTGGGAAGGAGGGCTAACGTAGATTTGCCATTTAAAATTTGTTGAATTACTGGTTTTTGATCGGGTCGAAATTCGGAATACCCCCAATATTTTTTCAGTATTTCAATTGCAATTTCCAATGTTTATGTAAAATAGTAATGAGAAAAAACGGGTAGATTAATTCAAGCAAATTGTCTTTGTTTCTTTTAATTAGATATTAATTTCATGCAACGTATGTACTTCTATGAATTATTTACTTCATCACGGAAATTTTGAATGGTTTGATGAATAGATTTAAAAAATTGATTCCGTTGTTTTTCGGCCACTTTACTTAATAGTGTGCTTTTCGACATAATTATATTCAGCCAAGACTCAGTGGTTTCATTGAAAAAACGATTGTTACTTCGAGCAAAATTGAAGGTGTTATAGCTAATGTAACTGGCTTGATGACTATCGGATCGCAAGAAAACAGTATTGTTTCCAATCATTAAATCGCTGGCATACAAATCGTATGGGGTTTCCATAATTTGGTTATTTACGGGATTGAATTTTTTCCCTTCTTCAGCTTGTTTGGCGGCCATTTTTAAAATTCCATCGCAATCGGCAAGGATTTCTAATACGGTTTCTTTTTCTTCAAAAAATCCAGCTTCCCAATAGAATCGAATTTGTTGGAGAGTGCTTTTGAGTGTGTCTTCGTTCCATATTTCTGTAGTTGGAACACTCATAAACATTTCGCGTACTTTGGGTACGGCTTCCATCCAGGCATCCGGTAATTGTGTTTCTTCCACTTTTCTACCTTGCAGAGCTACTGAATTTAGTAAACTTTTTTTCCAATAAACCATTTTAAATCGCGCTAATTTGGCGAAGAAAAAGTGGTAAAATACTGGTAAATCTTCTGCCGCATATATTAATTTGTGGTTGGGGAATTTCATCATCCACAGCAAGTCTCCGGATAATACTCGCAAATAATTAGAGAAACTCTCTGGATCAGGGGTTAACTTGTTGATTCTGAAGGCAACCATATCTGAGTTAATCTCGGCCAAAGCTTCTAGAGGAATATTATAATGCATGCAAATAGCATACGTTTCTGCCAGTGTTAGATCGGTTTCTCCCCGCAATCTTCTATATATACTATCAAGGCTAACTTTTAATAATTCACTTAATTCTTCTGCTAGGTTGATATGCGCAGGTGCTGTGCGTTTTAACAGCTCAATGAAATGGTTTTGAACTTGCTTTGACATTTTGCGATTTTCCGTAAAGCTAAAAAAAATCTTTTGCAAAAATCACAAAAGCTCAATTTTTTTTCATTTTTTGAGGATTTCAATAAGTACAAAACGCAATTGACAATGAAATAGTTGCAATTAATACTAAGCGAACAAGTAGGATGCTAATTCGTCCGTAATGAGATTGTAATGGTAATAATAATCTTTGTGTTGTTGTAACAGATTGGAGCCTGTTAGAACAAGTTTTAAATCTTCAAAATTAATCAATGCCGCTTCCTGTTTACAGGAGGCGGTTTTTTATTGGTTACAGTTGTCCATCCTTCATGGTATACACGTGATCGGCCATGTCTGCCATGGCTTGATTGTGGGTAACGATGATAAACGTTTGATTCAAGTCTTTTCTAAGTTTTTCGAATAATTGTTGCACTTGATTGGCGTTTTGGGAGTCCAAATTACCCGTGGGTTCATCGGCAAAAACAACTTTGGGATTATGGAAAAGAGCGCGTGCAATCGCAACACGCTGTTGTTCACCGCCTGATAGTTTATTGGGAGAGTGATTTATTCTATCGGCTAAGCCCATGTAATCCAATAATTCCAATCCTCTTTTTTCTGCTGTTTTTTTAGGAACTCCGGAAATTAAACCGGGTAATATGGTGTTTTCGAGGGCTGAAAACTCGGGCAGTAATTGATGCGATTGAAAAACAAATCCAATCTGTTTGTTTCTAAACTCGGATAGTTCTCTTTTGCTAAGAGAAAATATGTCGGTTTGGTTAATTTTTACTGATCCAGAATCGGGTTTATCCAGCGATCCTAAAATTTGAAGTAATGTACTTTTTCCTGCGCCGCTAGCGCCAATAATTGCAGCAATTTCACCGGGTTTAACAGAAAGACTTACCCCCTTTAATACTTGTATATCGCCGTATCGTTTCTTTATATTATCGCAGAAAACCATGATGAAATCAATTAATTAACGCTGAAATTGGCCCAAAGTTAGTTATTTTCGCAGCGCAATTAGCATTTGTATCCAATAACAACATGAATATTCACGAGTACCAAGCCAAAGAAATCCTAAAGAAATACGGTGTTGCCGTACAAGGAGGATTCGTAGCCGAAACCCAAGAACAAGCCATCGAAGCCGCTCAAAAAGTTAAGGAAGAATTCCAAAGTGACTGGTGTGTAGTAAAAGCTCAGATTCACGCAGGTGGTAGAGGTAAAGGTAAAATTCAAGGTACGGAGCAACGCGGTGTTCAGGTAGCAAAGAATCCTGAGATGGCTGGTGATATCGCCAAAAACATGTTGGGTGGAACATTAGTTACCATTCAAACAGGTGCTGCAGGTAAAGTGGTTAACAAAGTTTTGGTAGCTCAAGATGTTTTCTATCCGGGTGCGTCTGAGCCAAAAGAATATTACATGAGTGTTTTATTGGATAGAACAAAAAAGCAGAATGTAATTATTTATACTACCGAAGGTGGGATGGATATCGAGGAGGTTGCGGAAACTCATCCAGAGAAAATTCATAGAGAATGGGTAAGCCCAACTACGGGTTTACAGCCTTTCCAAGCTCGCAAAATTGCTTTCAATCTTGGTTTAGAGGGTAAAGCTTTTAAAGAAATGGTAGCGTTTGTTTCGGCTTTGTACCGCGCATACGAAGAAACTGATAGTGCCATGTTTGAAATCAATCCGGTTTTAAAAACTTCGGATGATCGAATTATTGCCGTGGATGCGAAGGTTAATTTAGATGATAACGCTTTATATCGCCACAAAGACTTCTTGGAATTGCGTGACTTAGCAGAAGAAGATCCAACAGAAGTAGAAGCAGGAAAATACAATCTAAATTATGTTAAATTGGATGGTAATGTTGGTTGTATGGTGAATGGAGCAGGTTTGGCGATGGCTACCATGGATATCATTAAGTTAAGTGGCGGTGAGCCAGCTAACTTCTTAGATGTTGGAGGTACTGCCAATGCTGAAACGGTAGAAGCCGGTTTCCGTATCATTATGAGTGATCCCAATGTGAAGGCCATTTTAATCAATATTTTTGGTGGTATCGTGCGTTGCGATCGCGTTGCCAATGGAGTAGTAGAGGCATATAAGAAGATAGGAGATGTTAAAATTCCAATCATCGTTCGTCTTCAAGGTACCAATGCGGAAGAAGCAAAACGTATCATCGACGAAAGCGGTTTAAAAGTGTACTCTGCCATCGCATTAGCCGAAGCAGCTTCCTTAGTGGAGCAAGTATTGAAAGGTTAATCCTTAAGCACTGCACAATTCTTCGTACACCCACAGTAGTGGTGTATAAGCCTACAATATTCAGGTCGCCATTCCGTTTACCTTTGAAGTATGAGATTGGTGATTTGTGCCTTGTTGGCAGCGCTCGTGTCTTCTTTATCGGCTCAAGATGGTCCGATAAACAGCTATCCTGATGTTTATTTTCAGCGTGGATCGGAATTATACCGTGAAGGTAGGTTTAATGCCGCCGCGGTACAGTTTAAATCCTATTTGGATGCAATTAGTAAAGCATCGACCAACATCGAGGAAGCAAGCTATTTTTACAGTATGAGTAAGCTTATGGCCATGCATTCTGATGGGGTGTTAATGGTTCAGGAGTTTTTGGAAAATCATCCTGGCTCATTGCGTTCGGATGAGGCTAATTTAGCCATGGGCGATTTCTATTATAAGAAAGCCAAGCATTCATTGGCATTGCGCTACTACAGGAATGTAGAAGTAAAATCCTTGGATGTTACCCAACGAAATCAATTCAATTACCGTAAAGGAAGTTGTGAAGTGATTTTAAAACGGTACAAAGAGGCCATGCAGACATTAGAAAGCGTTGCCAATACACCGGGTGAATATCGAAATCAAGCCTGTTATTACCATGGTTATTCTGCCTTAATGATGGGAGATATGGATGCAGCAGTGAAATCTTTTGAACGAATTAAAGATCAGGGATTTGATAATGTTCGATTTTATTTGGCCCAAGTTTACTATAAACAAGGTAATTATGATTATGCGATTGCCGAATTAGAAAAAACCAATAAGAAAGTGCCCAAAAACCAGGTAGAATGGTTACGCGGTAAATGTTATTATCAGAAAACAAATTATGAGAAAGCTGCAGAAGCTTTCCGATTAGCTAATCTTACACCCGATACTTTGCAGTTATCAGAACAGTATGAAATCGGTTATTCCTTTTATAAAACTGGTGATTTTACCGGTTGTTTGCCATGGTTAAAATCTGTAGCTGCCACGAATGATTCCATTGCTCAAATTGCGAGTTTTCAATTGGGGAATGCCCAATTTCGATTAAAAAATAATCGAGAGGCAATGAATGCATATGCTGAGGCATTTCGATCCGGGTATAATATGGAAATTGCCGAACTCGCGTTGTTTAATCAAGCCAAAATCGCCATTAGTAACGGTGATGGGAATGCTATTGCATTATTGGACAAGTTTGTAAAACTCTTCCCTAAATCAACCAATGCGAAAGAAGCCACCAAACTGAAAGCCAGGATGTTGATTAATACGGATAGTTATCGCGAAGCAGTTGCATTATTGGATGGTTTGGATGAGTTGGATCCACAGACCGAAGAAGTTTATCAAAAGGTAACCCTGGCACGCGGAATGGAACTGTATAAAAATAGAAATTTCAACGGAGCCATTGATTTATTTCGTAAATGCCAATCCAAAAGAATAAAGCCGGAGTTGTCTGCCGAAGCTATTTTTTGGGAAGCGGAGGCCATGATGCAACTGTCTATGGTTGCCGATGCAGAGAAAAAATATCAGCAATTTACTGATGCTCCCGGCGCCGCGAAAACGGAGGAACTTCCCTATGCATACTATGGACTAGGATATATTCAATTTAATAAAAAATCATACGGTGATGCCTCGATTTACTTTAATAAATTCACAGGACAAGCGGCCAACAATGGCAGGTATGAAGAGCGATTAGTCCATGATGCTTACTTGCGAAATGGCGATTGTAATTTCATGACAAAACAGTTGAATGAAGCGGTAAAATCCTATGCTTATGTTTCAGGTAAAAAAGGAGCGGATGCTGATTATGCGCTATACCAAAGTGGTTTGATTTATGGATTGCTTGAGAAATCAGAGGATAAAATCGCTGCAATGAAGCGATTAATTGGAGAATATCCCAATTCTCGTTTTATCCTTGACGCATACGATGAATGTGCTTCTGTTTTGATGATTTTAGGTAGAAACTCCGAAGCGATTACGTATTACAACGGTATTTTGTCTAATTTCCCCAATAGTCCAAAGGCCACGAAAGCATATTCCGCAATGGGTAGATTGTATTATAACGAAAAGAAATACGATCAATCCATCGACATGTATACTCAACTGTATGATCGCTTTGTGGGGACAACCGAAGCGCAGGTGGCTAATGATATGGTGCGCAGGATATACAGCGAAATAGGTAGAGCCAGCGATTATGTAAAGTGGGCGAAACCTAGAGGTGGAATTACCGATAATGCACAAGATAGTTTGTATTATGAAGCGGCTTACAGCGCCTACGAAAAGGATGATTTTAAATTAGCCAGCGGAGCTTTTGATGTTTATCTTCAAAATTATCCGAAAGGGGTTTTCTTTATTCCTGCGAATTACTATAAAGCGCAAGTATGCGAAGAATTAAAGCAGACTTCCGATGCAATCAAACACTACGGCGTTGTTGCATTAGCCAACAGTGGAGATATGAAAGAAGACGCGGCATTAGCGGTGTTGCGTTTAAGCGGTAAAGATGCCTCCTGTGATCAAATTTTGCCTTATGTAGAAGTCCTTGAAGGATTAACTAAAAGTAAAGATATGAGACACAATTGCTGGAAATCCATGATGTATTGTTATGTTAAGGGTAAACAGCAAGACAAGTTAGTGGCTGTGGCTGCGAAAGTGATGTCAGATCCCACAACGCCGGCAGAAATGCGTACGGAATCACAGTTAATCTTGGTGAAATCTAATATTCAATCAGGTAAAACGGATTCTTCCTTAGCTCAGTTAAAAACCATTTATTCTAAGGACAACAACCGATTTGCAGCGGAAGCGAAATATTTAGAAGCTGAATTGTTGTTCAGAACGGATAGTTTAGAAGCATGTAAAAATTCGTGTTATGCAATATTGGATGAATTTAATGGATATGATTTGTGGGTAGGGAAGGCATTATTGTTACTAGGGGATGCATTCAAGAAAGAAGGAGATTTGTTAAATGCAAAAGCCACATGGAATGGGGTGATCGAAAATTTTGAAATGCCTGAACTGGTAACCGAAGCAAAAGCAAAATTGAAGGAGTTAGATGGTTCAAATGTTGGTGGAACAATTAAAGAAACCCCACCAGCTCCTGAGCGTAAATAAATTGTTCTAAATATCGGGGTTAATAGGAATTTCGATTAACCAGTTAACCCCGTTTCCGGGATTGGATGAAATAGAAATTATACCTTTCAGTAACTGTATTCGATTTTCAACAGAAACACTCCCAAGCCCTGCGGAGAACTGATTTCTTTCGTACCCAATTCCATTATCTTCCAATTCAATTAAGTAATTGTTGTCTCGTTCAAAAAAATGCATATCAATTCGCATGGCAGCACCGTGTTTTACGGTGTTTTGAATGAATTCTTGAATTATTCTAATTAAATGCAATTTTTGAACTTCCGTAGGTTCCGTATTCCAGTCATAAAATTGGTAATTCAACTCTAATTTGACAGTTTGAACAATATGTTGAATTTCTCGTTTTATAACTTCTTTAAAACCAATATCGCGGTCGCTAAGCCAGGGGGAATAGAGAGAATAGGCAGTTGCCCTTATTTCTTCACCTATTGCAGCGATTTCAGCCCCTGCTTTTTGAGGCTCAATGCGGTTGGATGTTAGCAACATGGATAAAATTGAAATTCGATTTAAAGAAGTATCGTGCAAATCCATGGCAATTCTCTTACGTTCTTCTTCTACGGTATTGGAGTGGATTTCCTGAGAACGTGCTTGTAGTAGTAAATTTTCCTTTAATAATTTCGTATTGGCAGAGATGGTTTGATTCATACGCCAGGCAATGAGAATACCAAAGGTTATTAATTCTAATATGGGTAAAAATCCTGCATACGTGTAAATCTCAATAAAATCGAATGCAAAAGGCTTGGATTCAAACCAGATTAGCAATAACGTAATTGTAAATTGTAAGGTAAAGGATACTCCAACTAAAAGGGGCTTCTTCCATGATTTTAATGCGTATTGTACGATGGTAATTGCGGAAATAATGGTTCCAGAAATACTGATTCCAGAAACAAATATGATCCACGGTGTAACATTTTTCCAAAAAAACTCGGTAAATATTCTTTCAAAAAAGAATAGGCCGATACAAGAAAAAAGTAGAGTAAATAGAAGCATTTTGATTTTTTTCGAAAATCGATTTTCATCTAAATATTCAACAGTAAGTAAAGCGAAAATTAATGGAATTATAGCCGAAATAAACGCTCTTAAAGTACTATTTATTATAATGTTTTCCGGATAAAACCAATATCGGAGATATCCCAGGCTAATCGCAAAATAAAGTAATTGCAACAGTGTCCAAATTGCGTAATAAAAGAAAATGGAACGACGCATAAAACATCCCAACACTAACGACAGTAATAGTAAAAATGTACAAAACCCTGCAAATAGCCCGTTTACAATGAGTTGTTTCGTTTTTTTATTTTGAAATTGAACGATGGGGTATAGGTGAAATAATCGATGTTGATATCGACCTTTTTGAATATATTTTATTAAAAAATCGTGGTAGCCTGAATGCAATTGTTGATGAACGAATGGACTTTGTATTCCTCCACGTTGTTTTGAAACTGGTACGTGATCTCCACCGAATAGTATTTGAGTTAAAGTTCCATTCTGTCCAATTTTAAAAATCTCAATTGTATCAATACTGGCATTGGGTATTTCTAACGTGTATGTACCTGACTTTTTTAAATTTATTGTTGCATAAATCCACACTTCACCATTTATAATTCCATTATATTGGGTTGTTGATTTTTTTAACTGGGGTAATACTTGTGATGGAGATTGTGGTTTTGAAAAATGCTTTGAACTGATTAGTTGGAGCTGATTGGTAGGTTTGGGAAAGATACTGCCAAAAGATGGTAGTATCCCCCCAATTGACATCAATAAAAGTCCTATTTTTTTTAGAAATCTAGTCAATTTTTTTATCTGTGGTTAACGATAATAAGTCTTTGTTTGCATAATACCACGCTAATAATTCGGTAGCACTATTAAACTTTAATTTTCTGTAAATATTTTTTTTATGAGTTTCCACAGTGAAGATTGAAATACACAATATTTCAGCAATTTGTTTTGAACTATTTCCGAAGGAAATCAAATGTATAATTTCTTTTTCTCGTTGGGTTAATAATTCAATTCCTGGTTGTTTTGAATCATTGATAGAGATTTTATTTTCGATAGAATTAGTTCTTGGAACTACTTTTGGGTACTTAATTGCTTGAATAAATTCATCTCCGGAAATAGACTTTGATATACACCCGGTGGCTCCATTTTGTAAAGCTTTTGAAACCATGTATTCATCCATGTAGGATGTAATGATAAAAATATTGGGACTATAATCTGTACTACAAATTGCTTTTATTTTGTGGATTAAGTCAAACCCTAATTCATTTTTTAAATGAGCATCGATAAGAATGATATCGGGCTGCAATTGCGATATGGCATACAGTAGTTCTTCCCCTGTTTGTGTTATTTTTTGAATATAGAATCCTTTTTCTGCGGAGAGAATTGCTGAAAGTCCTTCAAGAACTATTGGGTGATCGTCACAAATTACTGTTTTCAACAACGCTTGAGAGTTATTCATAGAGAATTCGGTAAAGTCATGATAAGTTGAATATATGTTCCTTGAGAGGGTGTAGAGGTTAATAGTAATTGAGCATTCATGTACTTGGCTCTAACGTGCATGTGTTTAAGTCCCAAGCCAGAGTAGTTTTCGGCTGGAGAAAATCCAATACCATCGTCTTCAATACTGATGAAAAATTTATCTTCCAAATCGGAAAATTGAATAAATACGTTGTTCGCTTTACCGTGTTTTATGGCATTCCCCACGGCTTCTTGAATAATTCTAAAAATATGCAACAACATGTTCTTTTTAATTTTACCTAGAGTAGAGGAACTATCTACGTGGATTTTTATTCCGGTTTTATTTTGTAAATGCAATGCCCATTCTCGGAGTGTATCTTCAAAATTCTCACTTTCATTTAATGGAGATAAAGCATGGGATAAATATCGAACATCTTGTGTGATTTCATTCAATTCTTGAGAGATTTCTGTTTCACTGATTTTTTTATTTCGAACTTGTTGGAGTAATACCGCTAATTTATTGGCTACATGATCATGCAATTCCAAAGAAATTCTACTGCGTTCGCTGCTAACAGTTTTTTTCTCAATTTCAAATAAATCAGCTTGCATCTGTTGAATTTTCAATATTGCTTGGTTATGCGCAATGATTGTGTCTCTAATATTGAATGCTATTGATACCGTAAACAAGAATATTTCGGCCGAACTACCCCCATAAAGTATCATTACTAGGTATCTACGCTCAATTTGAAATATCCCTAAACTATTTCCAATAAATGATAATATACTGCTGAATAGGATAATAAATACGAGTATAAAAACGGCTGATTTTTGAGGATGTCGTTTAAATGATGCGATAGCATAAATTAATAGACTAACAATAGCCGAAATCCAAATGAAATTCAATAGAATTACTATTTGTCCTCTATACTTTAACGAGAATTCTATGAAAGTTAAACCGATAATAGTTAAACCAATGATAGTGCCAACCGCTACATTTAAAATAGTATTTAAGAGAATCAGATTTTTATTGGTATCCAAGAATCTCTTTGTAAATAAAATTAACATGATTATGGATAAAACTTCGGATTCAACCATGTAAATCCCATTGATTGCAGGAGTTTCCGGATGAATAAAGTGAAATGTGAATCCAGCACCTGATGCCAATACATTGGCGAAACCCAATAGCCAGCCGGTGTAAAACAGGTACTGTAGGTCTTTCATCATTACAAACAAAAGCAAAGCAAAAATCATGTAGATAATCACACTGCCGAAATACAT
Organism: uncultured Flavobacteriaceae bacterium; assembly: GCA_964554385.1. Lineage (GTDB taxonomy): Bacteria > Bacteroidota > Bacteroidia > NS11-12g > UBA955 > JAGKXC01. The sequence goes on along the minus strand of CAZKOM010000008.1, from coordinate 22,669 downwards.
TCCGTGAATCAGTGAATTGCTGTCGTTGTATTCAATGAATTTATTCTTTTCCCATAGCCGTAATCCGATATTCATGTAGGAACCATGTCTATCTAATTGAAGTAAATAGGTTGCGGTGGAATCTAATTTGATTGAAAGTGGCAGTAAAAAATCTCGGTGAAGTAATGGGCGTTTGAAAAATGAGAAAGTATCACCTGTTTCGTATTGCAACTGAATACCATCGGATGTAATTTCATAAAGTCTAATGACATCCCAACTGGGATTATCGATTTCTAACAGAGTAGGATCGGCTGAATTTTTATTCTGTACTTTGAATTTAACCCAAGCCGATGGTTGTTTGTATCCGATGTGTAAATTGGTAGAGTTTTCTAAGGTGATTTTACCTTTTTTATCTAAAGTGGCATTGGCTTGTATTGGATCCGTAGTCTGTATTGTTATCCAACGAAAACTTGAAATGACAATTTGTTTTTCTCCAAATTGTTTTTCCAAAATAATTGGTGACTGACACCATAAAATACTTGATAGAATGGATGATAACAGCAAAAGTATTAACTTATACCAAGTCGTGTTCTTGAGCATAATGTAATAATTGTAAAACTGTTTGAATATTAAGTTTCTTAAAAATGTTCTTTTTGTGTGTTTCTAACGTGTAATAACTGGTGCTCAGTGTTTTCGCTATTTCTACACTTGGTTTCCCGGAAATTAAGTGGGGTATTAGTTCAATTTCACGCGGGGTTAATGGAAGTACAGAGATTTTATTATTGTCATAATCATTTAGTAAGCACTCTAAATCGTTGCTTACAAAAAACCGATTTGGCGGAGAGGTTGCTTTTTTAATTGCTTGTTCAAATTCTAAGGAGGTGATGAATTTAGTAACAAAACCTGCAATTCCTAGATTTCGTGCTTTTAGAATATTATTAAGTTTGCCGGTTGCGCTTATTACCAAAACCGGGACTTTGGTTATTGTCCTAATCTTCTGCTGATATATATCAAATCCATTAAGATTCCCTAGGTGAATATCGAGGATTATTATATCGTATCGATGTTCTTTAAGTTTGAAGTTTAAGTCTTCCCCGCCGTTACTACTCCCAGACCACATAAGTAACTCACTTTGGTCAATAAATGCTTTATAACCCTCCGTTATTATCGGTTGATCTTCGATACAAAAAATTCGGATTGCCATTTTGAGAGAATGTCCAAATAAACAACATTTCCATGGGTATTTCTCTACCAAAACTTTGGTATAATTGCCAGGTTTAATAAAAAAGAAAGCCCCGTTTCCGGGGCTTTCTTTTTTATTGATATGGAGTTTTGTTGAATTATTTCAAATCCAAAACGGCCGATCCCATTTTGTAGCCTTCCGCGTATATTTCAATAGAATATTTACCGGGCTTTAAACTGTTGTTTGGCTTCCAAATACTAGGTTCTACAGCCTTGGTTTCTTTTTCAAAAACAGTAACTACTTTGTATGTGTATTTAGAAGATTTCCCTTCAAAATCAAACGTGCTTTCACCCGCAGGACCAGGATAGGTGGTGCCTTCTGGGCCAGTAATTTTCACGTAAATGGTTTTTTGTCCTGCATCAGCAACATTATTTTCATTGATATTAAAACTAATTCTGAAAGCTTCTACATCTTTGGCACGCAATGTTCCTGTCTCTTTTCCAGACAACCATTTTTTCTTTAGTGTTTCAACCTTTAATGCACTAGCTTGCAATCGGCTAGCCAAACTTTTAAGTTTTGTTTTTTCATTGCTTAAGGTTTGAACCTCTTTATTCAATTCTGAATTGCTACTTTTTAGAGTAGTATTTTCACGAGTTAGTTCTTCGTTTTTAATTTCCAACTCTGCCAATTTTGTAGTCAGCTCTGCTAATTTCTTGTTCAAATCACTGATAGTAGATTCGCTGCTCGCTTTATTGGATTTAATCTGAGCCACTAGTTTAGCAATTTCCTGTTTGCGTAAAATTAAATCTTCGCTCATGGATTTGTTCTGTCCAGCTAATGCAACCGAATCACGGTGGTACTGTTCGATTAATAGATTTGCTTGACTTAACGCTTCTTCTTTACCTTTTAGTTGGTTTTCAACTTCTGTTTTTGCAGCAACAGTTGTTGATAGCTCCCCTTTGGTGTTTCGAAGCATAAAAAACATTACCACTACAATTAGTAATAAAATGGCAATTAATGTGTACAACAGCGGTTTGTTGTTTTTTTCCTCTCGGTTTTGCATGGGATGTTAATTATTTGGTTGCAATTAAAGTAATTATTCCTTGTCTAACACAAAATTATACATGTGTTTTGTGTTTAGTTATGCAAATAACGGAATTATTGCCTAATTTATTGCTCATTCAACCCAAGGTGTTCGAGGATCATCGAGGTCATTTTTTTGAGAGTTACAGACAGGATGCACTTCAGAATTTTGGTGTTGACCCCCATTTTGTGCAGGATAATCAGAGTTTATCCAACAAAGGAATTTTGCGTGGTTTGCATTATCAAGTAAAACCGTATGATCAGGGTAAATTGGTGCGAGTAATCACGGGCTCTGTATTGGATGTTGCAGTTGATATTCGTAAAAAATCGCCCACTTATGGACAGCATGTAGCCCGTTTATTAAGTGCTGAGAATAAAGAGATGCTCTATATTCCTCCAGGTTTTGCACATGGATTTGTTACGTTGAAAGATCAAACAATCTTTTTGTATAAATGCACCAATTACTACCATCCACAGTCCGAAGGAGGGATTAAATGGGATTCTAAATCCTTGAATATATCATGGAATCTTTCCAATTATGGAATTGAAAATCCTATACTCAGCGCCAAAGATTTAGTGTTGCCAGATTTCGACGGATTTGAGTCACCTTTCGATTAAATTATCAACTGTTACTGTCTATGGAAAACGATGCAACGAATTCTGACACTAAAGCACATAGTCTAACTTTAGACGAAGCGCAACGTAACGTTGATGATTGGATTAAAACAATTGGGGTTCGGTATTTTTCCGAGTTAACCAATTTGGCGATATTAACCGAAGAAGTGGGAGAGTTAGCGCGTATTATGAGTCGGAAATTTGGTGATCAATCCTTTAAAGCGGGTGAAAATCCTGATGCATTATCAGAAGAAATGGCCGATGTACTTTGGGTGTTACTATGTATAGCGAATCAGACGGGTGTTAATCTAACGGAGGCTTTTTACAAGAATTTGGAGAAAAAATCTACGAGGGATAAAGACAGACATAAAAACAATCCCAAGTTATCGTTGTAATTTTATGGTAACTTTGAACCTAGATTGAGTAACCAAGATTCCAGTTCCAGAAAATTAGACCATATACAGTTGGCCTTTGAATCGCAGATTATGCATAGCGATTCTAGATTTTATTATGAGCCATTATTAAGCCCCCATCCCACGGATAATTTACCGTCGGTGGAAATAGCAGGGAGAGTCATGAAGGCACCTATTTGGATTAGTAGCATGACCGGCGGAGCCGAGAAAGCGGCAACTATTAATCAGTTATTGGCAGAAGTAGCCGCTGAATATGGTTTGGGTATGGGATTAGGGTCCTGCAGACCTGTATTGGAAGGCACTCCATTTGCAGCAGATTTTAAAGTAAGGAAGTATATCAAAAATCAGCCCCTGTTTGCGAATTTGGGGATTGCTCAAATTGAGGAACTTATTGCCCTTGGAAAATTAGATTTGCTTAACAAAATGGTTGGGGATTTGGAAGCAGATGGGTTAATTATTCACGTAAACCCCCTACAAGAATGGTGTCAACCGGAAGGTGATCGATTTAGGTTTTCTTCATTAGATACAATCAAGAGGGTAATTGAGGTATTAAACTCCGCCATAATTGTGAAGGAAGTTGGACAAGGATTTGGACCGGTTTCATTATCGGCTCTGGCAGCTTTACCTTTAGAAGCATTGGATTATGGTGCTTTTGGCGGCACGAATTTTTCGAAATTAGAGAATTTGCGCAGGGATGATTTGGAACAGGAATGGCTTGCACCACTTCAATTTGTTGGACACACGGCAGAAGAAATGACGGGGTGGGTGAATGCTACCTTAAAAAACAATCCCCAAAATTTTCAATGCAAACACATAATTGTTTCAGGTGGGATATCTAATTTTTTAGATGGGTATTATCATTTAAGAAAGTTAGCTGTTTCATCGGTGTATGCTCAAGCATCTCCTTTTTTAAAAATGGCGTTGTTGGGGGAGGATAAATTAAACAACTTTGTAAAACATCAAGTAGAAGGTTTAAAAATGGCCTATGCTTTTTTAACGGTTAAATAACTATGAAGAATCCAGTTAAAGGTTTCAGTAAATTGAGTAAATCGGCCAAAATTGAGTGGTTGTTGTCTAATTACACCAATGATTCTAATGCGTCTTACGAGATGTTGTCGGGATATTGGCATAATCAGCCTGAAGTACAAAAACTGCACGACGAATTTATTGAAAACACGGTGAGCAACTATTTTATGCCGTTTGGTGTTGCTCCCAATTTTTTAATTAATAATGAAATGTACACTATTCCCATGGCAATAGAGGAGAGTAGTGTAGTAGCGGCGGCATCCAAAGCTGCTAATTTTTGGCTGGATAGAGGTGGTTTTCATGCTCAGGTAATTAGTACGGTTAAAATTGGACACGTGCATTTTATTTGGGAGGGCCATGATTCGGACTTATTAACGAAAGTCTTTGAAGCCAACAAAAATAAATTTACGGAGAACGCAGCGGATATTACCAAAAATATGGTTGCCCGTGGTGGCGGAATATTGGATATAATATTAAAGGATAAAAGTGATTTAGAGCCTGGTTATTTTCAATTAGAAGCCCGTTTTGAAACCTGCGATTCTATGGGGGCCAACTTCATAAATTCTTGCTTGGAATCATTTGCACATACTTGGCAAATTATTGTAGCCGAAAATCAGGAAATATTAGGGGATTCATCATTGCAAATTGTGATGAGTATTTTAAGCAACTTTACGCCTGAATGTTTGGTTCGTGCCGAAGTTCGATGTAAAATTGACGATATAAACGAAGGCAGTGGTATCAGTAATTACGAATTTGCAGAAAAATTTTGTAGAGCTATCCGAATCGCTACAATAGAACCGTTTAGAGCGGTTACGCACAATAAAGGCATAATGAATGGAATTGATGCCGTAGTAATTGCTACGGGCAATGATTTTCGAGCGACCGAAGCCTGTGCTCACGCATATGCTTCAAAAAATGGTAGATACAGCAGTTTAACCCATGCCGCAATTGAGGGAGACGAGTTCGTGTTTTGGATTGAGTTACCCTTAAGTTTAGGTACCGTTGGGGGAATTACAAGTCTCCATCCCATGGTGAAATTTGCCCACGAATTATTAGGATATCCATCTGCGCAACAATTGATGCTGATTACTGCAGTTGCTGGCTTGGCTCAGAACTTTAGTGCTGTAAGATCATTGATTACTTCTGGTATTCAAAAAGGACATATGAAAATGCACCTGTTGAATATTTTGAATCAATTGGAAGCCACCGATTTGGAGAAAGTTACTATCGTTAATTATTTTAAAGATAAAGTTGTGAGTCATAGCGCCGCTGTTGAAATATTTACAAAAATTCGCGGCGGATGGAGTCCAGTAAATGATGCTGGAGACTCAAATTCGAATACGTTAGCTGGTAATTAATTTTTTGTGAAGTCGTTCTTTGCTCCCGGAAAAATATTGTTATGCGGCGAATACTTCGTCACCATAGGTATTGAATCATTGGCCTTTCCAACTAAATTGGGCCAGTGTCTACGTATTTGGGAATTTGAATCAAAGAAAGATTGGCAATTGGTTTGGCAAAGTAAACGTGCCGATGGTACTGTTTGGTTTGAAATGACCTTGTCCATGGAGCAATTGTTATTAACTCCAGAAGAATTGGATGACGAATTTGCAAACAATCCGGTTGCGCAACGACTGATTGAATTACTCTTGGCACTACCGGCGAATATTTGGAAGCGGGGAATAAGTGTCCGATTCGAAACAGAACTTGAATTTGATAGCTCATGGGGCTTGGGTAGTTCAAGTTCATTGGTGGTAACCATGGCTCGTTGGGCCAATATGGACCCCATGGTTTTGCAAAAGAAAGTATTTGGGGGCAGTGGTTATGATGCCGCTGTAGCTCATTGTGGTAAGCCCATTGTTTATAAATTAGTAAATAACGAACCCAATTGGATGAGTTGGTCGTTACCTACAGAATTTACCAAAGATTGGTATGTTGTGATGGTTGGAAAAAAGCAGAACAGCCGACATTCGTTAGCCGCAGTAAAAGAGAAAGTAGAGTCGTTTGTGGATGAACCATTTTTGTATCATCAAATGATTCAATTAATGAAACGTTTGAAGGAAGCTACGGATTTAGCCACGATTGAAGCCGGATTGGAGTTATACCAAGCAATTACTGCCGCCATGTTGGGGTTGAAAAATCCTTACCAAACCTATAATTGGGAACCTATCAAAGGAGGCTTATGCAAATGGCTGGGTGCTTGGGGAGGGGATATGATGCTGATGAATGAAGTGTTCTATAAAAAGAATAAAGACCAACTCGAAGAAATGGATATTTATCGATGGAATGATTTGGTTGTTAATGGATAAGGACTATTGTAACAATTTTATTTTTGGAATAAAACAAAACAATCATTGAAAAATTTAACTCATTTTTCGGAATTTTCGGTAACACCCGCGGTTGGAAAATGTACAACATGGTCTTGTCCTAGTAATATAGCTTTAGTAAAATATTGGGGTAAAAAATCGGGAGGCGTACAAATTCCAGCAAATCCTAGTATTAGTTGGTCGTTGTCAGATTTAAAATCAACCACGAGCGTTTCGATTCTTTCTACCGGTGATTTTGGATTTGAATTTTGGTTAGATGGAAAACCGAAACCAAGTTTCGAACCTAAGTTAACAGAGTTTTTTCAACGTATAATGGGATACTGTCCTTGGTTGAAATCCGTTCGATTGAAAATCGAATCAACTAATAATTTTCCTCACGGAACAGGTATTGCAAGTTCTGCAGCCGGATTGGGAGCTTTATCTACGTGTTTGGTGGATTTAGAGACTTCAAGTGGACAAGAATTAAATTGGACCAAAGTAAGCTTCTTATCGCGATTAGGTTCTGGAAGTGCTTGCCGGAGTATGTTTTCTAAACCTGCAATTTGGGGAGAATCTAGTGCAATTGAAGGTAGTTCGGATATGTTTGCTGTAGAAATGCCGTCTACAATTCACTCGAATTTTACAAATTGGGAAGATTGTGTTTTGATAGTTGATGCTGGAGAAAAGTCCGTAAGTAGTACGCAAGGCCATTCCTTGTTGAACAATCACCCCTATGCTAATGCACGCTTTGAGATGGCATCCAGAAATTTGACATCTTTGGTATCTGTGTTAGAAGCGGGAGATGTAGAATCATTTATAAAAATTGTGGAGTCCGAAGCTTTGCAATTGC
>CAZKOM010000008.1:0-15207 GCA_964554385.1 uncultured Flavobacteriaceae bacterium | reverse complement strand
CAATGATGCAGACCTCCGTGCCATATTATCTATTAATGCGTCCTAATACGTTGGCTATCATTGAGTCGATTTGGAAATTTAGAGAATCCACGGATTTGCCCATGTGTTTTACCCTAGATGCAGGTGCAAATGTTCATTTATTATTCAATTGTGAGAAAAAATTAGATATAATGAACTTTGTTAACGAGCAATTGTTACCTTATTGCGAATCTGGACGTTATCTTTGCAGTAGCATTGGTGGGGCTCCTGAAAGAATCGCCAATGAGTAAACAATAACATGATTAAAGAATCCCTTCACTACGCAAAAATCCTCTTGTTCGGTGAGTATGGAATTATTGAAGATTCCATGGGGTTAAGCATCCCTTATACTTTTTATAAAGGAAATTTTGATTTTACGAATTCTCCTAATGAATTTCAACTAAACTCTAATCGGAGTTTGCTAGATTATCGTTCTCATTTACTTAAACTGCAGCACGAAGGTGAACTGCCGTGTCAATTGGATTTGGATTCAATGTTGGAGGATTTACAAAATGGGATGTATTTCGATTCTACAATTCCTCAAGGGTTTGGCGTTGGAAGTTCTGGTGCCTTAGTAGCTGCGGTATACTTTAAATACGCAAAGTCCCGAATAGAAGTAGATTCTGTAATGGATGAAGATAATCTTTCCATGTTAAAATCTGTTTTAGCAAAGTTAGAATCCTATTTTCATGGTAAGAGTTCTGGATTAGATCCGTTGATTTGCTATTTGAATTTACCTATTTTAATCAAAGGACAAGGTGATTTGGATGCCGTTGGTCTACCCGTAGAGAACACTGAGGGTAAAGGAGCTATATTCCTAATGAACTCCGGTTCTCCAGGTAAAACACAGAATATGGTGAGTATATTTTTAAATCGTTTGAAAGAAGAAGGATTTAGAAATATGGTGAGAACTGAATTAAAAAAGCAAAATGATGCTTGTGTGCAGGCATTTCTAAAAGGGGAGCCCAAGCAATTGTTACAAAATGTTAAAGGTTTGTCTAAGTTATTATTGGAGAACTTCAAACCTATGATTCCGGATCATTTTCAAGAATTATGGCAAAAAGGGTTGGAGACCAATGCCTATTATTTAAAACTTTGTGGTAGCGGCGGCGGCGGTTTTGTTTTAGGCTTTACCAAAGACATAGAAATGGCCAAATCGATGCTGCCAGATCATACGTTGCAAGTGATTTACAAGATATAGTTGCAAAAAGATTGAATTAATATTCCGTTCTTATTTCAAGCCATATTTTAGTATAATCCAATTTATCATCTCCTAAGTTCAAAATCTAGATTCCAGGTCTTGAGCTTTTCAATGCAATTACACAATCAGAATCCGTTCGATTTATTATAAATTGCCATATTAAATTTTGAAGCCTCGACAAAAATACCTACTCAAATTTATTTTGCTTCTCGGAGCAATTCGATGGTACAATTTGGCATTAATTGCAATTTCTCAATATTTGATTTACTGGTTAACGTTTTCCGAACAAGGATTATCGGGGGTTTTATACGATGTGAAATTGCATTTAATTGTTTTATCCAGTATTTGTACAGTGGCAGCAGCATTTATTATCAATGCATTTTATGATCAAAGTAAGGACTTGGTGAATGTGCCCAAGACGGTGATTTTTGGTAGGTTATTGGGTGAAACGAGATTGCTAAATCTGTATTTTGTTTTGAATTCCTTGGCGATGTTTTTTGCAATGATGGTTTCGCTAAAAGCTCTCGCTTTCTTTTTTATTTACGCATTATTTTGTTGGTTTTATTCTCATAAATTGCAGAAAAGACCCATAGTTCGCGAATTATCGGGTACTATTCTAACTCTTGTTCCCTTATTTTCGGTATGGATACATCACGGAAATTGGCATTGGGGAATGTTCTATTATATGGGTTCTTTGTCCGTGTTGTTGTTTACTAGATCGGTGTTAAAGGACCTAATGGGACATAAGGGCAATCTAGTTTTTGGATATCAGACGGTGGTTGTAGTTACGGGGGTGAAATGGGCTAAACGCGGTTTGATGTTACTTAATCTGGGAGTGATTTTCGTCTATTCTTTATTGTTTGTTGTTCAAAAAGTTAAACCTATTTTGCCGGATTGGAACCCTGATTATTATTTGTCAATTGCCGGAATAACTCTAGGTATGAGTACTTGGGTTTCCATAGCCATTTGGATGGCTAAGGATCAGAAAGTTTGGAAGATTTTGGATTTATTTCTAAAAATTGCCGTTGTAATTCATTTGTTAAGTATCGTAGTTAAGGTAAATTCGCCTAACGCAATTCACTGGTGATAGCATTTTCTTTAACACCTTTCAAAAGGTAAACAGAATGCGGTTATTTGTATATTGAATTTGGTCCGATGGGGGAAAAAGTTACCATATTTGTTGAGGTTTTAGTGCCGGTTCCGGTACCTAAGACGTATACCTACAGGGTCCCATCGGATTGGAATGAATTTGTTATTCCGGGAATTCGAGTAGCTGTACAATTTGGATATCGTAAAGTGTATGCGGGTATCATTTTGTCTTTGTCTGAAGAACCACCAGTAGGTTACCAAGCACAATATATTTTAGAAATTTTAGACGATAAATCCATCGTTACAACAAAACAACTAAAATTTTGGCATTGGATAGCGGACTATTATATGTCCTATCCTGGAGATGTAATGTCAACGGCATGGCCATCGGGGTTCCGGTTACAAAGTGAAACAAAAATCGCACTGCATCCGGATGCGGATAACCAAATGTATTCGATTACCGATTTGGATCCCAAAGAGTGGGATGTGTTACAGTTTTTAGTTTCTAAAGGCATTGCCTCCTTAGATGAAGTACGGTCTAAATTAGAGCAAAAAAATGTTCTGAAAACCATTAAATCACTCTACATGCGTGGGTTGATATTAATGGAGGAGGAGTTGAAAGAGAATTATCGACCCAAATTTGAGGAAATAGTGGAATTGAACCCGGAGGTTTGGGAAAATGAAGCATCGGCCAATGCGGCTATTAGTGCATTAGAACGTAGGTCGATGAAGCAGTTCAATCAAATGATTTTGCTGTTAGGATGGAATAACAAACCGATTGTTTTGGCGGAGTTTTTACGACATCCATCGGCCGATCGACCAACAATCAAGCAATTAGAAAAAAAGGAGTTATTGTATATTCGGAAAGTTCCCAGAGATCATTTGAAATTACGAAGAGGGGATAACCGCAATTATGAGTTAACCGAGGAACAATTTCAGGCGGTAATTGAGATTAGAGCTATATTTAATGAGGGAAAACCTGCATTATTGGAAGGTGTAACTGGTTCTGGAAAAACACTGGTTTATTTAGAATTTATACGGGAAGTGTTGAATGAAGGTAGGCAGGTATTGTACTTATTGCCTGAAGTAGCATTAACGGAACATGTGGTAGACAGAATCAGCAAATGGTTAGGGGTTGAGGTAGGGGTTTGGCATCATTATTATAGCAGCCATGAGCGAACAGAATTATACGAAAGGGTTTTGTCTGGTGATATAAAGTTTGTGGTTGGTACCCGAAGTGCCTTATTTGCGCCTTTTGTGGACTTAGGGTTGATTGTAGTGGATGAGGAACATGAGACATCGTTTAAACAATTCGAGAAAAGGCCCTACTTTCATGCTCGCGATGCTGCATTTTATTTGGCGCAATTGCATGGCAGTAAATTGTTGTTAGGGTCTGCCACACCATCGTATGAAATCCAGCAATTAATAAAACAGGCGAAAGTTGGGACAGTTCAACTGTTGAGGTCTTATCACAATATTCCGGCACCGGAGATTGATTTGCTAAACCTGTCTGATTTAAAGAAAATGGGAGCTTGGGATGGATTTCTCAGTGAACCCGCGAAGCACGCAATCACGGAGGCCTTAACCAAGCAACAGCGCGTAGTTGTTTACCACAATAGAAAAGGGTATGTTCCCTACGTGCAATGCGATTTGTGTGGAGTTTCGGTGGAGTGTGCGCATTGTGACATTGCATTAACGTACTATAAATCATCGTCCAATTTGCGTTGTGGTTATTGCGGATTTCAACAAGCAATACCGGAGAAATGCACCGCTTGCGGATCTCACAGTTTAACATTAAAGGGCACAGGAACGGAGAAAATTGCCGAGGATTTGGGTATCATGTTTCCCACGGCGAGAATTGCTCGATTTGATCAACAAAGTATAAAGAAAAGAGATGATTTTCAGAAGATATTATTGGCATTTGAAAGGGGCGAAATCGACATACTAGTAGGTACCCAATTATTAGCAAAAGGAATAGATATAGCCAATATTGGATTAATAGTGGTACCGGATGCTGACATGTTGTTGCACATTCCAGACTACAGGAGCCACGAACGTGCGTTTCAGCAGTTTCAGCAATTAATGGGTCGAATAGGTAGAGATGGTAAATCAGGGAAGTTTATGTTGCAGACACATCAGCCCCAACACCCCGTTTTACAAGCATTGATTCATCAACAATACAATGAATTGATGGAAGAAGAGATGCAACAAAGGAATCAATTTGATTACCCTCCGTTTCGTCGTTTAATCCGAGTGGAAATAAGGCATGCTGATGCGGAAACTTCCTACAACGCAGCGAGGTTTTTTACGGAAATTTTACGAAAGCAAATCAATGAATCCGTATTAGGGCCGCAAGTTCCTCCTGTTGCACGCGTTAAAAACAAATTCATTCAACAAATACTGATTAAAGTACCTCGCAATTCAAAGGCTATTGGTGCTTATAAACAATTGTTGTGGTATGCTAAAGATACGTTGCATGCGCAGTCATTATGGAAATCCGCGATCGTAGATTTCCTCGTTGATCCGTATCAATAGTGCCGCGTCCTTGTGGACTTAGTTAAACTTTCGTAATTTTGAATGGAATTATGGAAACAGCATTGGTTAACGCAACCGAGACGTCGGTGGATTTTTTACCATTAAATGGTACCGATCACGTTGAATTTTACGTGGGGAATGCCAAACAAAGTGCTTATTACTACCAAATGGCTTGGGGTTATAAGTTAATAGCATATTCTGGACCTGAGACCGGTGTTCGTGATAAGGCTAGTTATGTCTTGGAACAAAACAAAGTACGGTTGGTGCTCACAACCGCTATCGATGTAAATTCCGAAATTGCTCAACATCATTTGAAACACGGCGATGGTGTAAAATTTCTAAGTATTTGGGTTGATGATGCTACCAAGAGTTTTGAAGAAACGGTTAAACGCGGTGCAGTTCCGTACATGGAACCCACTCGATTTGAAGATGAAAACGGATATGTAATTATAAGCGGAATTAGAACCTATGGTGATACTGTTCACAAATTTGTGGAGAGATCCAACTACAATGGTCCATTTTTACCTGGATTTAAAGCGGTTGAAAATGGTTTAGAGGTGAAACCGGTTGGTTTAAAATATATTGATCACTGCGTTGGAAACGTAGAACTCGGAAGAATGGATGAATGGGTGAAGTTTTATGAAGATGTAATGGGATTCAAGTTGTTATTAACCTTTGATGATAAAGATATTTCCACCGAGTACAGTGCTTTAATGAGTAAAGTAGTGAGCAACGGAAATGGATATATTAAATTCCCAATTAATGAACCGGCTGAAGGGAAGAAAAAATCTCAAATTGAAGAATATTTGGATTTTTATCATGGTGCTGGGGTTCAGCATATAGCGATTGAAGTACACGATATTTTGGAAACCGTAGCCGAGCTTCGCAGAAGAGGAATTGAGTTCTTATATGTACCCGAAACTTACTATGATGATGTACTGGATAGAGTTGGTCAAATTGATGAGAATATCGAAGATCTAAAAAAATTGAATATTCTAGTAGACCGAGATGAATCGGGCTATTTATTGCAAATCTTTACCAAACCCGTAGAAGATAGACCTACGTTATTCTATGAAATAATTCAGCGCAGAGGAGCACAAAGCTTCGGAAAAGGAAACTTCAAGGCGTTGTTTGAAAGCATTGAAAGAGAACAAGCTATACGAGGTAATTTGTAATCTGATTTGCTGCTTCTATTTAACTGAGGTAAACATAACCATCAATAGAATAGCTAATCTGCTTGTGCTTTAAGTCAGAAATTGAATCTAAATTCTATATTCTACAAAAAATAGAATACGTACTATCGAAAGACATAAAAAAAGCGGTAATTGTTGATTACCGCTTTTTTTATACTTGTTTTATTACTTGTAATTATAGACTTTGTATTCTTTTGGCATTATGCATCTAGAGTAATAATGTACCTAAATAGCATTAATATACCTGGGAAGTGTACAAAATCTTGCGTTTTGGGCAATAAATTACATGCCAGATGGCGTTTTGAATTTGTTTGTGTCGATTTGGAAATGGGTTGAACGAACTCGATTTTGTTTGAACAAATCAATCATTTCATTCGCATCTTTACGCAATTTTTCCGCATCTTTCACATCGTATTCGTTTTTCTCAAGTCCATCGGCCTCAGCTAAAGCTAATTCAGGTTTGTCTAACATAAAACAAATCTGAGCGATGTTGTAATAAGCGGCATAACGCAATTTAACGTTGGCTTTATCGTCTCCGCTGTACTTAGTTTTCAATTCATTGAAATAGGTAATACACTCTTCCAAACCACTACCTGCGGATGCAGGCATTTCATGCGAATACATAGTTTTACCAATTTCTTTAATTTTCGTAATAGTCTGATTGAATGCAGCATTTTCAGGATGTTTTTTGCTATCAGTATTCCAGAACAAGGCATTTTCTGTAAGGGTAGGGAAACCGTAATCGCGGTTGATGCTTAAATTTACAGAGTTGGTCCATTCGTCTAAGTGCTTTCTAACTAAGTTGTTAGAAATAGCCATTCGGTTGTTGTTGAAGTAGTTCTGACATTCGTACTGAGATGTATACTCGGAACTGGTCCAAGAAGCAGAACGATCTGTATTTAATTCAATTTGATTGGAAATAGTGTTACCATTGAAATCCCTAATGGAATAATACCCACGCAAACGGTATTTAACGGTTAAACTGTAGTAGTTCGTTCTTGCCGTTACCACACCGTCTTTGTTTTTGGTTTCAGATACACGTGTACTCATATTTTGGCCTTCGAAAATTAAATCGTCAAACGCCATATTGATTTGAATATGACCTTTACCGTATTCAACCTTTCTCCATCCTTGAAGTATAATTCTATCGGCAATACTTTCTGAACTCATCGCACTAGAAATAGTGGAAGGAGCTTCAACTCTTACGTTGAAAGTACGATAGGTAGTATCCAGTGATTTGTGAGGTAATCCCCTGTACTGATACGCAACAAAATTTTTGTCGAGGTCGATTTTTTGTGCCACTGCAAAATTTGATGCAGCTGCAGCCAAAATTAGTAATAGACGTTGTTTCATAAAGTTTCAAAGATAACACCTTGAAACTCAGAGAATCGTCATGAATATGTTATTTATTTTTCTAATTCCAATAAAACAGCACCCATAAGGCTTTCGATATATTCTTTATTGAAATCGAAATTCACTCCGGCAGCTTGATATATTTCTGGAATACTCACTTGATACCCTAAACGTAAAAAGGCTTCATATTTATCCAAGGCCTGTTCAGCATTTTCTAAATAGTTTTTCCAAATTCCAATTGAACCTAATTGAGCAATACCATATTCAATGTAGTAGAAAGGCAATTCGAAAATATGCAATTGCTTGTGCCAACTACTTTCTAATACACCAGGGAATTTACTATAATCCACCAGTCCGGTGCCAAATTTCCTATTTAGGTTCATCCATTCTTGTTCTCTCTGTTCTATAGCATGGTTCGGGCTTTCATAAATCCAATGTTGGACAGCATCTACTTGGGCAATCCAAGGCAATGTTCCGATAATTCCTTCTAGCTGTTCTTCTTTAGCGCGTTTTAACTCGTTTTCGTCATCGAAATAGTGGTGCCATCCATCCATCGACAACAATTCCATACTCATACTGGCTAATTCAGCCACCTCGCTGGGGGTGTTTTTAAATGCATTTAGTTCAAGGGGTGCCATACGGAAACTATGTATAGCATGACCTGCTTCATGAACCAGTGTTTCTACATCGCGTAAATTTCCGGAAGCATTCATGAAGATAAAGGGCATGTTGGTTTTGGCCAACGGGTAATTATATCCTCCCGGTGCTTTTCCTAATCTACTTTCCAGATCTAATAAACCATGAGTTTTCATGGTTTCTAGGCATTGAGCGAAGAATGGACGAATTTCCCTTAAGCAATCTAATCCTTTTTGTAGTAGGTCATTGCCGTCAGAAAAGGGTTTTAATGGCTTTCTTCCTAGGGGGTCTACCGCCATATCCCATGGCATTAAGGCCTCCAATTGCATGGATTCTTTGCGGCGTTGGGTGATTTTTCTAAGCATGGGCACCACAACCTGTTCTACACTTTCGTGGAATTGCTTGCAATGCTCAACGCTGTAATCATACCGGCCCAAAGATTTAAATGTATAATCGCGGTAATTAGTAAATCCAGCGTTTACCGCTATTTTATGTCGAAGGGCAACTTGCTTGGAGAATAATTCTTCCAATTCTGCAGCTCTGGATAAGCGCGCCGCAGTAATTTTCTCCCAAACTTGCTGTCGAATTTCACGATCGGTTTCTAGTAGCAAATTTGATGCTTGTTGTAAGGTAATCTGTTTGCCATTCCAATCAATTTGCATCGATCCTTGTATGGCAGAATACTCTTGAGCCAACGTTTGCACTTCAGTTTGCAAGGCGATGTTTTCTTCTCTAAATAGCTCTACTGCACCGCGAAGGCTTCGAAAATAAATTTTAAAAGCTTCGTTTTGGTTTTCTAAGTCATTCACAAATGGGCACTGAATTATTTTTTTATTCAGTGAATCTTCCAAGGGTGCTAATAGGGGTTGTATTTCCTGGACAAACATTAAATACGCTTGTTCATGATCCTTATTGGCGGTATCGCAGGTCATGCGAATATATCGCCAAGCCATATCTTCCGAAACAGCACTTTCTAAATCGGAAACATCAAGAAGAAATTCTTTAAAATCATATACTGATAGAATTTCTCTATCCAGTAACTGATGATAAAAGGGGAGGATGTCTTCCGGTTTATGGATAATCAAAGAAGAAGGTAAAAATGGTTGTCTCATGGAATTAGCTTCCCATTTTACGAGGCGTAGTAGTTTTGGTTTTTGCTCCGGTTGCAGGTTTTTTAGGAGCGGTATTTTTC
Organism: uncultured Flavobacteriaceae bacterium; assembly: GCA_964554385.1. Classification (GTDB taxonomy): domain Bacteria; phylum Bacteroidota; class Bacteroidia; order NS11-12g; family UBA955; genus JAGKXC01. Next base: position 5,990 of record CAZKOM010000008.1, on the reverse strand, counting down.
GGTGCTGCTGAAGATTTCTTAACTTTCGTGTCCGATTTTGCTGATGAATCAGAAGCATTTTCGGAATTGTTGTCTTCTTCGCTGCTCTCATTCAAAATAGTAGAAAAGTCCAAATCGGAATTTTTCAAGCTACCATACCAAGTAAACAATTTTTTCATGTCTGAAACGTAAACGCGTTCGCGATCATAGGTAGGAAGTACTTTGGCCATAAACGCTGTAACTTCGGCATTGTCGGCTTTGGAAGTGGGTACAGACTCGCCTGCTTCTTCAAGGTTTTTAAGATTTAATAACACTTGTGCCAATCGAACCTCACCTTCGTCTGTGAACATGGCGATATCGCTTAATATGCTGATTCTCTGTCTTGGGGTAGTGGAGAACTTCTTTTTATCGGAAAGTGATTCAAGGATCAGTCCGTTTTTGTTTCTACCGATGATTTTGTGCAAACCGGGCATTCCGGTTACCGATACTACGTCTTTCAATTCCATTCAGCGAATTTCCACAAATAGCGTATATCTTCCAAATTTAAAGCGGTATTGTGGGTAAAAACCGTAGCTTATTTCCACATTTTACGGGTATAAACTTTTTGTGCTTCTCTAAGTATTACTCCTTTAGCCAAATTGGCCGAAGTTTCTCCCTGTAAACCTTTCGCAAAACGATATTGTTTTTCTGTTAAATCAACCCTGTAAACGATTTTCATCCATAAACTGGGCTGAGTAGTTCTAATGGATTCGATAGCCTCTTCAACTTCGGAAATCATTGATTCTAAGGAATTATACGGCTTATGTTTAAACTCAAAGCCAATCATTCCAAAGTCCTTTTCTATTTGAAAGGCTACATCTTGTAGAAATTCAAGATTCTTACTGAGTTCTGATAGGTCTAAGATTTCTCCCATTTATCTATGGCCGAAATAGCTAATCCGTTGCCCAAAACGTTGGTCATGCTTCTGCCCATGTCGCAAAAATGGTCGATGGGTAAAATTAATGCAATTCCCTCAATGGGGATATTGAACATCGAGCAGGTTGCGGCAACTACTACCAAGGAAGCTCTGGGAACACCGGCAATACCCTTGGAGGTTAACATTAATACTAATAACATGGTTAGTTGAGTGCCCAAGGTTAACGGGACATTATAGGCTTGTGCAATGAAAATACTAGCGAAAGTCATGTACATCATCGACCCATCCAGATTAAAACTATAACCCAAAGGCAAGACAAAACTCACTACCTTCTTTTTACAACCAAAATTTTCCAATTCTTGGGTTAATTTAGGATAAACTGCCTCGCTACTCGTAGTACTAAAGGCAACCATTAGTGGATTTTTAAGATGTCCTAATAGTTTCCACAATCTATTTCTTAGGATAAGATATCCAACCAATAATAGGATGATCCACAGCAAGGCGATACCTGTGTAGAAATTAAGCAAATATACTTTGTATAATTTCAATATAACCAGACCTTTAACGGAGATTATGGCGGTTATTCCTCCAAAAACACCTAAAGGCGCCAACCACATAACATACCCTACAATTTTCAATATCGCTTTGCCCATCGTGTCTAATGCATCGATGATGGGTTTGGCTTTTTCTCCGGTTTGATTTAAAGCAATTGCAAACAATACAGAAAATAGGACTATTTGGAGGATTTCGTTATGGCCTAATGCTTCAAATATGCTTATCGGAAAGACATGTTCTAAGAAATTCTGCAAACTAAATCCCTTGGTTTTCCCTACAATTTCCCCAACGGAACTAGCATCGGTTGTGCCAAAGTTTGCATTCACTCCAGGTTGAAAATAATTCACTAAGAACATACCCAACAATAGGGAAACTAACGATGCCGTAATAAACCAAATCATACTCCTGCCCCCAACGCGACCAACGGTTTTAATATCATCCATTTTCGCAATTCCTGCTATCAATGTTGTTAAAACCAAGGGTGCAATGGTCATTTGAACCGGCCTGAGGAAAATATGAGTAGTTAATAATTTGAAATAAGCTGCAATCTCTTTTGCTTTGTCTAACTCTTTGCCTATTAATTGATTGTTGTTGTCTAAATCGAAATAAGTAAATAACAACTGCCCGGTTATTATTCCCACCACCATCGATCCCAATATGATCCAAGTTAATCTATGCCCCGATTGTTTCATTGCAATTACAATATTAAAGGCAAAATATCGATTTAACTTCCGCCGACAAAAATTCCCTGTCTCAAAAAAAACGTGTAGGTTTGTGTAAATGATTGTTATCACCGGTGCAGCTGGTTTTATTGGGTCGGCGTTAATTGGCGAACTACTTTTTCGTGGATACGGCGACATTATCGCTGTGGATGATTTTAGTTTCCCCGAAAAACAAAAGAATTTATTAAATAAATCGATTCGGAGTTTTGTTCATCGGGATGAATGCCATACTTGGCTACAACAAAATCATCGGGATGTTCAGTTTATTTTTCATATTGGTGCAAGAACCAATACGGCAGAAACCGATTGGGATGTTTTAAATCGATTAAATGTAAATTATACTGAATCGCTATTTAATCTATGTACTCAATTTTCGATTCCATTAATTTACGCATCTTCGGCGGCGACCTATGGCAACGGGCAGCATGGTTTTCATGATGGGTTTGACAAAATTGAAGAATTGCAACCCTTAAATCCGTACGGAAGCAGTAAGCAATTGGTAGATTTGTGGGTTAAGGAAAAGTACCGTTCTCAAAATAATTCTCTCCCTCCGTTTTGGGCCGGGTTTAAATTTTTTAATGTTTTCGGACCCAATGAGTATCACAAAGGCCGAATGGCATCTGTGGTTTTTCATGCATTCAATCAAATTAAATCGGAAGCTACCATGCGTTTATTTAAAAGCTATAAACAAGAGATAGACCACGGTTGGCAAAAGCGTGATTTTATTTGGATTAAAGATGTATTGGATGTGCTAATTCATTTTATGGAACACCGTAAACACAGCGGATTATATAACTTGGGTACAGGTCAGGCTAGAACGTTTTTAGATTTGGGTAATTCAGTATTTAATGCTTTAAATCTAGAACCATCGATTCAGTTTGTTGATATGCCCGAAGATATTCGCGAAAATTATCAGTATTTTACCCAAGCTGAAATGGATACAGTACGGAACGCGGGGTATGTAAAGTCGTTTACATCGTTGGAAGATGCTGTAAACCAGTATGTAAATCAGTATTTGATCCCTCAACAATATCTCTAAGATGGAATTCAAAAGAACCAATATTATTTGGATAATTGTATCGGTCTTAGCACTAACAATTACTCAACTAATGATGGTGCGAACCGCCAATTTAGGGGGTGAGATAATGCTTCAGCAAGAGGCAAACTCAATAAAGGATAAAGCGCAAGAAGCAACAGAAATAATAAAAAATAGCAAAGCGGAATTATTTCGAATTGCTTCCCTAAAATCAGATTCGGCGAATCGATTTGGTCGGTTTTTAAAATTACAATTATTTCTAAAACCACTCGAAGTTTTTGTTTTCCACGATAAAAAGCCCATTTTTTGGACCTCTTCTGACTATTCTATTAAGCCTGGATCTTCTGACTCAATTACCGTTGAATCTATAGGAGATAAAAGTGTTGGTATTTGGCGATTCAAACAGGGCTCAATTGAACTTGTTTATGTTTTACTCATTACCAAGGAATCACAAATACCTTTAACATCCAATGTCAACGATTCAAGTATTAGTAAGGAGACAATTTTTAAGGTAAGTCCTAATCCAGTCGATAGAAGTGTTCCAGTAATAACGGAATCATTACCTTTATTTCATTTAATCTCAATACACCAAAAACCATTCTGGCTGTGGGACTTGCTGTTTGTAGCATCCTTGTTTTTTTTAATTAGAGGGTTAAATCGATGCATTCACAATAGGTGGAGTTTTGTTGTTGTTAAATTAATAATATTAACGATATATCTGTTAATTATTAATGCATTTAAACAAGGTTTTATTTTACAATCTATACGAAGTTGGGATGTTTTTAATCCTAAAATTTTTAATGGTAATGAATTTTGGAATAATAGCTTAGGGGTGTTATTGCTGGCCTCTTTTGTAGTGTTGTTTATAGCGCTAAATTCTAAAGCGGCTTTTGAACAATTTGGATTTAAAAGTGATAAATACTATTTTAAACTGATTGCAATTACTCTATCTGCGCAAGCTTCTTATTGGATACTATTTAAGTTGTTAATTGTTACACAGAATGTAGTTGTAAATGGCGATATAAATTTTCAATTTCATCAGTTTCATAGGCTAAATCATTACACGGCCTCAGGCGTATTAATTCTAGCGATTCTTTTCATCGCTAAATTCCAATTTGTAGATATTGCTTGGGCGTATTTGAAAACCTTGAAACCATGGATGCTTCGTAATTTTTCCCTTTTACAAATTTTGTTGGCTGCGGGATGGTTATTCCAAGGTAAGGTTACGGAATCTGTAATAATCCCATGGATTGTATTTTCTTTAGTTTGGCTGTTAGCAGAATGGTTTTTATTTACAAGAAAGTCATGGATATCTATTGCGTTTAAGGTTCTTATACCATGCTTAATGGTAAGTGTACTGTTGCAGTTTTATTCTAACGAAAAAGAGCAGAAAACACGTAAGATGTTGGCCAACGAGATTTTATTGGGTGGCGATTATGATGCGTTATCTCAAATGGCTAGGTTGGAGTGGCTGCTAACTACAGACAAGGGAATAGTAGATTATTACACCTGCTTTGATGAAACGAAAGACGAATTTGAAAAGCGATTACGTGAATTGTATTTTACCCAATTAAGCGGAGCATTCGACATTCAAATTCTTGATTACAATGCACTGGGTAGAAATTACAGAAGTCAAAATGCATACGATTATCCGTTATTAAATACATTGTATCAAAGTAACAATTGCGTTCCTGTAACTGCCCGATTTTCCAGAGTAAATGATTTAAAACTCAAAGGGAGTTATTTAGGAAGATTTGAAGTAACAGATGCCGAGAGTTTCTTAGGCGTGTATTTTGTTATTTTAACGCCACGGATATCCTCTGCCGAGGGGAGACTGGCTCAAATTCTGGGCAATGGTAATCTTCAAAAATTATACAATGACAATCAATATAGTTTTGGTATTTATGTAGACAAAAAACTAAGCAGAAACTACGGGAATTTCGATTACCCTGTACTATTGCAGTTTAAAGATTCGGGTTTTTTTGATGATAATCAAGAGGATATTAATCACTATATTTTATTTGACTCTAATAAAAACGCTATCGTTTTATCAAGGAAGCACACGGGATGGTTAGCATCAATGTCTGGCTTCACTTTGATGGCATTAGCAGGGATTGTTCTAGTGTTGGTTTATTATTTATTGTTGTGGTTGCAACACGAGTTTTTACGGATTACAGGCACTGGGCATAGGCAGTTACGAATATTGCAAGGATTACGATCACGCTTCCCTATTCCCAGCGGCAAAGATCTGTACATTAGTTCCCGTCTACAACTCTATGTTACTTGGATTGTATTTGCAACTTTTGTTGTGGTGTTGTTGGTCACGGTGAATTATTTCGTTCAAAGCTATACCCGAGATCAAGTGAGCGCATTACGCGATAAAACTTCCAAAATTGCACAGATGTTAACTACTAAAGTTAATATCAATGCTGTGTTTGAACGAAATTACACAGCGTTGATGTACGATTTGGGAGATTACTACAATACGGATATCAATTTGTATACTGCAGACGGTCAATTGTTTGCATCAACGAACGATCAATTAATTGAATCTAATATAAAAGGTCCGTTAATGAATCCAGAAGTATACTCTATGCTTCAAGCACGAGGCTCTTCCGCCGCTGTAGTAAATGAACAATTGGGGGAGTTGAATTATTTGTCTTCCTACACGGCATTATTTGATAAAGATTTAAATATCAAAGGGTATTTGAATTTGCCTTATTTCTCCAATCGTAGGGATTTATTTCGAGAGATTTCGGATTATACCGTTACCATTTTGAAC
>CAZKOM010000007.1:50543-50945 GCA_964554385.1 uncultured Flavobacteriaceae bacterium | reverse complement strand
GTATGGTATAGGACGATGGGCTGTTATCCATAAAGATACAAATGAATTCGTAGGTTGGAGCGGATTGAAATACAACCCAACAACAACCAATGGAGTATCAAATTATTATGATCTGGGCTACCGATTTAGACAAGAATTCTGGGGGAACGGCTATGCATTAGAATCTGCACAAGCTTGTTTAAAATATGGCTTTGACATCATGCAATTACCTGCATTATATGCTGCAGCGCACCAAGCCAATATTGCATCTAAAAAGATTTTAAAAAACATTGGATTTAAAAACATGGGTGAGTTCAATTACGAACAAGAATGCCAAATTTGGTATAAAATCGATAACTACGAATTAAATTAACCCGATATTCCTCACAAACCAGTAGTCGGTTTGAGGGGTTGAACCCAAAG
>CAZKOM010000007.1:21504-50533 GCA_964554385.1 uncultured Flavobacteriaceae bacterium | reverse complement strand
TTCGAATCAGATAATATCCCTAACTGGGAAGAAGCATTCAACATGCTTTCCCGCCACGGTCGAAATTATTAAGTTCCCACAACGCGTGTCCCAACATATCCTTGAAATTTCTTGAATTTACTCAATATCAATATCCCTCACAAACCAGTAGTCGGTTTGAGGGGTTGAACCCAAAGGAAAATCATTCTTGATTCCCGTATTCGTAAATCCATGTTTTTCGTAAAATCCACGCGCTCTGAAATTATATTCCCAAACCGATAAATACATCTTTTCAAATCCATTATCCATAGCAAAACGAATAGCAAATTGCATTAATTCGTTACCCACATGGGTACCATGATATTCTTTTAACACATACAACCGAACTAGTTCCACCGTACGAAATTCTCTTAATGAATCTAAGGGGCATTCGTGTATGTCATTAATACGAATGTATCCTTTTGTTACACCGCCCTCTTCCAAAAAGAAAAAATTATCCTTGGGATCCGACAAATCTATTTTACACTGTGCTTTGTTAAAAAACTTCTCCAACACATACTGCATATCGGCCTTAGTACACGTACCGCCAAACGTATCATCAAATGTTTTTATTCCAATTTGATGCAACAACTCCACATCATCTAATGTCCCTCGCCTAATAACAAGTGCCGATTCTTGCATATTGAACTTATTTTATTTGAATTGAAAAGCAATCTAAATATGAATATAGAAATCTGAATGTAGCTATTGAAGTCTGAGTTTTGAAAATAAGACAGTCGAAAAATATCAGGTAATAAATTCAATCGGATTTATTGGTCACTCCATTTAAGACTTTCTTCCTTGCAACCAATGCAACAAACTGTATCTGCCTGGTCCCGTTTGCATCAAAACTAAAAACAATAGATAGTACAACAACGAATGCTCTTTTTCGGACAAAGGATCGGAGAAATGAGCTCCAAATGCTGCAACCAACATAGTAAATACCAATAGAAAACATGCTACACGAAACTTATAACCCAGAATTACAAAAATTGGGGCTATCAATTCTCCTATTACGCATAAAGCTAAAGATATTGTTGGGCCGGTCCACATAAAGTTGTAAAATTTAATTTCTCCCCCCGCAATCAATTTTTCCATTTTTGGAAAACCATGGGTCATCATCAAAACCGCCGCAAATACTCTTACAAATAACAACAACATATCCTTTTTTACCTCATTGTCATATATCTGATAATCATCGCGCAATAATGATTTATTAATGTTAAATCCAAACATAGTAACGAAGATAATAATACCTGTTAATTAATAATAATTTCAGTCTGCAACAGCAGCCTCCAATTTGCCGATGTCAAATTTCGACATTTGCATAAATGCATAGGTTGCCTTCGGAGCAGTTGCCGGATTGGTCATTAACTTTCCTAAAATAGTAGGTACAATCTGCCAGGAGATACCGTATTTATCTTGCAGCCAACCGCATTGGCCCGCTGTGCCATCTTGGGTAAAGTAATCCCAATAATGATCAATTTCTTCCTGTGTGTCTACCGATAAAACAAAGGAAATCTTCTCATTAAATCGCTCGTTACCTTTTCCATTATTCAAACACATAATCCGATTTCCAGCTACTTCAAACACTACGGCCATTGGATTTTCCGATACCAATTTAAAATCGGGAAATACCAATCTGTAATACTCAGACATTTCTTTAGCGTTGTGCTCACTCCAAATACAAATAGAAAATTTCGTAGCCATATACTTGTGATTTTTATGTCAAATCTACCTGTATTTCTTTGGTTTATAAATCAATCTTGTAAGTTTGAATATAAAATTGCAAATCACAGACACCTACCTACCCATCAAAACACCATGAAAAGAATAATCGAAATCCTTGTTTTAATAGCATCCATCCTGTTGGGTGGATTATTGAATGGAAAAATCATTGAGATTCAAGAACTATTTATTCCTTTACCGCCGGGAGCCGATTTCAGTACCGAAGAAGGGTTAAAAAGCTCGATGAAATTATTATCGGCAAAACATTTCATTTTCCCATTTTTAGCGCATGCACTTGGAACTTTGCTCAGCGGGACCCTTGCCGTATTATTCCTAAAAAAGTCAAATAGACTAAAGTATTTCCTTTGGATTATAGGCGGATTGTTTTTTGCTGCAGGCACATACATGGTGGCTATACTTCCCGCTCCTTGGTGGTTTAATATTCTGGATTTGACATTGGCTTATTTCCCCATGGCTTGGTTACCTTACTATCTATTTCGACACTCCATCAAACCCAACTGAAGGCGTATAACTAATTAGAAAGCCAATATATTAACGAAATCAGTTAATTCAACATCCACGAAATATGGCTATACGAAATAGATAATTGGTAAATACATTAAGTCATTTCGCTGTCCTTCGTCCTGCATTTTAATCGGTTCAACGAACTCCTATTGGGATATTACATACCTGTAAGACATTGATTTTTAGGTTAGTTATATTGCCGTCATGAACCAAAAAGTCACAAATATTGCAGCCCTTTTAACCCTCTGCGGTTTATTTTTTGCTTCTTGTACTGTGGTTAAACCCGGTGAAACAGGTGTAAAACGAAAATTAGGAAAGTTAAGTAGCCAATCCTATGAGCCTGGCATCCGCTTCTACAACCCGTTTATTACACGAGTGCTCATTGTGCCAACCAGAACCGTGAACTTAGAAGTAAAACTTCCTTTACCAAGTAGAGAAGGGTTAACCATTCAATCGGAAATCTCTATTCTCTATCGAATTGAAAAAAAATCCGCACCAGATGTAATAAAAAACATTGGGATGCGCTATGAAGATGTTGTTATTTTACCGGTTTTCAGATCTGCCGCAGCCGATGTAACCTCTAAATATTATGCAAAAGATATGCATAGTGGAGAAAGAGCAAGAATTGAACGAAACATCCGGGATACCATGATGGAAATCTTGGGCGATAAAGGGTTTATCGTGGAAAATGTACTACTAAAATCGATATCCTTACCGCAAGGATTGTCTGCTGCAATTGAAGAAAAACTTCGTGCCGAACAAGAAGCCCAGCGAATGGAATTCACCAAACAAAAAGAAAAATTGGAGGCCGAACGAAAGGCAATCGCTGCTGAAGGGGATAAACAAGCCGCCATCATCGGTGCCCAAGCTCAAGCCGAAGTAGCGAAAATCAAAGCCGAGGGACAAGCAAGCGCTATAAAAATTGAAGCGGACGCAAGAGCAAAAGGGAATGATATGCTTTCTCGATCCCTTACTCCAGACATTTTAAAAAACAATCAAATTGAAGCATTTAGAGCGCTTTCCCAAAGTCAGAACTCCAAAGTAATCATTACCGATGGAAAAACTCCGCTATTGGGCATCCCCGAAAGTGGAAAATAAATTACTGATACCAACCAATTAAGCCCGTAAAAACCGTCTACGAATAATTTTTAGTTTTCGGGGAGAACGCATCATGGATTTAAAAAATTGTTCTCCCCGATAACTATCGCCTTTTATTGACCAATATCGGCCCGGAATTCCCCAAAACAGTTGGTGAATTATCCAAACTGGTGGAGCGAGCAACATCCCGATAATAAAGGTACACACTGCTGCTACTGCCACAGCAATTACCAAAAAAAGCAAAAATGCGGCTTTAAATCCGTCTCCAGATGCCGATCCACCGGAACCCGCCGTTGCACGAGCAGCCAACAACAACGCCACAAAGGATAAAATCAATACAATTAATAAACTTATCCATTGAAAAAAAGGCTGTAAAATAATCTGAAACTTATATAAAAACGTACCTCCCTTTTGTATCGCCTTAATCTCTGTAAAAGGTATGTAACATAACTTACCCAGTATCTTTTTCTGATCTTTACTACTTTCCCAATTCTCCATGAGAGAAATAGATTTTTTATTATTTAAAATAAAAACACCCGACTCAGACACCCCCATCAACTTCCCTACCAACACCTTATCTCGTGTGTAAACAGAAACCAATTTGTGCTTTTTAACAATAGAATCATGTCGGAAATACGGCCTAAGTAGAATTTGCTTGCTGTAATCCGTAAGATAATCCATAGGAACATCCATTTTACGATATTTCGCCAAAATCCAAGAATCAATATCGTTGCTGGAAGTATCTTCGGTATGAGGCCCAACCAAAAACTGACTAAGTGGTTTTGACGACTTTTTCGATAAATTCGGATGTTGAGAATTTACTCGAGAATTGGGCGATTTACTAGCAGATATTAACTCCGAGTTCCAAGTAACACGATAACCTGCAGAATGGTATTGTTTTTCGACGGTACAACTTGAAAAACTAAAAACCAGAAAAACCAAAAGTGCTAGAGGCAACAGAAAATTACCGCTCTCTATCCTTATCAGTAATCTGCTATAAAACAAGGATTTCCATCGAATTACCATAACCCAAAGTAAAAATTTACCCGGGAAAGGGTATTACGAAAAATCACAAAATCGTTAAAAATAATTACGATTTATTGCAAGTGATTCTCAACAAATTCTTTGCAATACTGCTTTATTTGTTCACGAACCGAAGCAAATTGTTGCATTATTTCATCGTCCGTCCCTTGAGCCTTGGCAGGATCCGGAAAATTAAAATGAAAACGCTGGGCCGATGATGGGAAAATAGGGCAGCGTTCTTGCGCATTATCACACACAGTGATAATATAATCGAAAGGAATATGCAAATATTCATCCACGTGATTGGAAGTATGATGAGTGATGTCCAATCCATCTTCAGCCAGGGTGGCAATCGCCTTGGGATTAACTCCGTGTGTTTCTACTCCCGCACTGAAAATCTTTGCTAAATCTCCAGCAAAGTGTCGCAAGTAAGCTTCAGCAATTTGACTCCTGCAACTGTTGCCTGTGCAAAGTACCAATATATTTTTCATCGAATTATTTCCACCATTTATTTTTCAACCAAAATGCCGCTTTAACTAAAAGTATCAAAGCAGGAACCTCAACCAAGGGACCAATTACGCCGGCAAAAGCTTGCCCGCTATTCAGTCCAAAAACACCTATACTCACCGCAATTGCTAGTTCAAAATTATTTCCCGACGCAGTAAATGAAACGGATGCGGCATCGGCATACGAGACTCCCAATTTCTTGGATACCCAAAACATTAAAAAGAACATAATAGCAAAAAAGATAACCAAGGGCAATGCCACTCTAAGCACATCCAACGGAAGAGAAACCAAGGTTTCACCCTTCAACGCAAACATGATTACAATGGTTAAAAGCAGGGCAATTAATGTAATGGGTGACACAACGGGTAGATATTTCCGATTAAACCACTCCATGCCTTTACTACGAATCAGCACCCAACGAGAAATAACGGCTGCCGCAAATGGAATACCCAAGTAAAGACCAACCGTATTGGCAATTTCCCAAAAAGTAATATCCAAGGATAACCCAGGAATCCCCCACCACGGTGCAACTATTTCTAAATAGAAATAAGCATAGGCACTAAAGAAAAATACCTGCAATAAACTATTTATCCCTACCAAACCTGCGGTTAATTCCCTATTCCCTTGAGCCAGTTCACTCCAAACAATCACCATGGCGATGCACGGAGCCAACCCAATAATTATCAAACCCGTAATATACTCAGGATACCCAGACAATAAATTTACGGCCAACAAAAACATCAACAAGGGTCCAACAATCCAAGTAATGATAAACGAGCTTATAAGCAATTTCGGATTACTCAACACCGATGGGATTTTTGCAAAATCAACCTTCGCCAACGGGGGATACATCATCAAAATCAATCCAATCGCCAGAGGCACATTGGTTGTACCCACTGAAAGAGAATTAATTCCATCCGAAAACCCTTGTATCCCATAGCCTAAAGCAACCCCTAACCCCATGGCTAAAAAAATCCAAAACGTTAGGTACCTGTCCAAAAACTTTAATCGTGTTTTCATATTCGGTTTATTTAACAACAACCGCCACCGGGCGTACAACAAGAAGATTGCGTTAATTCAGCAAGATTTACTTTCTTTTTATCTGAAGTCTTCATAGGGATACCGCATCGATCCGGTGCTAAACAATCGGTTTTCAATGAAAGCAACTTAAAAATCCCATTTTCAAACTGTAATCCATAACGCTCAATAGTTTGCCCTTGGTATTCTACCTCCAATTCCAACAACTCAATCCCGAATAACAACTCCGATGATTCCACAATTCCAATTAATTTTTCCGATGATAATCGATGGTCCAAATCATCTGCTACCCACAACTGCATGCTGGCCTTTTTTTCCGAACGCATTTGACCGCCACAATCTACATATTGCTTAATATGCAACCCAATTTCAGTTACATGAAAATGCGCTGGAACCAAACCTACAGGAGTTTCAAAAATTAATTCGCCTAACCCCTTTAAATGTTTTTTAAAATCTGTAACATTCATACTTATAACTATTTACAACATAAATTCTGCGCCTCCAAAACAGGCAGCATAGATTCAAAATAATTCCTCAATCCGGCGATAGCCTCTGTATTTAGACAATAGCAAACCGAATTCCCGCTAATTGTCCCTCGAATGATCCCAGCCGATTTCAACTCCTGGAGATGTCGAGAAATGGTAGGCTGAGACAATTCCAATTGATCCACCAAATCCCCACAAATACAAGAATTTACACTTAACAAATGTTCAACAATAGCAATTCTAGCTGGATGCCCCAACGCTTTCAATTGCGTTGAAATCAACAATTGTGTTTGCGTGTAATCTAATTCCTTTGTGACGCCCATCTGGTTTAATTCCCCACAAAGATAAAATTAAAATTCACAATATAGCAATATTGCTATATTGTTTTATTATTATTAATTAAAGCGATTCGCAATACTTCTTAAAATTATCCAAAATCATTTGCCAGCCCATACGCTGCATGTCTAACGGATTCTGATCTTCAGGAACAAACCGCTCAACTACTTCTACCCCTTCACCATTTGGCATTTCTTTAAACTCAACACCCACCCATCTACTTTCGCCTAAATCCTCACCCAAGGAAAATTCCAACAATCCATTAGGCTCGATTTTTCGAAAATGACCCCAATAATCAAACGACATAGAACCGTCTTTCGCCGCCATCGTATAACAAAACTTACCTCCTTCTTCCAAAATAGACTCTGCCTTGGGGCAATGCCAATCGTCCGACGCAAAGTTCCAACCTGTAATGTGCAGTGGATTCGTAAAACAATCCCAAATTTGCTCTATAGTACCCTTCACCTGAGTACGTACTTCAATCATTTCCATGCCCACAAATCTAAAGAAACTCGATCTTAAGTATTCTATTGTTTTTGAACGATTTTGCGATAACTTACTGTCCCATTTACCTCTTTAAACACCAAATAGTACAAGCCTGCGGATAATTCAGCCATCGGTATTGAAAAATCAGTTGCCATCACATTGAATTCCTCGCTCTTCATAATCTGACCCATGGCGTTTACCAAAAAATATCCTGAAACTGGCTTATTCAATTGGACAAGACAATCATCCACAACAGGATTGGGAGAAATACGTACCCTAATCGATTGATCTCGCACTGAAACCCATGAAGTATCCGGAATATAGGGCTTATGCACCACAGAAATAGCTTCATAACATTGGGGATATGGCTTCATCTCGTCCAACGCTTGGTTCTTGATCATTACAAAATTTCCCACAACCGACTTAGGCGAAGCATTATTGTTAATCGGCGAAAACACCATACCTGCCTTCCCTTTTCCAACCCCTTTTCTACCCAATATCAACAACTGCGCCGACGACGAACTCCAACCACTAATCAATTTATCTACATCCACACCAATGGATTCAAATTCGGATTTTAGGTTTTCTACGAAGCCCTTACTAACCGTCACATGTGAAGCATATGCCAAATAATCACCCGGATCTAACCCCTGAATAACCTGCTTCCAATAGGTTACATCCGATTCCGTACCGTCATAATACAATTGACTGTCTATAGGATAACCGTAGGATGTCCATAATCGACCATTGGCGCACTGCGGCATAACAGCGGACGGTGTTGGTTTCAAATTAAATCCATTGAATGGAACCATTAACATCCCCAAACCATCCACACAATTCCCACTGGTTATAGGGGTCCAAACCGTTGAAAAATAAGAAATCCCTTGATTCTTATGATAGCTATTCAAATAAATACGCTTGAAACCACAGGTACTGCCTTTAGGAATCACCTCCAGCTCCTCAAATCCAGTTACCTTATTTACAAACAAAGTCACATTGGCTGGCATTACCGTATCACTGTTATTCTCATCATAATTTACGGTCATAGCCACTTGCACACGTCCCCCAGCAGGAATGGTATCAGCAATACTACAACCGTAGGTGGTTTTATACTTCCATGTATACTTAAATCCTAAGTTCGTTTCTCGGTTTGTGTTATTGTAAAACGGTTGATCCGGATCATTATTCCAAGCAACAAAATAGGGCTTCATGTGATACCAATTCAATGTTACCGATGTTGGTTTCACTGGATTGGCCGTATTATTCTTCACAAACCATAACGTAGAATCATCTATGTTCTCATACTCAAACGTAAAATCCTGAGCCCCGGCTGCAGCACTCAAAAACATTAGAAAAACAATTAAATAGATTTTCAAACGATTCATCCCATTGTATGACTCCAAAACACCAATAAGTTACAAAAAATCACAAATAATCCCATAATGTATGGTTACTTTCTTTTGAATTCTAATTCAATAATCGCAGCACGTTGAGTCTTTCGCTTCTCAGTTGCTATAAACACTTTATCGTGTAGCAAATTCACAGATACTCCTTCCACTTGAGCAGGCTTTAACCCAATCTTTCTCCTACTCAATACGCGCTTTCGATTCCAATCCAAATTCAAAATATATTGATTACCAAAAACCGAATATCCTACCAACAACACTTCCCTATTTTGCCAACATGCATCCGTTACCAAACACCGAGTATTTATCGACGCAACTTTTCGAGCAACTTGTTTACCTGGAGTATTCAAAAGCAAATACACATTACTTTTAAAGTTCTTCCAATTCTTTGTGAATAGCCAAATAGAATCACCTTGAACTAACATAGACTCGCAATCAAAATTATGTCGGAATCTCGGTTGAAAATCCAGTTGATCCTCAAAGGCAAATTCTATGGAATCAACCAACGAAGTATTTCTAATTCCTCGCTTATTAATTTCGGAAACATTACACTTCCAATCTTCAGTAAAAACAGCGGAATCAATATTGCATATTCGATAAATTTTCAAATCCCGGCGATTACCTCGATTATTTCCAAAATCGCCAATGTAAACCCTTTCGTCATCTCGTGTTATCGCTTCCCAATCTCGATTATGTAAACCTGTAGCTACTACAAATGATTTGCGAATTTCCCAATCAAAAACAACAATATCTGACGAATTTCCGCCATCCTGAATCCCTAATAACCAATTGCTTCCTATTACAGGAAAGGCATTGCAGATTCCACTAATTTCAGACAAAGTATCAGTCAAATCCCAACCCACAGCTGTCCCAATTTTTGAGTTTTTTATTGAAGAAATTGGTTGGGCCGATAAGGGCCGAATGAAAAATAACAATGAAATAACAATCAACCCATACAAGAAGCGACGAAAGCCTTCTGAAATCACAAAGTAAAATACACCAAAAACTTTACTGCTTCCTACCATTGAGCCGCAGATCTATTAAAAACCTTTAAATAAGTGGACAACCGGCCATCATCTATGGTATCTTCTACTTATCAGCACCGTCGTTTTTTGCGCGAAAGACTGCTTTAGCGCCAATGGCTTTACCCATATCCATTCCAACTTCAATATCAGAACGGTAATGAATAGCCCCGTACAATCTACTTTTACTCGCTTCGTCGGCCATACTGAGATATTCAGCCGATTTTGACGGAATAATATAGGCCAAAACCGAAGCAGCAGCCCCACTAAAAGTACTATGTCCACTGGTATATGCCGGAAAATTGGGAACCCCTGTTAGTGTTTTGATGGATGGATCTACCTGACTTGGACGTGGATTGTAATAAAACATCTTAACATCCCAACAACAAATAGCCGCATCAAACATGGCCATGTTGATCAAGGCCAAATTTCGAGCCCATCGAGCTTCGCTGAAGTTCTGATTAACAAAATCCTCACAAGCAATTGCATTCCAATGCCCAGGAGGAGTATACGTACCAGCACCATCGGCCCAAAAATGCACTATTTTCATTCTTTCTCGGGTGGCATTTTTACTATAAAAACGCACCTCCTCCAGCTCTTCGTTGAATTTTGCAGAATTCACAGCCGGTGGCGGAGCGGGTCTTCCAGCGATTACATCGGCCGTATCCAACAACATGCCAATTACCCTGCCAAACATCGGTAACATCGGAGGCCTCGGAGGAGTTTCTAAACTAACCCAAGGTGTTTCACCACGAGCGATAACATCGTCTGATAACTTCTTCCAATCCGCGGGAGTTCCAACCGCCTTTGAAGCTCTATCATTTCGCGCCCTATTCACAAATTTCGAAGCTACAGCCTCTCCCAACGCCACGCCTGCTTCCGTTTCGCTTCGAGTATTTGCACCCACCATTATTCGTACATTCAGACATTCTTGTAATTTCTTTTCGATATAATCTTGATCGCCGGGAAACAACAACTTAAGCATTGTTGCCGCAGCTCCAGAAACTACTGCTTCTTCCGAAGGATAAGCAAAATCATTTACTATTGGTATCAATAATTTTATACTCGGGTCAGACACAAACGGTCTTGGTCTTTTAAATTTCGATTTATAGTGGTAGGCAGCTACCGCCGCATCGTATTGAGCAACACTTACGTAAGCATAAGCTCTTGCAGAATATGGGGGATTAGCAAAAGGAAACAAAGGATAAGCCAATGGATTTGCTGCGGAGGGTATTGGATAACTACCATCAGCATTTTGATAGGGTGGCAAGTTGTACTTCGCAACTAATTCTCGTAAGATTTCATTCCAACGTAACACCGTCCCTGCACTCCAATAACGGATTTGCTCCAACTCTTCGGATGTTAATCGTTGTTGCCAACTTTTTATTTCTAGCAATTCCAACTTGTAATTAGGATTTGAAGTTAAAATTGGCGCTGCGCAGGTAAATTCTTCTGGACTAGAAAGCAGTACAGGACTCCAATTACCGGCTGCTGTATCCAATTTCGTAGGAGATAAAGCAGGAAATAAATTGGTCCTATCTTCTACATCTCGTTTACAAGCAATTACAAAAACTAGTATTAACCCTACTACCCAAATCGAATAGGTAATTTTCCCAAATCGAAATATATCCATTCTCATTTCTCAGATTCTCCTTCCAATATCGTTTCGTGATTCACAATTTCCTTATTTTTTGATTTGACCAAGAACTGATATACTAAACCCGCATTATAGCTGGTTGACTGACCCATATTTCGCCCAGAAATCACGGTATTTACCCCTGCCATTAAGCTAAGACCATTGGACTTAGGCATGGGGTATTTAGTATTCAATCCCACCCGCATAACATCCATATTATTGCTCAAAAATGGCATATCGTTTCTGCGCATATCAAAACCGCCCAATGTATTCATACCATCCAACACCAGTTCAAAAATTTTATCTGCTCCCTCTCTCCAGCCTAACCGCACATTATAACCGAACACCGATGGCATCACCACTTGGTTTGAGTAAATCATTTCCGTTGTATAATAGGCGGTTCTATCCAAAATCACATTACCGCGAATCATTCCCGTTGCTGAAGCCGTAGCAAATAACTTCCCCTTCTGCGCATCCACCAACAATCTACCCATAGCTGTCTTACTTTTCATCCCAATAGCCAACGGCAAATAATCAGCGGTGTAGTCTTGAACTGGCAAACTACCGCCTATCACACCCACTGCACTTAATACCAAACCGTTAACATCTTTTATCCAAAATTCGTTTTTTAACAACAGGGTCAGATCCTGAAATCCTTGCTGACCAATCAATGTTCCCGCTGAAGCCTCATTTTTAATCCAAGGCAACATAAACAAAACATTCAATTTATCTGTAACTCCATAATTCCCCATAATCATGGCCGATTGAGAAGAAACAGTTCCGATATTCTCATTAATCCTGTAAGTAGTTCCTTCCCAATAATGATCCCAAGAAGAAGACCCACCAATTATCCCTCCGCAAAAATTCCGTTTTGCCATGAACAAGCCGTCTACATCTGTTTGGGCAGAAACTAAACCGACTATTCCTATGAATATCGATAATGTGATTTTTTTCATAGCGTTTATGGGGGATTTGAATTAGCAAATTACACAATTTTATATAAGCGCAGCAATGCTTATGGCATTTTTTCGTTATAAATGAATATAAATGTAGTAATTGGCCCCAAATTAATTCATTCCCAATGTCGCCAGAATTCCAAGAATTGCTTCAAAAATCACCTGAAATAGCACACCCGCATTTTCTCAAAATGTACGAGATCATCAAATCTGCTTGTCCAGAAGCCAATGAAGTCATTTCCTATGGAATGCCTACTTTTCGTCTCAGAACCAATCTTTGCTATTTTACAACCCATAAAAACCATCTCGGATTTTATCCAACAGGTTCTGGAATCGAAGCGTTTAAAGAACAAATACCTCCTTATAAATTCTCAAAAGGCGCAATTCAATTCCCTTTCAATCAACCACTACCAGAAGAATTGATAACACAAATCGTTAAGTTTAGAGCAGAAGCATGTCGTTAAATCACAAAAAATATCGCTTTTTAGCCCTTATATTGTTGCTAACCATCGCCTCTATTGCCACCCTATCTGTTGCTATACAAACCCCTAAAACATCACCCACTTGGCTACAGGTAAACCCCATAAGTTTATCCATTGGCGACAAAGTGGATAGTTTCAATGGCGTTTTCGTGTATTACAATGGTAATATCGGCCATGTATTAGAAAGAAATGTCAGTAAAGATGGATATAACATCGGGCTCAAATACCAATGCGTTGAATTTGTAAAACGATATTATTACCAGCATTACAAGCATAAAATGCCCGATAGTTATGGTCATGCAAAGGATTTCTTCAACAAAAAACTAAGCGATGGTGCCGTCAATAAAGCAAGAAATCTTATCCAATTTACCAATCCTTCAACATATCCACCCAAAATAGGCGACATTATTGTATTTGACGGTCATAGTGGTAATCCCTACGGACATGTGGCCATTATCTCAGCAGTTTCTGATAAATCGATAGAAATTGTTCAACAAAATCCAGGTCCAACGGAACCTTCTCGAGAAACTGTATTGCTAACAAAAATAAACGGCAAATTCGAAATCGAATCTTGTATGGGATGGCTAGGTAAACGGTAAGACCAAAATAACCTTTACTTTGCAGCTCCATGCGAAATCAAAGCATCGATATAGCCAAAGGTTTTCTGTTGTTATTAGTAATTATTGGGCATATTCTTCAAGGCACCTTTGAAGAATCTTTGCCCAGATATCTTATTTATGGCTTTCACATGCCGATGTTCATGGCTATCAGTGGTTATCTTTTTTCCGCGAACTTTAACAAAATCGCCACTTCTGATTGGATAAAAAAAATAATAAATAGAGCCCTTCTTCCTTGGCTGTTGGCACTTCTAGTGTTTACTGTATATCTAAAATTTGTTGGTTACTACCAATTAGGTAACGCACAATTAGTCTTGGAGGCTATCACCAAACCATTCTATCACCTGTGGTTCATCCCCGCATGGATTGGTTATCAAATAATCCTACGCTGGTTTGAAAAAAAACAAATCACACCTAGTAACATCATCAGAATTTCGAGCATCATCACCGCAATTAGCGCCTGGTTACAAATCAGTGGACAAACCTATATTAACACTCAAGAAATTCCAATAATTGCTGAAATATTCTACTTATTAAGACCCCAATTTTTCCTATTTTTTATTGTAGGTCATGTATACAATAACCATCTGTCTTCCGCCCCTACCTTTCTTAAAAACACCTTAAACAACCCCATTCATCTAGGGTTTGCTGGTACATTATACATCGGACTATTTTTCAGCCACCGCTTTGATATCCACTTTCATGAAATCATCAGAACTTCTGTTAATTTTTTCGCTTTTCTCTACCTTAACCTATCCCTATTATCGATTGCATTTCCCTATGTACAAGCAAATGAATTACCCAAGTCATCCCTGCTGAATTGGTTTGGCAAACAATCATTACTAATCTATCTGTGGCACCCACTAGCCATCATCTTCGCCCGATATTCCATTAGCTACAAACCTACACCTGAATTTTATTTCTCCAGCATAACCTCTACCTTTACTATCGTAGTATTAATTTATTTTTATGACCGTAAGCGCCACCCCTAAAGCAGTTGTTGTCTATTGTGCATCCAGCAACCACATCCACGAAGATTACATGGTTGCAGCCGATGTTGTGGCCGAAAAACTCGTAGAACAAAAAATCAAAATCGTATACGGCGGCGGCGGATCTGGACTTATGGGCCGATTGGCCAACCGTGCACTCGCTCTCAACGGACAAGTATTAGGAATTATCCCCGGATTCATGAAAGATATCAAATGGGATCATCCGGAAGTAGCCGACATGGAAATTGTGGCCGATATGCACGAAAGGAAACGGAGATTTATTGAACAATCGGATGCCATCATTGCTCTCCCTGGAGGTCCTGGGACTTTCGAAGAACTCTTTGAAGCCATAACATTAAAACAACTGGGACAACACACACACCCCATCGTGATTGTCAATATTAATGGTTATTACAATCCATTAATCGAACTGTTGAACAATGCCATTTCCCAAAAATTCATGGCGGAGCATCATGCGAAAGCGTGGGTAGTGATCGAAGATCCTGCTAACATTATTTCTGCAATCCAAAACGCTCCACCTTGGAGCAAAGACGCAATACACTCAGCGGCATTGCTGTAATTATTGCAATTACAAAGTTCGGATAATTAATATAGACCCTAGACCCTGAACATTCAATAAATAGGTCCCGGGAGATAAACTCTCTAGGTTTATCTTTAAACCAGACCCTGAAAGCAGTCGTTTACCGTCCAAACTAAACAACACCCAATTGGCATCCTCTACACCAAGAACATTAATAATGTTGGATGTAGGATTAGGGAATACCGTTATCGAAGCACTTCTAATATAGTGTCTCCCCAATTTCTCTACTCTAGGATTTACTCTGAAAGTATCTGTACAATGCACGCATCCCAAGTCTATTTGAGTGCAAACTTGATACAACCCTGTATCTGGCAATTCCATTTTCGAATCCATAAAATTTAGCGGAATTCCGTTCCTGAACCAGCTAAGTTTACCCCCTTTCTGGGAGACCACTTCCAATAGCGAGTCCGACCTTTTCCACCATCTAATTGAGTCCCGTGTGGTAACCTCCAATACATTAAAATACGTTTCTTCACAACCCATAGAATTCTGTATCGTCACAAAAAAACTATCGGTCCATTTCGCAATAACCCTTGGATTTTTTGCTGTATTCGTCCATGTAGAATCCAAGTTAAAAGATCTCCATTGATAGGAATGATTATAAATTCCGGAGGAGGAAGATGTATCGCCCAAAATAACCGAATCCCCTTGACAGGCAATTATTTCTGTTTCCCATGAACCCAAAATTGGTTTGACTCCAGGAATTACCCATACGGAATCCTTTGAAACACAACCCGAACTCGCCAATTTACCAGCAACAACAACTTTCAATGCAGAATCCGGTAGTACCCACAAAAACTGGGTAGAGTCTTTTATTTCTCTTCCGTTAACTTTCCAGTTAAAATCAACTAATTCAACGGAATCTTGGGCTTTCAAGCGAATCCCTGTACGTTCGCAGTCAAAAAATGTATTTTGTTGTGACGATAATGAAAGTGTAGGGATAGGCAAAATCTCGGACATCTGTAACCAACCATCTATCGCAGGTTTGGTGCTATTCCAACGAATTTTATAACCCAGCCCAGAAGGAATCCCAACGGGCAACACCCCGGAAATCACAACTGGAATTAGCGTATCTTTAACCCTATTTAGCTCATACCCTTTGGAAAAATCCCCCTTTGAATCACTCAATTGCAATACAAATTCATTCCCGATTTCAAAGGTTCCAATATTTTTTAAAAACGGATTTTTATAAGTATCGATGCTATCCCCCGCGCAGCCCATCGCTTCAGAACTCGGACCAAAAATATGCAACGCTGCTACATACACCTTACCACATAAAATGCACGTATACACCCATTCATTTCTTGAGCCAACAATCGTTAAATCTCCGGGCTTGGGCTCTCGAATCAGGGCTTTGGGACTGCCTTTGTAGTATTTATTTAATTGGTAAATATTCTGCTCCGCAACGGCCGAAAAATACAAATTCCCCTGATCGTCTTCTGCCATTCCCATAACATTACTCAAATTCAAATATCGTAACAACGAAACGCTTGAATCCAATAATGATACCGCTATCAAGCCACTGTTTGTGGTATCTTGAACCAGCAAAATCCTACCTCTATTTTTCTGCAAAATCATGGCAGATGGCTTTTTCAATCCCGAAACCCATATAGACGTAGTTGGTGAATAGGGTGCTGATTTAGCAAAACGGGTTTTGTAAACAACTCCGCGCAACCGATCCGAAGTATATAGTATCTGGTCCACTGAATCGTAAACGCAATCCTGCAATTGTTTAACTCCCGAAACCGTTTCATACCCTAAAACCGAACCCGACGTATCATACACTACCATGCGGTTGGAATCTAACACCAAAACAACCCAACCCATAGGAAGCTTATGCATGGCTATATTTCTTGGCGATGCAAGCCCTTTCGCAAACAACCACTTATTGCCCCCTCTGTCTATTTGAAAAACTTCTCCACTTCCCTCATTCGTAATCAAATACTTATGATTCAGCGGATTATAGGCAGAAGCATTGGGTGCATTGTAATACAACTGACCCCATAACGAATTAATGAAGCCAATAAAAAGAAAAAGTAATAAGCGATTCTGCATGTAAACAATTGTCTAAATAAGACAATTAAATGCACTTTTTTGCTGCTTTCAATTAATAAATCGGCAAAAATCAATGTTTCACAACGAGTTGTATCGTTTCTACGGAAGTACCCGAAGTTACTTTCAGCAAGTAATTCCCACTGTAAACCGATTGCAATTCAAAAAAGCCCAAAGTACTACCCGCAGTAATCGTCTTTTCTGCAATCACTCTCCCTGATAAATCTATCAAAGAAATCAAAACATCAGTACGTTGAAGTCCGCCTAACTGAACCGCCACCAATTCCGAAGCAGGATTTGGTGTCACGCGCACAGAAGTTACTGGCATCGACGCATCTTTCACCTTGGCCGTAGCTTTGTATTCAGTAGTAGTTTCACCAATATTTGTTACTTTTTGAACCGATTTAACTCCATAAAACGTGGGACCTACAACATAAGGAAATGCGGAATTATTATTTTCATCCACCGTTGTGAAATAGGCATAAGTACCCTGAGGATATTCAGGGGTAACGCAAAATCTACCGTTGTGCTCATCCAAAAAATCCTCCGAAATTGGTGCCTTAAATTCATAATCCTCCTTAAACGTTCCCAACGGATAGGTCGAATTTACCGCCGGACCATCAGGAACATCCGTTCCATCAGCCCATTGAGTTCTTGTGGAAATTGAACGCAACTGATACGATGATTTCATACGAACTACCCCACCAGTGCCGTCTGCATTTTTATATCCCAAAGCACCGTAAATTGGGAAACCATCGTATGCGTAACCAATTAATGGTGAATGCACCCCAGAATCGATTCGGTATAGCCCATCGGCATCATACAAATTACAAATGGTTGAAATAACTTGCTTATCCAATTTAAACGCAGATGGATTTTGATGGTGGTGATAATTCCCCATGGCCGGATGACCTTTAGAACAATCAAATCCTTTCCGTTCAAATACAACAGCATCCCTAGTCCAATATTTTGTTCCTGTACAAGGTGGATTTCCCGGACCGCCACACCACGAATTTGTAGCGGTGTTCCACGCAACCCCATCTTGAAAATCAAACAAGGCAACACCATTAATAAAAACACCAATATTCCCTAAACTTGTCGCTGTTGGAGTACCCGTGTTTTTTTGAGGATTCAATGGAAATTTAAAAATTGCATTTTGCGATTGGGCTTGCGAAGGATTCCCGTCTAAAAAAGGGCCCGTTGGGTATGCCGGTATACCTTTCGTTTCTACATACACAAAGGAATTGGAATATTTCACAGACTGACAGTTTACCAATATTCCATTATCGATAGCAGTAGAATTCCCAGAAGAATAATAACTGCCCGTTTTGGTTGTATTTTGTAACCATGAGATTATTGCGGGATCCGTTTGTGCCGATAATGAAACTGCTTGAAATCCAAGGAACACAAGCAAAATCATTGATCCAAATCGCTTCAAAAAGGCTGCATAGGTGCAAGTATTGCTGCAAGTATCTAATTGCACAATTGTGTTATGATTCAAATCCATATCCATGAGACGAAAATAACGCCCAAAAGTTTAATCCTTAATTCTTTCTTTGGGGAAATGATAGTTTTTATTTCGTACAAATTCTTCATCGGTTAAAGTGAGTAAAAATGCGATTAAATCTCGCTGTTCATTGTCGGTTAAATGCATTGATACCCCATTCAATTCACCCAAAGAATTGTAATGCCGCATTACCGATGACAATGAGTTAAATCTTCCATCGTGCATGTATGGTAAGGTATATTTCAAATTCCGTAAACTCGGCACTTTAAATCGAAATGAGTCTCCAACCAGCCCCGTCACCTCGTACCTCCCCAAATCTCCCATTACATTGCCAACTAAATAATTACGTTGAAAACTAAAGTCAGAAAACAAAGGCTCACGATGACAACTACTGCATTTTTGCCGATATAATTGATATCCATTTTGTTCTTGCTGGGTTAAAACAACCCCCTTCTCGCCACGTTGTACCTTATCGTATTTGCTATCTGCCGAAATCAAAGACAGCTGAAAAGCCTCCAAGGCTAACAACAAAACATCCGTGTCCCAATTTGCTTTCCCAAATACTAGCCGCAACTGCTTACGATAAAATTCAGAACGATTTAATCTAAACATGACCTCTTTCAACGAACTACCCATTTCCCTTTTATTTTCAATTGGCACTACCGGCTGAGCATACAATCGATGAATAGAGCCATCCCACATAAAACTCGGTTGCCATGCCAAATTAAACAAGGCCGGAGCATTTCGTTTTAGTACAGAATCCCCAATTCCATGACTTAACGCGTGATCATTGTGGGCAAAAGCATTTAATGGTGAATGACAGGATGCACAAGAGATTGAACTATCGACAGATAAAATCGGATCAAAAAACAAATACCTACCCAATTGAATTGCCGTTCTTTTTAACCCTTTATTCAACTTCTCGTTCAACGGTTGGGGGAAATTCTGAGGCAATTCTGGTCGCCATCGAATCGAAATCCAACCGGCGGCAAGCATGGATAACATTGAAAAAATAACTATCCTTCCTGTTCGCATTTTATCGTTTATCTACAATTAGAATCTCCTTGATTCACGCAAATTATCATTTTACGATTACCCTATTTTGACTTACCCGGATAAATTTGAATACAAGATCGTGCAAAAACATCCATCAATTTAGCGGCTGGTTCGCCCGGCGACATTATTTTATTTGAATATTTTTTCAAGCCCCCTTCTAATAACGGCAGGATGTCAATTGCCAATAATGTTTCATTCAAGGGATAAACTCCTATTGGATACTGTATGGTTCTTGCCGTGGAATTGGGCCAACGGTAACCTCCTAAATGCCATTCAATAGGTACAGCGTTATTCACTTGTTGAATCCACTGTCCTTCTAACTTCAATTGAATAAAGCCACTTTGCCATGCCCAATACATTGAATTCACGGGATCTAAATCATTAGTAAAGGCAACCGTTCTATGGGCTGCACTGTCTATGCCGATCCCAATTTCTATGCTGTCCATCTTCCTGCGTTTTGGGATTGAAACAGATATTTTATGAATATTTGTTTGAGACAAATCAATCAATTGCTCCGAAAACATCATCTTGATTCTCTTACCTTGCTTGGCTATACCATTCAAACTCCCCAAATAAAACTTAAATGAGGAAACTACAAATCTCCCGCCTTCCATGTAAATCGTGTCCCCAATATTCAGAGGTTTTTTGCCCTGATTGAATTGTATAACTATATAGGACTGATGATTTCGAGGGGGTATTGATAATAAAAATGCAGGAGCAATAAATGCAAATACCAACAAGAGAAATTTACGCATATCTGCGAATTCGATGTTATTAATTAATTCCCTGGTAGCTTACTTAAATCTGCATACATCACTTCCCATTGATGCCCATCCAAATCCTCGAAACTATGTTGATACATCCATCCATAGTCTGCAGGCTCTGCATAAAGTTTACCTCCTAAGGATATCGCCTGCGCAACCATTGAGTCAACAGCTTCCTTTGATTCCAATTGCAATGCAATCAAAACTTCGGTTTGTGTGCGAGCATCGGATATAGATTTTCGAGTAAATTGACTAAAATGCTCATGTATCAATAACATTGCAACCGTAGTTTCATTGATAACCATAGCGGCAGCCGTTTCACCTGTAAACATCGGATTAAATGAAAATCCTAATCCGGAAAAAAAATCCATGGTTGCTTTTAAATCCGATACCGGCAAATTAATAAAGGTCATTTTGGCCGAAATAGAAGCAGAGTGACCTTGCATCGTTGAGGTAGTTTCCATTGTACGAAGATATTGACCTTTTCAATACAAAATGGACGTTCACTGCTGACAATTGTCATTAATTCTTCCTTTTTAATGCTCTAACTTTGGATATAATAATTAGACGAATACTTATTTTTATAACGCCTATGAATTCAATCATAAAATACACCTTCATTTCCATAGTTTCATTAACATTTTTAACTTCAGGGAATGCAGCAAAATTGGAAAACCATTCTTTTGGAATACACTTAAATTCAAAAGAGGTATCTATTAAATACGTTTCTAACAAGTACGCAATAGACAGCACGAAAACAGATAGTTTGTCGATGATTTTACTCAACGACGGCACCGATTTAATTGGAATTGTAAAATCCCAAGACATGCGCGAAGTAACTGTTCAACTAACAGATGGACGATTGGTGATCATCCCCGCTTACACCATTAAAAAAATCCAACCCATTGAACGAAACCAAAAAGTTGGCGGGAACATTTATTACCCCAACCCACACCCCAGCAGATATCTGTACACTCCCACCGCTTACCCTATTAAAAAAGGTGAGGGCTATTTTCAATCCGTTTATTTTTTAAGCCTTCAATTTCAGTATGGTATTACCGACAAATTTTCGGCAGGGGTTGGTACTAGCATCATTGGCGTGCCGCTTACAGCCACATTA
Source organism: uncultured Flavobacteriaceae bacterium (assembly GCA_964554385.1). Lineage (GTDB taxonomy): Bacteria > Bacteroidota > Bacteroidia > NS11-12g > UBA955 > JAGKXC01. Next base: position 29,081 of record CAZKOM010000007.1, on the reverse strand, counting down.
AAATACAGCTTAACAGCAAGCGAAAATCTCGCTTTTTCTCTCGGCGCACAAGCTGGAAATCTATCATGGGCTAGTCCCAAAACCTATCTAGGAATAGGGTTTGCCAACGCCACCTTGGGTCATGAAGAAAAACACATCACTGCCTCGTTAGGTTATGGTATGGTTTCACTAGAAAATACTCGAGATTCTTGGGACAATATCAATCAAAAACCGATTACCATTAATGAAGGCCGGGATAACAACGGCAGATTGATCCTCGGCTTAGCGGGTAATATACGAACTGGTAAAAACGTAAGTTTTCAAACCGAATTCTATTACATACCCGAGGAGGAAATTTTATTTGGCGGTCCATCGTGGAGAATTTATAACAACAAAAAAGCAACCTGGGATATTGGGGTTTGGTATATCGCCAATCCAGGGCAGAATTTTGCCGTTCCTGTATTTTCCTTAGCCTATAAAATTGAGTAACTCCACCAATCTGCTTATCACGATTATTCTCAGCCCAATCCACCGATAACGATAGCACCTAATTATTTATAACTCAATATAATTTTCTGATTCAAGCCAAAGCTACACGGTTCAACCCCCATTACACCCATAAAAAATCGATAATACCTCGTAGATTTTCGCCAAGTTTTCAGGGGTTGATTTAATTTCCACGCATTAAATAAATAGATTTGTTGATGCGTTCGATTTTTACGGCCATTGCCTTGGTTGGATTGATGAGTTTTTCCAACAGCAGTCAAGCAAATAACCAAGCCAAGCCACAACCAAACTACAACCGCTACAGCTCCAGCCACAGCGTCGCAAGCTCAACCCAAGCAAAAGTTCTTCCAATATCACAACCCACCCATACCATTCTAGTCAATAGTTCAATCAAACCCTACAGCAGGTTAAAAGAATCGCCAAATGTAGATCAACGCCAAATCGACATCAAACTCCCCCCACTTACACAAGATTATTGGCAACAAGAAGTCCATTACACCGTTCATGTAAAATTAGACGACCAGAATCATCAGCTACACGGCAATTGCCAATTCAAGTACATAAACCATTCTCCACAACCCATTTCTCAAATTCCCATCCATTTATGGGCCAACGCGTACAAAAACAGTAAAACAGCCCTTGCCAAGCAATTAGCCAAAAGTGGAAAGAATTTCCTAAATGGAGAAACTCCTGAGAATTTGGGCTACATCGACTCCATCAACTTCATCACTCCTATCGATAAAAATGGAAGTATTCGCTTTTATGGGAGCGATGAAATCCAAGATAAAATGCTAAAAGTGCAGCCTTTGCAATGGAGTTATCACAAGGAGCATCAAGACATAGCTTATGTGCAGCTGCCTGAGCCACTGATGCCCGGCGATTCCATCACCATCGGCACTACATTTAAAGTTCAAATCCCCAATGCCCGTGTGTCTCGGTTGGGTCATATTGGCCAAGCCTATCAAATTACCCAATGGTATCCAAAACCAGCAGTTTTCGACAAAAATGGTTGGCACGAAATGCCTTACCTCAACCAAGGCGAGTTTTACTCTGAGTATGGCACCTTTGATGTAAAAATCACACTACCAGACAATTATATCGTAGGAGACACAGGCGATTTACAAACCGAAAGCGAAATTGCAAGAATGGATTATTTAGCGGGAACCACTCCCGTTAAACCCGTAATGAAACGTTTGGGAGGAAAAGGGAAATCGGAATTTTTAAACCTAACCGATTCGACAATCCCCTCCAGTAAAAAATGGAAAACCCTGCATTATAAACAATCCAATGTGCATGATTTTGCCTGGTTTGCCGATAAATCGTTTATCGTAAATAAAGGGTCGGTAAAGTTACCACACAGCAAACGGACCGTTACCACCTGGACATTATACACGCCCGCGAATGCCGAAAAATGGCAGTACGCACAAGAATATATTCAAGATGGAACCTACTATTACTCCCTGTGGAATGGAGATTATCCTTATAATCAGGTAACCGCAGTAGATGGAACAATTAGTGCAGGCGGCGGCATGGAATACCCAAACGTAACCGTAATTGGCAATGTAAGTAGCGATATGCAGCTAGAAGTTGTAATTGTTCATGAAGTAGGACATAATTGGTTCTATGGAATTTTGGGTAGCAACGAACGCGATAATGGCTGGATGGATGAAGGTCTAAACACCTTAAACGAAATGCGCTACATGGAAACCAAATACCCCAATAATAAGTACTTATACAGCACCTTGGGGATGTCTGAAAAATCAAAAGCAAAATTCCATTTAGAAGATTTCAGTCACCACGATGAAGGCGATATTGCCTACCGATTTTTTGCATCTAATGGCATGGATCAACCGATATGTACCCATTCCGCTGATTTCACATCCACGAACTACGGAATAGTGATGTATCAAAAAACGGGATTGGTATTCACTATGTTAAAAGCCTATTTAGGGGATAAATTGTTCGATTCCATTTTCCATTCCTATTTCAACCAATGGAAATTCAAACACCCTCAGCCCGAAGACTTACGTGACCTTAGCCAAAAAATCAGCGAAACAGATCTTGGCTGGCTATTTGATGACTTGATTCAAAGCACTAAATTCATCGATTATAAAGTTAAGGATCTCAGTTCTTTCAGCAATTCTAAAATTGATTACCAAGTAATTCTAAAAAACAAAGGACAAATCACAGCACCCATGCCCGTTGGTTTGTATTCCAACGACAGTTTACTGGCCATTGATTGGGCACTTCCTACCTCAAAAAACAAATCGTTGGTTCAATTCAAATTAGACAGTAAGTACAATGGCATGGAAGTTACCAAAGTGGTAATTGACCCCTACAAACGAGTTCCAGAGGTACACAGACACAATAATTTATATAAAAATCGGTTTTTTCTTCCGAATGCGAAAAGTCCAAAATTTGAATTAATTAGCGGAAATCAAGAACCCGGCAGATCCAATATTTTCCTTTTGCCAGCATTGGGTTGGAATGCGCAAGACCGTATGATGTTAGGCGTTACTTTCCACAATCAGGGTATCCCATTAAAAAAGACAAGCTACGTATTTAGCCCGTTTTATTCTACTGGCCGCAATGCGTTGGTGGGATCGGGTTTGATTTACCGAAATTGGCATCCCCAACAGCGATTTAAAACCATTAGCAGCGGGATTTGGGTACATTCTTATAATTTGAACAACACGATTAATAAAAGCGGGATTGACAAAAGCGAAAAAGCACTTTATCAAGAAAATTCATCTTCCACTTCATCCGAAAGTTTCTTACCTCTAATGCCAACCAATCGTTATATACTCATCAATCCATACTTGAAATTCACCTTGGGAAATCGCAATAAACCCAAATCGGATTATGATCAATCGATAGAACTTCAAGGGTTGGTTAGAACCGACTATCAAAAGGTAATTTTACCACCTCGCAACGGAATTTTACCTAATACGGCAGTGACCTTCGAAACAAATACTATTACAACTTCAGGTGGCCGATTGCAATATATCTTATCAAATAATTCGACAAAATGGAATTGGACTTTCATGGCTAAGCACAATTACTTGGTTCAATCTATCAATAACGTGGATACTCCAATGCGGAACTTCAATAGTTTCCGCTACCGAACAGACCAAAAAATCACCAGTGCGCATCAAAGTGAATTATCTTGGAAAGCCAGCTATACCTACACGAAAAAGCGCCAAATCACCATGCGCCTATATGCCGGTAATGTTTGGGGGATAAAACACACAATTAGTCCAAACAAAACGGGCGAAAATATTGATGGGGTATCTCCATTATCACTTTCATTAACCGGCACTCCCGGTACACGCGATTATTTCAACGATGAAATTTTCTTAAACAGATCCGGCGATGCCAGTAACTCCCAAACTTGGAGTCAACAACGCGGCAATAACCAAGGAGGATTTAGGAATCTAAGCGGAACTGGACTCAATAGCCAACAAGTATTTACAGGCAATTTCTACATCCCTTTCCCAATTGGACCATCATTTTTAGGGATTTTTGGTGATGTGGGATATTTCACCGCATTCAATCCAACCACGGGTGCAACTCCTACAAGTTTAGCGAAAGGGGAACTCGCGTGGAGCTCAGGAATCGGCGTTAAATTCAGCGAAATGTTTGGCCTATACTTACCCATTGTGCAGAGCCAAAATCTATTGGACAATTCACCGAGTAATTGGAATCAACGAATTCGTATAAATGCTAGTTTGAGCTTCCGTTTAGATCCGCTGAGTAAAACCAAACTTTAGTCGATTATTTCGTTCCCATTAGGACCTACTTTAATCTTCTTGTAACCACTTGCCCCGATAGGGAAATTGTAATATGTGTCTTCGTCGTATTCTAAAAATATTACGCCGTCACAAGATTCATCCAATTGTACCTGAAACCCAACAGGCAAATAGATTTTAACCAGTACATGCTGGGCTCTCCACTTCCCAGGAGCAGCAGAAAAATCGAGAAAATCACTCACAATCAACTTGTTGCCCGTCCATTTACATTCGTATTTGATATTTTTCGCGTTTTGTAAACGCCATCTACTATTACCCCGAGAAGAACGATCCACGATCACATAGGGTACGGAATCTACCGTTCTAAACAGTTTAAAATCAACATGGGAGGATTTCTTTTTCTCTATCGCTTTTAAACTCACCTTTTCACCTTCCACCCAAAAATCGTCCGATTCATCCCCATCGCCGGCAATTCCGTAAATATCAGTACGTATGGCCGATGGATTAGCAGAAATAAGTAACTGTTTTGTTTTGGGGTTGTAGGCAGAATCCACCTCGATACGTTGGGAAACAGTTTCTTTTATGCTAAACTCTTTTCCAATGGATATCGACTGATATACTAAGTACCCAACCCCAAACAACCACAATCCTGTAAAAGTCACTCTCAAAATGAACGGAAGTCTTCTTCCATTCACCAATACCCGAATCAAAGAGTAAAATATACTTCCAAGGGTAATTAACGTCACGATAATTGCTGCAAGCAGCACCATGGAAGCTTGAGTGTTTGACCAAAATATCGTATTCGTTGCTAGTTCCCACAACCAACTAATTACACCAGCTGAAATAATTACTGAATACAAAGCAGGTACAGAAACTATCAATAAAATTAGCAAACCAAAGGCAGCAACCAATCTAATAATTACCGGAATTCCCCGCTTGGAGATATCTTCTACCACGGGCTTACCCTTATCCAAAGCCGTTTTTGCTGCATTTTCGATAACCTTGCCTAAATTTTCAAACGTAATCGGAGCTCCTTGCATTTGAAGTTTTTCCGTTGGAGAAATAGCAGGTTGAATAGCCACTCCAAGGAATAAATAAACAAAGATTATAGTGCCTGCTGTTATTGGCAACAAAACAAGAAACCCTAATCGAACCCATTTACTGTCCCATTGCAGATATGCCGCAATACCCGAACATACACCTAAAATCCATTTATTCTCCTCATCTCGAAACAATCGCCTTTCTGTAACTGACCCACTACTTTCAAGAGGTTCATTTTGAGTTTGACTCCCCGATGATTTTCCATCTATGTCCAGTTCTGCATCCACCAATTCATCTACGGAACCTACCTGCAGAATAATATCGTTTACATCCGATTCAAAAATGGCCTGTTTGCCTGTTTTCAACTTATAATTAAACAATTCCGCAATTCGATTTTCGATATCCTGATACACTTCCACATCTTGGATTCCTTTGCGCAATTGATCTAAGTACATTTTCAACTGTTCGTAGGCTGTCTCATCGATGGGAAATACGAAACCGTTGATATTGGCATTTATTATTTTATTCATTGTAGTTGGGTTTGTTGTTTGGATTTGTATTTACTGATTTACTATTGGAAATAATTTCATTTTCATTTGCCGTCATATATACTTCAGGGGGCAATACATTCTATTGGTTCTTTTCATTTTGATTAGGTTGGGGAACAGTAGAACCTTGCCGAAGATTTCTAAAATGATTCACCGCATGCGCTAGCTGAATCCATGTTGTATCCAAGGATGCCAGGAAATACTCACCGTCTCCCGTTAAGGAAAAGTATTTCCTAGGCGGACCCGATTCACTTTCCTCCCACTTATACTGTAACAATCCTGCATTTTTCAGACGTGTTAACAATGGATACAATGTACCTTCAACCACAATCATCTCTACCGATTTTAATCGATCGATAATATCCGAAGAATAACATTCCCCACAAGAAATTACCTGCAACACGCAGTATTCTAGTATCCCTTTTCGCATCTGTGACTGGGTATTCTCCAAATCCATGCAACAAAAGTATTTATTTTTATAGTACTATGCAATACATAGTACTATAAAAACACAAAAATCATCGACAAAAAATTCATTTACTCTAATTTGTTGTTGGTATTGATAAGCAACACCCGGTATAATTAAACTTGTTAGAATATCGAGGCGTGCTTATTATTGGTATTTACAGCCAGTTTCGTCTTCTAAACCAAACAAACAGTAGCACTACTACAACTATCATCGCTATCCAAACCGCTAGATAGCCGTGAGACCAACTCAGCTCTGGCATATTTTCGAAGTTCATACCATAGACTCCTACAATAAAAGTTAGTGGCATAAACAACACACTAAAAACTGTTAGAACACGCATCACATCATTGGTTCGTTGAGAAGATAACGATAAATACACTTGCAATAGTTGTTGCAAATTTTCCCCGCTTTCGTTCAACTGATTCTGTAATTTCAATCGGTAATCCATCACATCTCGATGCTCCTGCCCTCCGCGTACAATTTCGTTTTCATGCAATTGCAACAATACATCGTCTGTTAATTCACACAAACGCTCCGCTACTCCTACCCGTTTGCGGAGGTGATAGATAATCTCAATCACCTGACTATTTTTATTCACTGAAGCCCAATCGGTGCCAAAAACACTGGGCTCTGGTTTGCCTCCTACAAATACCAAATCCTCAACGTGTGCCATCGGACTCGACAAACTGTGATTAAAATCTCGATAGGTATTCAGTACACCCCGCACTATTCTAACCGCTAACTCAGCCGTTGAACCAACTCTACCTTGACTCACGTATTTATCCCGCAAGGCATCGATAAAGTCGTGCGGCAATCGATGCACGGTAATCAACCGCTTTTCATTAAAAAACACTGCAATTTTTGAGGACATTGCCTGAATCGTGGCAGGCGCCTCTTCTTTCAATAAAGCGCGAAGGATAAAAAAAGCCATTCCTTCGTCTTCTTCATATTTAGGTAAATGATCGGGTTCTAAACAATCGCGTAAAAAATGCAAATTCAGATTATGGAGTTCGTTAAACTCTTCCAATTCATTCATGGTAGGCTCAGTAATATCTACCCAAGTTGAAGCATCGTTTAAGGAATATTCCGCAATCATCATGCAGTAAATATACTGATAACAGAAACAAGGCACTACTGAACTTCAATAAAATTGCTCTACCCTTTCATTTTTTTAATTATTCCTCTTTGGGTAACTTAAATCACATACGAGAATAGAAAATAGCAGGAAATTTGCATAACAAATCAAACAATTATGTGGTCTAGCATTAAAAACCTATTTGGCGG
>CAZKOM010000007.1:3222-21404 GCA_964554385.1 uncultured Flavobacteriaceae bacterium | reverse complement strand
CCTTCTAAAATTGCAGTAAACTCAAGGCTTGTTTTCCAAATCTCTACAATTCGGGTTACAAAATCCGGCTCCAACGTTTCCTCGGCCTCCATCGGATGTATCACATAAAATTGCTTGTTGTAGAGATAGGGTTCTTTTATAGCTAACTCCTTGAATGGGGACGGTAAAATTTTATTTTTCTCCCCTCTTATTTCACCAAAATTATTCTTAAAATCAGGATGCTCAATGGCTCTCCTAAAGCCTGCTAAATCAGCACAAATGTTCGTCCGAATTCTTGTAAGGGTATCTTTATCGGGCATATACACCCCCGCATAAATGGCACAAGATTCCGGGCCGAACTCTACATACAACCCGCCCAACGACATGTTTTTACTATCCCCCAGCTGCAATGCAGCACTGCAATGGGTTTTATAAGGAGTTTTATCTTTAGAGAATCGAATGTCTCTATTGATTCTAAATAAACAGTCCGATGCCGACAAAGCGGCAAACCTTCCATCCACCTTAGACACTTCTTTTATTAGTTCTTCCACAAAGGATCGAAAGGGTAATTTTACCAATTTTTCGTATCGCTTTCGATTCTCATCAAACCATGTCTTGTTATTATTTAAAGTAAGATCGATAAAAAATTCAAAAAATTCTTCCGTTAAATTTCTCATATAAACGCTGTTCCTTAATCTTTAATATCCCCAAATTCAATTTGATACACCTTGAATAACAATCGGAAAAACGACAACAATATTGGACCAAAAATCAAACCCAAAAAGCCAAATAATTTCAACCCTACTATTACCCCCAAAATGGTAATCAGCGGATGAATATCTCCCATTTTCTTTTGCAAGAACATTCTCACTAAATTATCTGCCGCTGCAATTACTGTAAAGCCGTAAATGGTCAATATAATGGCCTGATTTTCATGCCCTTGAGCATATAAAATCATCGCTAATGGTAAATAAGCCAATGCCGCCCCTACCGCTGGTATCATGGCCGTAAAAGAAGTTAAGACAAACCAAAACCACCAATCATCCACAGACAAGAACGCATATAAAATACCGGCTAACACGCCTTGTGCTAACGCAGTAATCGGCAATCCAATGGAATTCGACATCACCAATTCTTTCAACTCTCTTCCCAATAGCCGAATACTTTGTTGTTGTAAAGGCAATTTGGTAAAAAACCACAATTCCATGGAACGATATTGCAACAGCATGTAATACAGCAAGAAATACATGATCACCACTGAACCCATGGAATCCAATAACACTCCCATCGAATCAGAAAGCAGAGACGACAAAAATTTTGCAATAGAATCCAAGTTTGAATCGCTTAATACCACCACCTTGTATTTTGATTCTAACTCTCTAATAAATGCCTCCAATAATAAGATCGTTTCCTGAATTTGACTGCTAATGCTACTAATTTTCGTTCCAATCATGGTAATCATCAACCCCAGGGGAACCATCACCACCAAGAAAGATACGAAAAGCAAAAACAGTACGGCCCAATGTTGATTCCATTTCTTTTTGGTAACAAGAATATCCATCGGATCTCGTAGAAAAAAATAAAACAACAATGCGCCTAGACCAGCGTTGATATAGGAAATCAAACTACTGCCAATCCAATAGGTTAATCCTAACAAAATAAGACCAAACAATATTTTGCGCGGTCCCCAAACTTCATTCATGCAATGGCAAGTTACAAAAAAAAACCGCCCCAACGAAGGAGCGGTTTCAAAACTTAAACCTTGAAAAATTATTATCTACTTAAGCTGCTGCAAATTGTACGTTGAAAAGCAATTTTACATCGCTTCCTACTACCACTCCACCTGCTTCGGTTACTGCACTCCAAGTTAAACCAAAATCTTCGCGTTTCACGGTTCCGCTCACTTCAAATCCTACTTTGCGATTTCCCCATGGATCCACCATTTCACCACCAAAATCAGCAGATAATTCAACCTCGCGAGTAATACCCTTCATGGTTAAATTTCCCTTAACGGTGTAAGTATTGTCTGAAGACTTCTCAAAAGATGAACTTACAAATTCAATAGTAGGGAATTGTGCAGCATCAAAAAACTCTGGCGACTTTAAATGGTTGTCGCGATCGGCCTGGTTAGTATCAATAGAATCAACCTGAGCAGTAAAACTAACTTTCGCACCGTTGAAGTCTTCCCCTGCTTTCTCTAACGACGCAGAGAAATTACGGAAAGTACCAGTAACGGTTGAAATTACTAAATGTCTTACTTTGAATTGAACCTCTGAATGTGTTGGGTCCAAGTTCCACTGAGAAATTGCTTGAGTTGTCATATGTTGAAAATTTATTAGTGCAAAGATACAATAATTTGTTTAAACAAATATTAATAATTTTAGATGATGCTTTCTAAAACTTCCTGTAACACCTAATTTCAGTTAAAGTTTGGATTTCATTCGACGAAAACCATCGATTTACCCATTTTAATAGCATAAACACCATGAAATTCCACCTAAATTGCCACCCTAATTGCTACCCCATGAAAAAAACTATACTCCCTTTCATTTCCATTTTTTTCAGTTTAACGGCGATTGCCCAAAGCGCTGGGGATACTTCGGTCCCATCTCGCGCCGATGCGTTGCCTAAAGCAGAAAATTCAGCGAACTCCCGCATTACAGAGCCCAAGAAATCAACCACCCCTGCTTCCACCAAAATTAAAAAAGTGGCAGATTTTCAATACTTCAAGGAAAATGGAATGACGTTGTACTACGGTAGATCATCGTCGTTTTTGGTAAACACCATTTCCAACACCATGATTTCGGAATTAAAAGCAACGTTCCCAAAAATTGAAACGGAAATTAACAAACCCAACCATTATGGGTATCAATATCACTTCCGGGAGCGTTGGATGATGGGCTTGGTGTTCCAATCAGCATCGGTAAAAACCAATACCATTGAATATCCCAATTTCGATTTACCAGGTGAGTATTCCAAATTTCATTATCAAGTTCGGTTAAGCAGTTTCATGGGAACCATCGATTACGCTTGGAAAATTAAATCGGGCAAAAAATCCAATACCGCATGGTATTCTGGCTTAGCTCTGGGTACGTTCCATGTAAATTTCGAAACCATTAGAGAGGATTCTTCCACCGCATATGTCCCTGCCTATAACCAAGGAATTGGAATGAACGGCATTCAAGCGACCCTAGTAGGTGTAAAAAAGGCGTATAAAAATGGACTGGGATTTCAGGCACAATTGGGCGCCGGCGTGAATTCCATGGGATTGAGCGCAGGGATTAACTACAGCTTTAAATAAACTATGACACCCATAATATCGGCAAGAAATGTAAACAAATCCTTCGGCAAACAAGCCGTGAGTAAGAACATTTCCATCGACTTAAATCCGGGAGAAATATATGGACTTCTAGGTCCAAATGGCGCGGGAAAAACCACATTGATTAGAATGTTAGCCACCATCACCCAACCCGATGCTGGTGAACTGTTCTTTAAAGGAGAACCCCTACACCCTAACCACAGTCAACGGATGGGTTATATGCCCGAAGAGCGCGGATTGTATAAGAAAATGTCGGTTGCCGATCAATTACTGTTCTTCGCACAACTCCGTGGCCTGAGTAATTTAGACGCAAAAGCCAAAGTAAAATATTGGTTAGAACGATTGGAGATGATGGATTGGGCCAAGAAAAAGATCGAAGAAATTTCAAAAGGTATGGCTCAAAAAGTGCAGTTTGTCAGCTGCATTATGCACAAGCCCGAACTGCTTATTTTAGACGAACCATTTTCGGGATTCGACCCAGTTAATGCAGATCTTATTAAAGAACTTATTCTTGAACTGCAGGAAGAAGGTTGTAGCATTTTATTTTCTACCCACCGCATGGATAACGTGGAGGAACTTTGCACCAAAATTGGAATAATACACCAGGGCGAGAAAGTAATGGATGGTAGCATCAATGAAATCAAACGCAACAATTTTTCCGGAAAGTACGATGTAGGTTTCCATCAATCCATGGACGATTCAGCTTATCCAATAACACCCCTACAAACATGGAATACCAACGATGGTAGATTCATGATGCGCTTCCAAACCTCGGAAAGCCTAACGCCAGAGAATTTATTAAGTTGGTCGATAAATCAATCGTCTCCCATGGTATATTTTTCGGAATACATTCCCAGCATCCATGACATTTTTGTATCCACTGTTGAACATTCAAATCCAGTAAACCATGAGTAATTTCAAAAACATTTGGGTGATTTTCAAGCGGGAATACATGACCCGTGTCACCAATAAAACCTTTATTATCATGACCTTTTTAGGTCCTTTGCTTATCGCAGGGTTTTATGCTTTAGCAATTTACATTGCGGTTTCCGACGAAAAAGAATCCGAGGTACAAACGGTATTGGTTTCTGATCAAAGTAAACAGTTAAAACTTACCGATTTTAGCAATTACAAAGTATTACCCGCCCCGGATTACGATTACCCCCAACAGCGAATAGACTCTGCTAAAACCTATGTGAATCGTGGCATTTGCTATGCTTGGCTACAAATAGAAGATCAAGATCTAAGCGTTTTGGATTCAACCACATTATACAGCACCGAAGCACCTTCGTTAACCCAAATGGAGTCCATCAACCAATGGATTAGTAATCAAGCGAAAGAAAAACAATTGGTTAAATTTGGGATACGGCCCAGCACTTTGGACTCTATTGACGTGACTGGATCGGTGCGGTTGATGGAAATAAGTGACCAAGGCGAAGCAAATAACAGCTCTAGCGGATTAAAAAGTGGTATTGGCTTTATTTTAGCCTTCCTAATTTACATGTTTATTTTCATGTACGGTGCCACAGTAATGCGCGGAGCCTTCGAAGAAAAAAGCAATCGCATAGTGGAAGTCATTGTATCCAGTGTAAAACCCTTTCAATTAATGATGGGTAAAATATTGGGTATTGCCGCTGTTGGACTTACCCAAGTTGCTGCCTGGGTTATACTATTAGTAACCTTGGTAGTTGTAGGTGGATCGATGGTTGGTAAGCAAAAAATGAGTGAATTCAAACAACAATCATCCGCATTAAGCATGGATAGCACCTTTGCATCGGCGGGGATTCCGGCCAATAGCGAAATGGCCGCCAACACAAATCCTGTGGCAAAAATGAGTGCTTTGTCCGATTTTCTCAGCGGAACAGAATCCATACCTACAGGAGAAATTCTGTTAATCTTCGTATTATATTTTATAGGAGGTTACTTACTCTATGCGAGCATGTTTGCCGCCATTGGTGCTGCTGTAAATCAAGAAACCGAAACGCAGCAGTTCATGTTGCCCATCACCATGCCGTTGGTATTGAGTTTCGTAATTGCTCAATCCGTTGCATTGAAAGCCCCAAACGGAAGTACGGCGGAATTATTTTCGATGATTCCCTTCACTTCCCCCATTATCATGGTGGTGCGCGCGCCGTTCGGAGTTCCGCTCTCTCAGCTGCTGATGAGTCTAGGACTACTTATCCTAACCTTCGTTTTCATGGTTTGGCTAACCTCCAAAATCTATAGAATAGGTATCCTGAGCTACGGGAAAAAGCCCAGTTGGGCCGATTTATGGAAGTGGATCCGACAATAATCGGTACAACCCTAAACAATAAACATGAGAATATAGATTGAAACCTAATTTGATTTATTTCAATCCGATTCAATTCCTTTAAAAACGCACGAACGTTCCTAACGGCAATCGATTACCTTGGGAGTCGGGTAGATACAATTCACCGGATTGGATATTCAACAAATCCGAGCCGGTGGATTTTACTTGTTTGCGAATCAGGTTTTCCGCTACCATCGCAGAAAATCCCATGCTATACAAATTCAGTAAAAAGAAGCCATCCGCCGCCAGAATTTCACCACATAATCCCATCAATTCATTGAGTTGTTTTTCTAGTAGCCATTTTTCCCCTTCAGGGCCTCTTCCGTATGCCGGTGGATCTAACAGTATTCCGTCGTATTTTTTACCTCTACGTGCTTCGCGTTGAACAAACTTGAATGCATCTTCAATCAACCAGCGAATCCCATCCATCCCAGACTCTTCCATATTCTCCCTACTCCATGTAACAACCTGCTTTACCGAATCAACATGCGTAACATCTGCGCCTGCCGCACAAGCCGCCAACGATGCACCACCTGTATAGGCAAATAAATTTAATACTTTCGGCTTGGTAGAAGTATTGGATTCTGAGCCCCTACTAGCCTGCTGTCCCACAGCATACTTTTGCTTTTGCTTAGTAACTTGTTCGAATATCCAATCCCAATTGGAGGCTTGCTCTGGAAATAACCCCACGTGCTTGAAACTCGTTAATCCCAAGCGAAATTTCAACGATTTTCCAAACAAGGGATACGAAACCCACCATCGTTCGGGCATAGTTGGCTTTAATTGCCAACTCCCTTTTTCTGGATCCCCGCCTACTCCCCGAGCAAACGTGGCCGATGCCAATTGAACCCATTGCTTTTCTTCCAAAGATTTATCCCAAATTGCTTGGGGTTCAGGTCTTCTTAACACCCATTTGCCAAATCGCTCTAACTTTTCAAACCCACCCGAATCAATTAATTCATAATCTCTCCAATGCGATGGGAACTCTCTTCTACCGAAATCAACGGTCAAGGCATTTTTTTCGTTCATTACAATAAATTCAATTGCGTTGGAGGATCTAAAGGAGATATTCCTCCACGCTTATCCTTATCAACCTGCTCAGAAACCAAGGGTAGAACAGATCCATCCGGGATATCATTCGACCCATTTGAGGAATCTTCATTTCCACTTTCCTCACCGCCATCCATAGGATCAATATCGTCTGCAGCATCAACTTCCACCGAGTCAATAATTATTTCACCCACCTTTGGACTCAACAACACTACCTTTTTAACCTTCTCTACATGCAAACGATTACCAAGTACCTTCCATCCCTTCACCTCCATAAATTCATCCAACACAATCGTAAAGACTTGTTTTTCGGTCTTTTTTGTATCCAAAGTCACTTCTATTTCTGCTGGAGCACTGGTGGTAGCCACCAACAATTGTGACCCTTTTTCATCCCCGATAAAGGAGAATTTTTTCTCCATGGTTGTCGTCTCAATCACAAATCGCTTCACATATTGCAACTTACTTTTACCTTCCAAATAAACCACTTGAATCACCTGACCTGGTTGATATTTCTGAATCAAATATACTTGCTCGGGCTCATATCGATTAATCAATTCATAATTGGTGATCTCGTATTGGCCATCGTTATAAATCACCAATATTTTATTATCCCCTTCAAACTCACCTAAGAATTGACCTTTGGCATCCCCATTCAATCTACCCGTATGGTCGTCCCAGTAAATCTTCACTCCTCCCAAGGTAGAACCACCTTTTTCTTTCAATTCCACCTTTCTTACTGGATACTTGGTAATCTGATTTCCACGCGCACTTTTCCCTTTAATCGCAAGCTTAGCAAAATCGTATTCCAAACTTTTAATTCTTGCACTTGCCGTGGCACTGAGATGCAATGTAACTCGCTCAGCCTCTCCATTCGGATTAGCCGAAAAATAAAGCACCTGGGATTTAGCATGCTCACTACTAAATATATACTCCTTTTCTCGAATCAATCCGGTAGCGTTAAATCGTTTTGCCATTACCTTCTTGTCCGCACCATCCCAATAGACCACGTTATAGGTGGTACGTTCCTCGTTTTTGCGCCAAACATCTACATGAATCAAGTCTTTCCCATAAAACTGCTTGTCAGTTACTTTAGCAATGGAATATTTTCCATCGGCGCGGAAAGCGATGATATCATCAATATCACTGCAATCCACTACAAAAGTTTCTTTCTTTAAACCAGTACCTACAAAACCCTCTTTGTAGTTAGCATACAATTTCACGTTGGCAACAGCCACTACATTGGCCTCAATAGTATCAAACGCCCTTATCTCAGTTTTACGTTCTTTTCCGGCACCAAATTTCTTTAATAAACGCTTGAAATAATCTACTGCATAATCCACCAAATGTTCCAAATGGTGTTTCACTTCGGCAATCGAATCTTCCAAACCTTTGATGTATTCATCGGCCTTAAACGAATCGAATTTTGAAATTCGCTTTATCTTAATTTCCGTCAATCGAACAATATCTTCTTCTGTAATTTCCCGGCGGAACAACCCTTTGAAGGGATCCAAACCTTTGTCGATAGCCGATAAAACCGCTTCCCACGTTTCGCACTCCTCGATATCTCGATAGATTCTATTTTCGATAAATATCTTTTCTAACGATGAAAAATGCCACTTGTTCTCTAATTCACCCAACTCAATCTCCAACTCGCGCTTCAACAAGCCCAGTGTATTTTGGGTACACGCTTTGAGAATATCGTTAACCCCTAAAAATTGCGGCTTATCATCGGCAATAACACAGGCCAATGGAGAAATACTCACTTCGCAATCCGTAAACGCATACAACGCATTGATCGCAAGATCCGTGCTGATTCCC
The DNA here is from genome assembly GCA_964554385.1 of uncultured Flavobacteriaceae bacterium. Lineage (GTDB taxonomy): Bacteria > Bacteroidota > Bacteroidia > NS11-12g > UBA955 > JAGKXC01. The sequence continues at coordinate 12,927 of CAZKOM010000007.1, read as the reverse complement.
GGAGCCAGTTGCACTTCGATTTCAACGTCTCTTGCCGTATTGTCGATTACCTTTTTAACCCGAATCTTACCATTATCCGAAGCCTTAATAATACTCTCAATTAAACTTCCGGTGGTAGTACCAAATGGAATTTCTTTAATTAAAACCGTGGACTTATCCTTTTCTTCGATTTTTGCTCGTACTCGGATTCTGCTTCCTTTTCTACCTTCATTGTACTGTGAAAAATCCGCCTGGCCACCCGTTGGAAAATCAGGTAACAAATTCACCCGCTTTCCTCGTAAGACATCAATACTTGCTTCACATAATTCAATAAAATTGTGAGGCATAATTTTGGTGCTCAAACCAACAGCAATACCTTCAACCCCTTGAGCCAGAAGCAAAGGAAATTTCATCGGCAAGGTTACAGGCTCTCGTTTTCTACCGTCATAGCTCAATTGCCAATTGGTAGTTTTTTCGTTAAAAGCAACTTCCTTGGCAAAAGCACTGAGTCGAGCCTCAATGTATCGCGGTGCTGCCGCGCTATCTCCAGTACGAATATCCCCCCAGTTTCCCTGGGTATCGATCAATAATTCTTTCTGACCCAGGTTCACCAAAGCATCGCCAATTGCGGCATCCCCATGCGGGTGATACGCCATGGTTGCACCAATAATATTGGCCACCTTGTTAAACCTGCCGTCATCCATCTCGTACATGGCATGCAGAATCCTACGCTGTACCGGCTTCAACCCGTCTTCAAGAGCGGGAATTGCACGTTCCAGAATAACGTAACTCGCATATTCCATGAACCAATCGCGGTACAAATTGCCTACGGCACGAACTTGTCCGATATCCGTGGTTTGCACATCTTCTGTAGAATGCACCTCCCCCGAATCGCCCATACCCGAGCCGCTCAATCCGTCTTCCGAATTGTGGTTGTTTAGATTATTCTCTTCGGGATTTTCCTCCATTATCGTTCAAAAAAAACCCGTTTTACCCAAACTTACCAAACAGATTATACACAATCCCTGTAAATTCAACTAAATCGAAAAAGTTACCCAGCTATTCCTTCCTTAAAAACCTCAAATCGGCCATCATCGCTGAACTTAAAAACACTTCCATAAACAACAAACACCCCTACAAATTCCTAATATCTTTTTTCTATACTTAACAAAACTAGGCATCCAACCTCACGAAACAAGCCACCCAACTTAACGAAACTAGACATCCACTTATCGACAAAAACTGACAACATGTCATATATGTTGTATCTTTGCACTTTGGAATTAGGAGATCGATGGATATTCAACAAATCAAACAGCGCTTCGGCATCATAGGGCATTCTCCCTTGCTTAACACTGCATTAGAAACGGCAGTGAAAGTTGCGCCCACCGATATGAATGTGCTTATTTTAGGGGAGAGCGGCGTAGGTAAGGAGAGTTTTTCGAAAATCATTCATCAACTAAGCGGCAGAAAACACGCTCCTTTTATTGCTGTAAACTGCGGAGCTATTCCAGAAGGAACCATTGATTCAGAATTATTTGGCCACGAAAAAGGCGCTTTTACGGGAGCCAGCGACAAACGTAAGGGATATTTCGAAACCGTTAACGGAGGAACTATTTTTCTAGACGAAGTAGGCGAACTTCCCTTAAGCACTCAAGCACGATTACTCCGTATTTTAGAAAATGGGGAATTCATTAAAGTAGGTAGTTCCGTGGTTCAAAAAACCGATGTACGTGTGGTGGCGGCAACCAATCGTGACTTATTAGAACGAGCTAGAAATGGCAAATTTCGAGAAGACTTATACTATCGATTGGCTACGGTACCCATCCGAGTTCCGCAACTAGCAGAACGCAAAAACGACATCTACCTTCTATTCACCAAATTTGCCATGGAGTTTGCAGAAACCCATCATTCGCCTTTGGTAGAATTAACCCCCCAAGCCCAAGAATTATTGGCACAATATGCATGGCCGGGTAACATTCGACAATTAAAAAACATCACCGATCAAGTCTGCGTTTTAGAAAAAGGCCCTGTAATAGACGTGGATGTTTTACAAAAATACATTCCAAAATCAGAACCCAATTTACCCATGTTGTTAGGCAAAATTGATGGCACGGACGGCATGAGTGAGCGTGATATTTTCTACAAAGTACTCATTGATTTGCGCAAGGATGTAAATGATCTTAAAAAAGTAGTTTTTGGATTACTGGAAGGCAATATAAATTCGAGCAACCCCATGCAATCGAGTTCGTCAACTGGGAATTCTTTAGTACCCGTTTCGATCCAAAATAATAATTTTCAAGAAAATTCTTTGTCAATCAACAACACAACCACAACCAATTCAAATACAAACACAGGCGTTGGTTCACCCAATCAGCCTATAATTATTCATTCAGCGGAAGACGATATCGAATTTGAAGAAACTACCGCAGTTACTACCGATATTTCAGAATCTTTCCTAAGTTTGGAGGCACAAGAAATCGAAATGATTAAAAAAGCGCTTCAGAAAAATCTAGGTAAACGCAAAAAAGCTGCAGCACAATTAGGCATTTCGGAACGAACACTGTACAGAAAAATCAAACAGTATAACTTGGAATAAGACAATGAATTTCAACCTAAAGAATGTTGCGTCCTTAATCGTACTTCTACTCGTAGTTACAGGTATTAGTTCCTGCTTTTTAAAGAACTACAGTTTTAGTGGCGCCAATATCCCTCCGGGTGTTGAGACTTTTTCCGTTGACTTATTCTCCAACGAAGCGGCTTTGGTGAACCCTCAGTTAAGTATCAATTTTACCGAGAAATTAAAAACCAAATTCCAAACTCAAACAAAATTGGGGTTGGTTGCTCAGCAAGGCGATTACCAAATTTCTGGAAGCATTATAGACTACAGAATTGATCCGGCTACTTTAAACGCGGATGTTGGAACCGCTCAAAATCAGTTTAGCATTAAAGTTAAAGTTGAATTCGTTTGCCCAAAATACCCAGAAAAAAATACAGCAAAGGAGTACTCGTTCTTTAAAATTTACGATGCGAATCAGCCCTTTGAAAGCGTTGAATCCCCGTTATCGGAAGAAATTTCCGATAATCTTGTACAACAAATTTTTGCAGCCATCGCTTTGGATTGGTAATCTCTACAATGATAAACGCTTCCCAACTTCAATTTTGGCTTTCTAATCCTGAATCGCTCACGGAATCCGATATACTATTGCTTCAAAACGCAGTAAAAAACTATCCCTTTTACAGCATTCCTTATGTCCTTATTGCTCATTATTATCATAAACAAAAACACACAAGTGCAAGTGAATGGATTGAGAATGCGGCAATGCGGGTGAACGACAGAAAATGGTTTCATGACTATTTAATGTCTTCTTCTACGATTCCAACACACTCAAATCTTACTACAACAGATAAGGAAACCACGGAATCGAACACTTCCCAATTTAATAATGAAACCGATGAAATTGGCAGTATTGGCGAAATTATCACTTCATCATTTTCAACCTTTGAATCCAAACCTCTGGATGAATTTACTCCATCCGCGGAATCACTCGCAGTACTTACAACTGATATAACACAAAATAAAGACGTTGTTGTTTCCCTGCCTGCTATTGACCAATTGCCGGAGACAAGTATCACAACGCCCGAGCCAAAGGAAAATCATCAAATTACCGAGTCAACAACCACTGTAACAGAAACAGCGGATATCGCCACATCTAACCCAATATTAATAAACACTCCATCAGGTGATACGCTAATAGAAAAGAATGAAATTGTAGAACCAGAAATAGAAGTACAGGCCGCAGTAATTGAAGTAGCAGCGAATGAACTCACTACCCAAAACACCGGTCATTCAAACCTATTTCAAACAAATAAAACATCCATTCCAAACCTTAAATATCCTAACTCAACAGATTCATTGCCAATGGGTCAAACCAAAGGTATTAAACGAGTTTCCCTCTCCGAGGTCAATCGAATTCATCAATTTTACGAAGAAGGAAATAGTTTTTTTGATTGGATTTCAAGTAATTACTTACCCCAAAACCATCAGAAATTATCCGCATCCAATTCAGCATCAACGGCGAAAGAGGAAAATACTCAGGCGAATACCACCCTAGCTTCAAAGGAAACACATAACATCCAACCTACAATTTCTCAGGGTATGTCACTTGACGAAACCCTACCGAATGAAGAAACTAACCCCTCAACGAGCTCCAATAATGCTTCTACATTTCCCGTATTTTTTCTCGATTTAGGAAATGAAACGGTGGAACAGAATAATCAGACTGGAGTAGACAATCATAAAACAGAAACTGAAATCGAATTTCAAAATGTACCCATTTTTGGCAACATCAATTCGATTCCCGAATTAGAAATCCCAATTATTGACTTTGCTAGGGATACAAATTCAACTCCTTATAGCGAAAGCAATTCACAAAACAACCCCGATCTTGAACATTTAATGGCTGTGCATTACGGCCAATATAATATTGAAACTGCCTTCCCTACTGAAGCAAGCGCAATTGTAGATTCAACGAATCAATTCCAAAATCAAACGATTTTGAACTCGACCCTCAGTCCAGTAAATCCAAAATCGGATGAGTCTAATTTAATTCCTGAATTGTTTAATTCAACTATTTCGCAGTTCGAAATACCGGTATTTGACACATCCAATTTAAATGACAATTTAGTAAAGGTTGATATACAAAAACAGCAATCAATCATTGATAATTTTATAAAAAACAACCCACAACCTACTACCAAAACCAAAGTTGAATTTTACTCACCCGAAAAGGCTGCAAAACGCAGTGAACAAATGCCTAAGGGCCTAGTTACCGAAACTTTAGCGAAAATTTACCATTCTCAAGGCAATTTCGAGAAAGCGATTCACGCTTATCGTCAATTAATGTTGAAATTCCCCGAAAAAAGTAGTTACTTTGCAACCCTTATTGAAGAAATTAAAAAAGAATCATTAACATGAACTGGATATTAATCATTGGAATCTTAGTCGCTATCATTTTGATGGCTATCATTTTGATACAAAACCCCAAAGGCGGAGGGCTTGCATCTAATTTTTCTCAAGGTAACCAAATTTTTGGTGTGGAGAAAACTACCGATGTAGTTGAAAAAGTTACTTGGGGGGGTGCAATTTTAATTGTTGTTATTTCATTGGTTGCTGCTAGCTACAACAGCGAAAAAACAAAGCCAAGCAAGCGTCAGAACACTCAAACTGAGGAAAGTTCCGATTTGCCAATGCCTAAAGGAAAATAAGATACTCAAAGAAAGAATATATACTCTTTCTTAAAACACAATAAAAAAAGGCTGTCCTCATTTGAGCGACAGCCTTTTTTATTGAATTATAACTTTCTGGGCGGCAAATCCGGTTTTGCGTATGCAAATCTATTTATCAAATCAGAAGTACAATAGGCATCTAAACCAATACAACTCAAAACATTTCCTTTAGCAAGATCCACAAAACCATCTTCAGAAATCAAACCCTCCTGAATTAATAAATGTTCAATTTTACCAATTACAACTAGCGTATTATTTGCTTTTACACGATAGTGTTCCTCATATTTCAACCCTATGGAAACAACAGATTCACCAACAAATGGAGCATAAAAATCTTTTTTATACTCTGCGGTGAACCCAACTTCTGTAAACTCAGATTGTTCTTTACTGTACCGAGCAGATGTTTGATGTGCTGCCGACGCATAACCTGCGGACACCTGACTTAATGTATAACATCCGGTTGCCTGAATATTATTCCACGTGTGGCGATCCACAGAATCCGGTCGAATCACCATTCCTAAAAACGGCGGATTGGCACCAACATGAAATACACTATTAAAAATTGCCAAATTTTCAAAGCCATCTTCGCTTTTAGTACCCACCAAATTTACCGATTTCATTCCTGGCATAGAATTGATCAACTGAGTTCTAAAACGTTGATCCATCCCAATAAAATCATCTGCGCAATAATATCGCATCGCTGAGGTAAGATTCACATCCATAAAATCAACCCAATTTCAAGCTACTCATACCACCGTCTACTGCTAAAATTTGACCCGTAATCCATGAATTTGAAGGGTTCAACAAAAAGGAAACTGCATTTGCAATATCTAACGATTCCCCAACGCGTTGCAATGGGTGTCTTTTACCACTAGCTTCTACTTTCTCGGGTGTAGAAAGTAATCGAGCAGCCAACGGCGTATTCACCAAACTTGGGGCAACAGCATTTACACGAATATTTGGTGCCAACTCAGCCGCCAAACTTCTAACCAATCCCTCTATCGCACCTTTGGCAGAAGCAATGCTCGCGTGAAACGGCATACCCTGAGCTACCGCAACAGTACTAAATAATACAACACTGGCCGCAGGCACTGCCTTTAATGCAGGTAAACATGTTTGCAACGCCTTAACAGCACCAAAAAAATTAACGGCCAAATCTTTTTGAAAATCTTCCATTTTTAATCCCCTGAAAGGCTTTAAGTTGATACTACCTGGGGCATATACTACTCCATGCAATTCTGCGGGCAGGTCAGTAGGCAATTCTTCGTTCTCCGCATCCCAAACGATGGTATAAGATCCATCCGGACCTGAGCCACTGCGAGAATAAACCCAAACGGCGTGTCCTTCTTGCAACAACTGTTCCGCTACCGCATAACCGATACCTTTCGATCCACCAAAAATTGCATAATTCATAATTAAGTAACAATCTGCCGATATGGATGTTTTGATTTCTGCATTGTGTAAAATGGTTTATTGATAAAATCCTTTTAATTTTGATTGTATGGAAATATCATTGAGGCCTTGGAAACATGATGACATAGACACCCTAATATCAATTGCCAATAATTTCAATATTGCGAAAAACCTCACAGATAAATTCCCCTACCCATATACTCGGGCTGATGGTGAACGATTTATTGAATACGCTATAAATTCCAAATCATCTCAACTGTTTGCCATTGACTTGCAAGGAACCGCCATTGGAGGTATTGGGATTCATCCACAAGATGATATTTATCGGAAAAATGCTGAAATTGGATTTTGGTTAGCTGAATCCCATTGGGGAAATGGATACATGAGAATTGCGATAAGTAAAATCACCACTTATACATTTCAAACTATTGAAATTGAAAGGATTTATGCGAGAGTTTTCGAAAACAACATTGCATCCCAAAGAGTCTTACAAAAATCTGGATTTCAATTAGACGGTAAATTCCAAAAAACCATTTTCAAGAACAATGAGTTTTTGGACGAGTATATTTACTCCCTTAGAAAAACACCATTCAATGAATAAAATTACATCCAGATTCTATCGATTTCCGAATCTTCTAATTTTCTAGTTCCAATAAAATTAAATTCAAAACGTAAGACTAAATAGACTTACCTTCTAAGCGCGCAGCTAAATCTAAACCGTGCTTTTTCGCCGTTTCTTTTGCAATCTCGTAACCGGCATCTGCGTGTCTAACCACACCCATTCCCGGATCATTGTGTAATACACGAGTCAAGCGTTCCTCTGCGTCATCGGAACCATCGGCCACAATCACCATTCCACTGTGAATGCTATAACCCATGCCTACGCCACCGCCATGATGTAAACTAACCCACGAAGCACCACCTGCAGTATTTACAAATGCATTTAATATAGGCCAATCCGCAACCGCATCCGACCCATCCATCATCGCTTCTGTCTCTCTATTAGGAGAAGCTACTGAACCCGTATCCAAATGATCTCTTCCTATTACTATCGGAGCCTTAACCTTCCCAGAACGAACCAATTCATTAAAAGCTAGCGCTGCTTTTTTGCGTTCTCCCTGACCTAGCCAACAAATTCGAGCTGGCAAACCCTGAAACGCAATTTTCTCTTGTGCCATGGTAATCCAACGACGTAAACTCTCATTTTCAGGAAACAGCTCTAAAATCAATTTATCCGTTTCATAAATATCTTGGGGATCTCCACTCAATGCCACCCAACGGAAGGGTCCTTTACCTTCACAGAACAAAGGACGAATATAAGCAGGTACAAAGCCCGGAAAATCAAATGCATTTTTTAATCCACGCTCTAATGCTCGACCTCTTAAGTTATTTCCATAATCAAATGTAATGGCTCCTTTTTTCTGCATTTCAAGCATTAACTCAACGTGTCGAACCATGGTTTTATAACTTAAGTCAACATATTTTTCTGGGTTGTCTTTACGCAGACGATCTGCGGCTTCTACATCCATGTCCATGGGATAATACCCAACTAATGGATCATGTGCACTGGTTTGATCGGTGAGCGTATCTGGAATAATTCCACGTTCCAACATACGCTGTAATAAATCAACTGCATTCCCCAACACTCCAATACTTACTGCATCCCCTTTTTCTTTAGCAGCCAAAGCCATATCAATACCCTGATCGATATCCCGCGCCATAAAATCCAAATATCTTGTTTCTAAGCGCTTTCGAATTCTCCATTCCTCCACTTCTGCTACCAAAGCAACACCTTCATTCATGGTAATTGCCAATGGTTGTGCACCGCCCATTCCTCCTAATCCGGCAGTAACGTTTAATGTACCTTTCAAAGATCCTCCAAAATGTTGTCTTGCACATTCCGCGTAGGTCTCATAAGTTCCTTGAACAATTCCCTGAGAACCAATATAAATCCAACTTCCTGCGGTCATCTGACCGTACATCATCAATCCTTTAGCCTCCAATTCGCGAAAATGATCCCAATTGGCCCAATTGGGAACCAACTGTGAGTTACTAATCAAAACTCTAGGAGCGTTTTTGTGCGTAGGCAATATCGCCACCGGCTTGCCACTCTGAACCATTAATGTTTCGTCCTCGTTCAAATCTTTCAAGGCCTTGCATATATCGTCAAAAGCTTGCCAGTTTCTGGCCGCTTTACCTAAACCACCATACACAATTAAATCTTCTGGCTTCTCCGCTACCTCAGGATCCAAATTATTATGCAGCATGCGGTATGCAGCCTCCTGAACCCAGCCCTTACAATTTAAAGTAGTTCCGGTAGGGGATTTCACGATTCTTGGTTGAGATTTTGATTCGCTCATGGATAATAAAAATACAAAATTACAACCATAAGGTTTCAAAACCGATAAGCGCCCACTAAAACAATGAATTTTTGCAATTATTGCAAAAAGATTCTACAATTTCATCGTCAATTGAATCCGCTTTCTGGCCTGATCTACTTCTTGAACCCGCACTTTCACTCGTTCACCCAAAGAAACAACATCGGCTGGATTCTTTACAAATTGATACCCCAATTGAGAAATATGAACCAACCCATCTTGCTTCACCCCAATATCAACAAAAGCTCCGAAATTGGTAATATTGGTCACTATGCCCCATAACTCTATTCCCGGCCGTAAATCATTGATAGTTCTTACATTATCGTCAAATTTCACCGCTTCCGCCACCCCTCGAGGATCCAATCCTGGTTTCAGCAGTTCCTTAGCAATGTCTTGTAACGTAGGCAAACCTACGCCCTTATTCTCATCCAAATACTTTTCCAAGGGTATCGATTTAACTAAGGATTCATTCCCCACCAACGAGGCCAACGATGCTCCTAAATCTTTTGCCATTTTCTCTACTAAAGCATAACGTTCTGGGTGAACCCCCGTTTGATCCAATGGATGTTTAGCTCCTCGAATTCTTAAAAAACCCGCGCATTGCTCAAACGCTTTACCCCCCAATCTAGGAACCTCGCGCAGTTGG
>CAZKOM010000007.1:346-3212 GCA_964554385.1 uncultured Flavobacteriaceae bacterium | reverse complement strand
AGTTGGGCGCGTGACGAAAAACCACCCAGCGATTCCCTATATTCCACAATGTTTTTAGCCAAAACATCCCCCAATCCACTTACATATTTCAATAAATGCTTGCTCGCTGTATTTAAATTCACACCCACTCCATTCACCGCACTTTCCACTACCGTATCCAGTCGCTTTTGCAATAATGTTTGATTAACATCGTGCTGATACTGTCCCACACCAATATTCTTAGGATCAATTTTTACCAATTCAGCCAAGGGATCCTTTAATCTTCTTCCGATACTCACCGCACCACGAACCGTGACATCGTGCTTCGGAAATTCTTCCCTAGCTACCTCGGAAGCACTGTATATACTAGCCCCACTCTCATTAACCATATACACCTCGATGTTGTATTCTTTCAACTCCGATGACAAATAATCCCGCACAAAACTATCCGTCTCTCTGCCTGCGGTGCCATTTCCTATAGCGATAGCCGTAATCTTAAACTCAGAAATAAATTGACTCAATATTTGGGCCGATGCCTCCCGTTGATTTTGTGGTTCATGAGGAAATATTGCTTCATACTTCACCAAATCACCTGTCTCACTTAGAATAACCACTTTACAGCCCGTCCTAAAACCTGGATCGATGGCCATCACCCGCTGTTCACCTAACGGTGCCGCCAACAACAATTGTTTAGCATTGGTTGCAAACACAGCAATCGCCTCCTCATCGGCTTTTTCTTTTTGTGCCGATAATAATTCGTTTTCTAAACTGGGTTGAAGCAATCGTGAATAAGCATCTTCCATCGCCAATTTCACCTGATCCGAGGCATCGGAATATCCATGCAAACAGTGCCGGCGAAGAATAGCCATGGCCCTCGATTCATCCGGCTCTACCGACAATTTCAAAAAACCCTGGTCCATGCCCCGCATCATCGCCAAGAATCTATGCCCTGCGCAGCGCTTCAAAGGTTCTTGAAAATCAAAATAATCGCGATACTTCTGAGCTTCTTCTACATCTTTTTTACCTCGAGCATTTTTACAGGACACTACCCCTTGCTCCGCAAACAACTCCCTCATCTTTGACCGTAAAGGAACATCCTCGTTAATCCATTCTGCTACAATATCCCTTGCCCCTTGTAACGCATCCTCCTCCGTCAATACAACATCGGTAAGAAACGTAGATACCTTCTGCATAAACCGCGGATCCTTCTGATCCATCATCAACTTAGCCAACGGCTCCAATCCCTTTTCTCGTGCAACATCGGCCCGAGTTTTCCGCCTAGCTTTATAAGGCAAATATAAATCTTCAACCGTCTGCAAATCCGTTGCCGCTAATAACGCCTTTTCCAATTCCGGCGTCAGTTTGCCTTGTTCCTTGATTTGCTCTAGTACAAATGCACGTCGCTTCTCTAATTGTTCCGCTTTTTCGTGTAAATCCTTGATTGCTCCTATCTCAACTTCATCCAAATTCCCCGTTGCTTCTTTGCGATATCGAGAAATAAATGGAAGCGTAGCGCCTTCCGAAAGCAGTTTTAATACTGCTTGAACCTGCCACGGCTTTAACGATAACTGGGTAGCGATTTGTTTTTCAATATCTTGCAACATGAATAAAGTAATTGTAAGTAAACCCTATTTTGGAACCCCAAATTTACACGGACACCAATCAAGGTTACCCACAATTTCTGCTCGATATTCAAATTGCTACTAAATAGGAATCCTTGCTATTTCATTCTTTATTTTGGGCGATGCTTTGCGCCAAATAAAAATACCGTAGGAAAGGAAACACCCATTTGTATTTGATTCCTTGGATAGATTAATCGATTATAGGGCGTTAAAAACAATGCATTATAGCCTAAATAAACCGTAGCATCTTGCTTTAATAGATATTCCAAAGTAAAACCCGTATTTAAGGCCAAGTAATTGTATCCCGCCAATGGCACCCTTTTGAATTCATCGTTCTTTTATCGATAAACTGGATCAGACAAAAACGTCCTGCTATATCCGGCTCCAGCGATCAATGCATATTGAAAGTGTCCTGGCTTTTGAGACTTCTTTATTCGTTTAAATTTCCACTGATTGGTTGCTAAAAGATAAATATTAGTATGTAACACGGAAGAAGAATAAAAACCCAACTCATACCCCATACTTTTGGTTCGATATAGGGTTTTCCCCGTTTGTTTAATCTTTGCGGTTTGTTTAAACGGATTATCTATACGCACATGAAATCCTTGCGACTCATCGGAACCTAAATAACCAATATACGTTGTACCCAAACTTGAAATTGGCAAACTCAAATTACCCAATTTCCAGGGGTAAATTCCCACTGTGTCTTTCGACGGATGCAATGGGAATCGTTTAACTGAAATTCTGCGCGAACTATCAACTTTTCCTATTGTTATCGCAACACTATCTTTGAAACAACTACTGCTGTTTACTAAATCTTTATAAATAAGTACCCCTGCAAAACCCTTTGCATTGCTCTGATTGAAATCCAATGCAAATACAACCCAAAGCAAAACCAAGCATATTTTTCTCATATCCCTGTAGATTAATGTTGACTTATCCATTCTAACACGGTTGTCCAAAATAAATATGGCTCATTAACCATCGGAGAATGCCCCGAATGATCAAAAATAATTCGTGTTTTATCCGAACTGCCAATTTTATCCCACAAATCATCACTCAACAATCGAGGACATACAAAATCAAATCGACCCCAGAGCATCAAAGTTGGGAACTGAATATTACCCAAGTAGGAATCCGGATTCACGGAATACGTAGGCTCATCGATTCGCAATATACCCGATACTGCTCCGTTAAAATCATTATGCTTGTAGGATGCCGACTCTTCATACCTGGAAAAATTCATCGGTGAGTTAACCGAGTCG
>CAZKOM010000007.1:0-336 GCA_964554385.1 uncultured Flavobacteriaceae bacterium | reverse complement strand
AGTTCATACTCCGCCCTCTTATACAACATATCTTGAGTAAGCGAATCGTTCATCGGGTAATTATGAGCACCATCCACCTGAATCCATCCTTTCACTAAATCCTGATTGCGTTCATACCCTAAAAAATATGGTGTCAAGAATCCTCCCCAACTATGACCCATTACATAAATCTGCAAATCTTCACCGTATTTAGCCTTAAGATATTTGACAACTGTCATGAAATCATTGCGATATGCTTCAAGTACTTTCTCCCCCCCATTGCCTTGTGACTTTCCGCTATTCCTCTGATCCCAATAAGCAACAGCAATTTCTTTCTCCAAACTTTCCGTTACCAAA
>CAZKOM010000006.1:21535-51610 GCA_964554385.1 uncultured Flavobacteriaceae bacterium | reverse complement strand
TCCCCCTCCAACGTTGTCAGGACCCATACCCTCCCACACGATAGGTTTGTTTAATCGACGTTGCAAACGCAATGCATCCGCTTGACTAGTAGCCAATTGAACCCATTCTGGCTCGATTGTACCTGTAACCTCGTTCAAACGCATGCTGTACACGGAACGAAGTGCGCCTTCTATAGACTCAGACTCCTTGTCTTTAGACTGCTCGGTTGAGGACTTCACCGAAAGCACAGGCTCCTGATTCACCAGGTAACCTAAACTGGCCGCTAAGACCACCGATAACGTTACTGGAATAGTATTTTTTAACTTCATAAATTTGCTTAAATACGGGTAACTACAAATTAATAGATATTTTATTGTTTATCCAATTGTGTTGGATTTTTTACAAGACAAAATCAAACCGATGACAATAATATGACAAAAAATCAGCAATTACAGCACATGCTTTTCAGCATGATATGAGCTTCGCACCATAGGTCCGCTTTCTACAAATCGGAACCCCATTTGTAGACCCTTTTCTTCATAATATTTGAATTGATCCGGATGCACAAACTCTTTTACATCCAAATGCAATTTAGTGGGCTGTAAATATTGGCCTAAAGTTAACACATCGCAGCCATGACTATGTAAATCCGTCATTAGTTGTTCTACCTCTTCTGGGGATTCTCCTAATCCAAGCATTGCCCCTGATTTGGTGCGTCTACCATACTCTTTGGTGCGCTGAATTTGCTCTAAACTTCGGTGATACTTGGCTTGTGGTCGCACCATTCGATACAGTCGCTCAACGGTCTCCATATTATGACTCACCACATCCGGCCCTGCGTCTAAAACCATGTATAACAAATCCCACTGCGCTTTAAAATCTGGAATTAAAGTTTCAATGGTTGTATCGGGGTTCTGTTTCTTTACTTCCCGAATGGTATCGGCCCATACTCCTGCGCCTTTGTCTTTCAACTCATCCCTGTTGACAGAAGTTATAACACAATGTTTAACCCCCATCAATCGAACGGCCTCAGCAACTCGAAAAGGCTCATCTCTATCATATTCTGTTGGACGTCCAGTAGCTACTGCGCAAAAAGAACAACTTCGTGTACAAATATTCCCTAAAATCATAAACGTTGCAGTGCCTGCACCCCAACATTCGCCCATGTTTGGACACCTACCATCTTCGCAAATAGTATGTAATTTATGTTCTTTTACAATGCGTTTAACTTGGGTATAATTCTCGCCCGTTGGCAGTTCAATTTTTAACCAAGAAGGCTTTGAAATGCCTCTTCTTTCTTTAGAAACTATTGGTAAATCAATCACGGTATGTAGTTTTATTATGGCTTTCGATTTCTGTCGCTCACAAATCCTAATGCAAAAGTAGCAAATACGGATGGGAAGACCTGCCTGTTCATCGAAACATCATGCCAGTTAGGGATTTTTTTTATAAAGGTTGCAGTACTAAATCCTATAGACAACGCATTTGTTAAAAATCGATAATTACCCCATTCAAATTCCATAGCGATTTGTCCACCAACTCCAGGAATCCATTCTCCATCCTTGAATCCTTTAGACCAAGAAGATGTCCCCCCAATGTGATTAGGTAAGTGATTTTGGGGATCATATTCAACATCTATAAAACCATCCGATAAAAAATTTGGCTGATAATATAGTATATGTACAGGCCAAGAATATGCCAGTGGTAAGGAAAATCCGCTTTTTAATCGAAACCCCAATTCCGACCTTGATTTCCGTTCGCTTACCACCATTAATAATCCAAATTGAGGTTGCACCATCCACGTATGCGATACCTTGTTCAATTTAAACGGCTTGCTACCTGGCAATCGATCATTAATTACCAATATCTCTCCTGGATCGCGTAAAACTCCCAATGACAGTCCTCCCCAGCCTGCTTTATTATTAAAGAACCGCGGCTGTAATTCCGTATGCTTGTAATTACCGTAGGCCCAAACACCCATATCGAATCCAAATTGCCTTGCTTGAACATTCAATCCGAGACTTTGTAAACTCTGAGCTTGAATGAATTTAGACGGATTAAAACCCAGCGCAAAAAATAACATCACCCCACATACAACTCCTATATCCTTAGTAATTTTTAGGATTATCTTCCGAATCCAATTCACCCCATACCCATTTCCTAAAGCAATTGAATGCTTTTGTTCACCTAGTGGATTGAATAAAGGGGTTAGATTCATAATTATGCGAACAAACGGGCCATTAGTAATGTGCTCCAGTGACACACGAAAGTAACAATAATATCAAAGTTACGTTTCTCCCACAACTTGATTTTTATTGTGGATAACCAAATATTTTCTTCCACTTTCTCCCACAACTGCAAAAACCCTTGATTTTATTGAAGTTTTATTTATATTTGAATCCTGCAACCAAATCAGAATCCCCATGAAAAACCCACAAACAACAGCCAGTGTGGTATTTTGTGGAAAAGTGGTGGTTAAAAAGGGAAGAATGTGGGAAATTATGGGAAATTCTGAATTTATTTAGCAGACAGAAAAAACCAGCACTCAATGTCAGCGTTTATTGGTGAGTTTAACTGCAAATTGGACGAGAAAGGAAGGCTTTCCATCCCGTCTAAACTTAGGGCACAATTCCCTGAGGCAGCAGGAAATATGCTCGTGGTAAACCGCGGATTTGAGCAATGTTTGGTTCTTTACACCAAGGAAGATTGGTTGATGGAAACCGCCAAGCTAACCGCCGTTGATGATTTTATGAGCCCTGAGATTAGAAGGTTCAAACGTATTTTCACCAATGGCGCTAATTTGGTTCAGATCGACAATGCCCAACGGATTTTAATCCCCAAAAAGCTATTAGAATATGCCTCGTTACAAGACGAAGTTGTTTTAGTAGCCAACGGTAATAAAATCGAAATCTGGGATCAGGCATTGTACAACTCTGAACTCAATGTAGATCCGGCCGAATTATCGGAGTTAGCAAAACTATTCCACCAACAAAAAAACCAAGGATAAAGAATCGCATGCGCTGGCAACCTCTGTTTGCCTATGTACCACTACCACGAACCCGTTTTACTGCAACCCAGCGTTGATGCCCTGGTTACCAACCCGGATGGCACCTACGTAGACGTTACCTTTGGCGGTGGCGGTCATAGTAGGGAAATACTTTCTCGTCTTTCCGAAAAAGGCAGACTCATCTCTTTTGACCAAGACGAAGACGCTTTAGCGAACCGAATAGACGACGCTCGATTCACGTTGGTCAATCATAATTTCTCCCACTTAAGAGCCTATTTGCAATACTTGAATGCAATTCCTGTTCAAGGGATTCTTGCCGATTTGGGAATTTCTTCACACCAAATCGATGTTGATAATCGAGGTTTTGCCCATAGACTTAATGGTCCATTGGACATGAGAATGTCGCAACAAAGCAGTGTTACTGCTGCTTCATTGTTGAATCAAAGTCCGTTAGAAGAGTTAATTAAAATCTTCCGCAATTACGGCGAGATTCCAAATGCAGGAAAGTTGGCTCAAACTATCGTTAACGCCAGAAAGGGTGAATCCTTTAGCACCATAGAACAATTTAAACAACAAATAAGCAGTTGCACTCCAAAAGCAACTCCCGCTAAATATTTATCGCAAGTATTTCAAGCCCTTCGCATTGCCGTAAACAAGGAAATGGAAGTACTTGAAATATTTTTAAAAGATGCAGAACACTGTATTGCCTCCGATGGTAGACTGGTGGTAATATCTTACCACTCCTTAGAAGATAGACTTGTTAAACACCTATTTCAAACTGGAAATACCGAAGGAAAAAGACATACCAACCTGTATGGAGGTATAGACAAACCCTTTGATGCTCAACCCAATAAGGCTATAGTGCCTACGGACACTGAAATTGAAAGAAATAAACGTGCGCGCAGCGCGAAAATGAGAATTGGAGTACGTAACCCATGGAAAGCAAACAACCCATAAACCCCTTCAATCAACCTTTGGCGGACAAACCTACCGCAAATGCAGCAAGCCCTGCTTCTGCTGGCGCGCGCGATGCCGCAGCAAATGTGATAGGAAATTCTAGTGTAAGAGATTCGGCTACAGCACCATCGGCAAATGGAAATAATACACAAAATTCATCGAATGATGGGAGCAATCAAACGGGAGAATCTTCATCAACTACCAACAAAAACTACCACAGCCCCTCACGTCGCAGTTGGTTATTGTTTGGCATTACCTGCTTCTTGTTGATGCTGATATATATATATAATTCTGGACATGCAAATAAAGGGTTACGAACCAAAGAGAAACTATCCAAAGAATTAAAAGAACTCAACTCCGAAAGCATTTCATTGGAAAGTCAAATTACCAATGCTTCCACCCAATCGGCGCTTACCAAGCGCTTGGAGGGCACTGGATTAAAAGAAATCACCACGCCACCAACAAAGTTGGTTAAAAAGAAAAAAGACGAATGAGCAGTCCAAAGGTAAATACCCGTAAATCCATTTTAGTACGCGCATATATTGCGGTGGCTCTTATCTTGGTATTTGCATTATACCTTGTTTTCGGGATAGCAAAATTACAATTTGGAAAAACAGGAGAATTCGCCCAAGCAAGGAAAAATCAAAGCACTCGAGTTAAGGAAATCATAGCTCTACGCGGTAATATTTACGCTGCTGATGGTTCATTGCTAGCAACTTCAGTACCCAGATACGACATTAACATGGACCCCAATGCGGATGGTCTAACGAAGAAACTTTTTGATGAAAAGATTGATAGTTTTTCGGCACTATTAGCCTTACAATTCAATAGCAAATACAAAACAGCCTCTGAGTGGCGCACATTTATTAGTCAACAACGTAAGAAAAAATCCCGTTACATCAGCATTGCTAAAGATGTTGGATTTGAACAAGTGAAAAAAGTAAAAACTTGGCCCATTGCTCGGGAAGGAAAATTTGTAGGTGGAGTTTGGTTTGAAGAAAAAGGAAAACGTATGTACTTCATGGGGGACCTTGCCAAAAGAACCATTGGAAGATCCGAGAATGGAACACAAGTTGGTCTAGAAGGGGCCTTTGACACATTGCTTCGCGGTAAAAACGGCAAACAATTACAACAACGCATGCCCGGGGGAATTTGGAGACCGCTACCTACGGGGAATCAATCAACCCCCGTTAATGGAGCAGATATCGTAACCACCTTAGATGTTCGAATTCAGGACATTACACAATACAGCTTATTGAAAGGCTTACAAGAAGTAGAGGCCCATCACGGCTGCGTGGTTGTTATGGAAACAAAAACTGGAGCCATTAAAGCTATGGCAAATCTCAAACGAGGAACCGATGGGCAATATTATGAATCTCAGAATTATGCTGTGGATGAATTTACCGAACCCGGTTCCACATTCAAAGTATTAGCCGCTATTTCTCTATTAGAAGATAAAAAAGTTACTCTAACCGATAGCATTAATAATGAGTGGGGTAAATGGAAATATTACGATTTGGATTTGGTAGATGCTGTAACCCCGAAAAAGAAGTTCTATACCCTTGCCGAGTGTCTACAAAATTCTTCTAACGTAGGTACTGCAAAATTTGTATTACAACATTATAAATCAGACCCCGAAGACTTCACCGATCACGCTGTGAAATTGGGATTGCACATGAAACCTAATTTCGATATTCCCTCTTCCAACTTTCCAACCATTAAAACTCCTGAGAGTAGCGATTGGTCAGCCATTTCACTACCCTCTATGAGTATCGGATATTATGCTAGAATATCGCCATTACAATTATTGATGCTATATAACACGATAGCAAACAAAGGGGTGATGATGCAACCTTACATGGTCTCTGAAATCAGAGCTCAAGGTAAAAAGCCACAAATTATTGAACCAAAAATCATCAACAAGGAAGCTATTTCAGTACAAACAACCCAAGTACTTACCCAGATGCTTACCAATGTTGTGGACAAGGGTACCGCGTCCAATATTAAAAATGAAAACTACAAAATAGCGGGTAAAACAGGCACTGCTTGGCTGTCGTCTGGGAATAAAGGTTACGGAGATAAAAAGGAATTTCAGGCCGCATTTGCGGGATTCTTCCCCGCCGACAATCCTCAATATACTATTATTGTTGTGGTAAACTCCCCCAAAGGAGTTAAATATTCCGGTTCACAGATATCTGCTCCTATTTTTAAGGAAATCTCCGATCGCATTTATGCAACGCATATTAAAACGCAACCGGTAATTTCTCGATATTCTGTTCCCGAAGCCCCAGGCGTATTAAAGGGTGATTATGTTCAAACACGAATGCTATTTAACGAACTAGGAATTAGTTCTCAATTGTTACAATCAGATTCAATTACAGAGATTCCTAAGTTCATCGAACCAAACAAAGAAGCACATTCTGTAAAATTAAAACCTGTAACGTACACCAATTCCCAAGTCCCTGATGTTCGCGGCATGGGGATTCGTGATGCGATGAAATTACTAAAATCCATGGGGTACCAAGTGACCTTTAATGGTTATGGAAGAGTTACCGAACAAAGTCCTTCTGCTGGATCGTCTCGTAAAAACTCCAGCAACTCTGTACACCTAATTCTTAAACCATTCTAACCATGAACAGACCATTATCCTCACTGTTAGAATCTGTTTCTTTTAGTCAATGCTTGGGGGCAGACATTCAATCTCAGTCTATCCAAGACATAACTATAGACTCGCGCAAAGCTTTTAACGGAGTGTTGTTTGCTGCGATAGAAGGCACCCAAGTAGATGGTCATGACTTCATCCCACAAGCAATAGAACAAGGCTGCAGGGCCATACTTTGTTCGGAGTTACCGGCAGAAATAAATCCTGAATGCTGCTATATATTATGTACGGATGTTCGCGAAACACTTGGAAAAGTCTGCAAAGAATTCCATCACCATGTAATTGACGATTTAATCATTGTTGGAACGACTGGAACTAACGGTAAAACCTCGGTTTCTACTTTATTGTTTGATTATTTTACCCAACAAGGATACCAATGCGGGCTGGTGTCAACGGTAGAATATAGAATAGGAAAAACCATTTTACCAAGCACGCATACAACTCCCGATATCGTAGGGCTACATTGGTTAATGGCCGAAATGGCTAAAGCCGGTTGTACGCATTGTTTCATGGAAGTAAGCTCGCATGCCGCACACCAAAATCGTATTGCTTCCATTCCATTCGCTTTGGGAATCTTTACCAATATTACTCGTGATCATTTGGATTATCATGGCACTTTTGACAACTACCTAAAAGCTAAAAAATCCTTTTTCGACAATCTTCCAGCATCTGCCATAGCAATCACTAACAAGGATGATAAAAACGGGATGGTTATGCTACAAAATACCAAAGCCATACGATATACCTATGCCATGAAACAGTCCGCAGATTTTACGGTTCGGGTGTTAGAGCACGACTTTAACGGCATGCAATTGCAATTAAACAAGCAAGAATTGTGGACACCATTAATTGGAGAGTTCAATGCCTATAATCTCTGTGCGGTTTTTGCAGCGGTTTTCTTGCTTACCGATGGTGACGAAGAAACGGCAGTAAAAATGAGTGCTTTGGGTACTGTAAATGGCCGATTTCAAGTATTACCCGGACCAAAAAGAATTACGGCAATTATCGATTACGCACACACCCCAGACGCATTAGAAAATGTAATTGGAACCATAAACCAAATTCGTAAAAACAGTGCGCAACTCATTACTGTGGTGGGCTGCGGAGGCAATAGAGATCAAGGAAAAAGACCGCAAATGGGGAAAATCGCCGCTAGTCTCAGTAGCAAAGTGATTTTTACATCGGACAATCCTAGAAATGAATCTCCTGAAGCCATTATCGAACAAATGCAAGAAGGGGTTGAACCACATCATTTCAAACGCACCTTGAAAATAACCGACCGCAAAGAAGCAATTAGAACAGCATGCATGCTTGCCCAACCAGGAGACGTAATTCTCATTGCAGGAAAAGGACACGAAACCTACCAAGAAATTCAAGGCGTAAAGCATCCGTTTGACGACAAACAAATCACCCAAGAATCCTTCAATTTAATCGCATAAAGTTATGTTATACTACCTGTTTGAATATTTAAACAAACACCAAATTACTGGAGCTGGCGTATTCAAATACATTTCGTTCCGAGCATCGTTGGCGGGTATATTGGCCCTATTGATTGCACTTATTGTTGGAAAGGGCATCATCCATTGGCTACAAAAAAAGCAAATCGGTGAAACCATCCGAGATCTAGGATTAGAAGGCCAATTGCAGAAAAAAGGAACGCCAACGATGGGTGGTATAATCATCATTTTATCGATCATTATCCCTACCCTGTTGTTTGCCAAATTGGATAACGTATATGTGATATTGATGCTTGTTAGTACCATTTGGATGGGCATCATAGGAGGGATTGACGATTACATCAAAGTATTTAAGAAGAACAAGGAAGGAATGAAAGCTACCACCAAATTGATTGGTCAGCTTTTCTTAGGAGCCATCCTTGCTATTGCCATTGATTATACCCACGGTGCAGCAAAAATGGATTTAACTACCAACTTGCCGATCACTAAGAATTTATTAAACTATTCCGACCTAATACCTGGGTCCCATAATGCTTGGTTTATCTATGTTCCATTTATCATTTTTATCGTCATGGCGGTTACCAATGCCGTAAACCTAACCGATGGAATTGACGGTCTAGCTAGCGGAACAACCGCCATTGTTGGTGTTGGCCTAGTTGTACTCGCCTATGCCGCGGGTAACATAAAACTTGCCGATTACTTGAATATAATTTACGTACCTAATTCCGGGGAAGTTGTAATCTTTTTAGCTGCTGTGATTGGTGCCTGCTTAGGATTCTTGTGGTACAACGGTTTTCCAGCTCAAGTTTTCATGGGTGACACTGGATCAATGGCCTTAGGCGGAGCCATCGCATCCGTTGCCATCATCATTAAAATGGAATTAATGATACCCATTTTGTGCGGAGTTTTCTTTGCCGAAAGCTTAAGTGTTATGATCCAAGTAGGATGGTTCAAATACACGAAACGCAAATACGGCGAAGGGAGAAGACTCTTATTGATGTCGCCCTTACACCATCATTTCCAGAAAAAAAACATTCCCGAAAGTAAAATAACCTTACGATTCTGGCTAGTAACCATTGTATTGGTGTTAGCAACCATCGCCTTATTAAAATTACGTTAATCGAAGATGACAAAAAACCTTGTAATACTTGGAGCAGGAGAAAGCGGCGCTGGTGCTGCCGTCTTGGGCAAAACCCAAGGGTGGGAGGTTTTTGTCTCTGATAAAGGTAAAATCGCCCCCAAATACAAACAGGAACTAAACGAATGGAACGTAACGTGGGAAGAAGAAACGCATACAGAAAGCACCATTCTGGCAGCCAATTTAATTGTAAAAAGTCCGGGAATACCCGATACGGCACCAATTGTTAAACAGGCAACGGCATTAGGCATTGAGGTCATTTCAGAAATTGAATTTGGATACCGATACTGCAAGTCTACGATTATAGGAATTACAGGTACAAATGGCAAAACCACCACTACCCTACTTACCTACCATATATTAAAATCCGCAGGGTTAAATGTAGGATTGGGTGGAAATATTGGTGATAGTTTTGCTCGTTCCGTAGCATTGAAAAATTATGATATCTACGTATTAGAGATCAGTTCCTTCCAACTGGATGGGATTAAAGATTTCCGCTGTCACATTGCCATTCTTACCAATATCACTCCGGATCATTTAGACCGATACGATTACAAATTGGAAAATTACCAAATGAGTAAAATGCGTATCGCAATGAACCAAACTGAGGAAGATTTCTTCATCCATT
Source organism: uncultured Flavobacteriaceae bacterium (assembly GCA_964554385.1). Lineage (GTDB taxonomy): Bacteria > Bacteroidota > Bacteroidia > NS11-12g > UBA955 > JAGKXC01. The sequence goes on along the minus strand of CAZKOM010000006.1, from coordinate 41,781 downwards.
CTGCCGATGATGAACTTACCCTGTCTGCAATTAACATGATGCCCCCTAAAAGTAAGCATCTTGGATTTAGCCTATTTCAAACAGAACAAACCTCCAATTCAGACTACCAACTGGCAGCCTGGGCAATTGGAAAAATTTTACATATAAAAACAAAAACAACCTTAGAACTCGATATGAAAACATTTACCGTTCGCGGACAACACAACGCTTACAACAGCATGGCTGCGGCCGTTGCAGCAAACCTCTTGGAAGTGCGCAAAGACAGCATTCGCGAGAGTTTTACCAACTTCCAAAACGTAGAACACCGTTTGGAATTTGTAGCAAGAATTACTGGTGTAGAATACATCAATGACTCCAAGGCGACCAACGTGAATTCTGCGTGGTACGCCTTAGAAAGCATGGAAAAACCTGTTATCTGGATTTGCGGAGGCGTGGATAAAGGGAACGACTATAGTTCCTTAAAAGCAGTGGTGAAGGAAAAAGTGAAAATGATCATTTGCTTAGGAATAGATAATCGTAAAATTCACCAAGCTTTTCAATCGGATGTGGATTTGATCATCAATACCCAATCGGCTAAAGAAGCGGTTCATGTTGCTTCAAAAATGGCAATGACAGACGATGTTGTATTGCTATCGCCTGCCTGTGCAAGTTTCGATTTATTCGATAACTACGAAGACAGAGGAAGACAATTTAAAGAGGCCGTTCGCAATTTGTAATTCAGGTTATGGCTAGGAAATACGGTCATTTATTCAAAGGCGATCGCTGGATTTGGTACATCATCATTACCTTGTCTCTAATAGGGATGCTGGCAGTATACAGCGCCACTATTACATTGGCCTTCAACAAACAAGACGGAAACATCGAGTTCTATTTCTTCCGTCATGCTGGATTTTTAGTAATCGGCCTTATTCTCCTTTATGCCACCCACCTAATCCCTTTTCAGTATTACTCCCGGATTTCACAAGTGTTTCTATGGCTATCCATCGGAGCATTGTTTATTACACTCTTTACTGGAAGCGAGATCAACAACGCCACCCGAGTTATCCCTATACCCTTTCTTGGAATAACCTTTCAGCCTTCAGATGCTGCCAAATTATTCCTTATCATGTACATAGCCCGATATCTATCCAAAAAACAAGAAGAAATTGATAGTTTCAAAGTATTCCGACATGTACTATTAGTCATCGTTTTGGTTGTAGGGCTCATATTTCCAGAAAACTTAAGTACTGCGTTGGTGGTGTTCCTCACCAGTGTCTTATTAATGTTTATCGGTAGGGTTAATATTCGATACATCGGATTACTTACTGGCTCCGGCATGTTGCTTATTGCTATTCTAGGCACCATTCTACTTAATGTAAATACCGATGGCTTAGAACATACTCGAATTCCTACATGGAAAAAAAGAATTGAAACCTTTATCGGAAAGGACGACGGTAACGGGAATTACCAACAAACCCAATCCATGATTGCTGTGGCCGAAGGCGGATTGTTTGGTAAAGGCCCTGGGAATTCTACGCAACGAGCGTTTTTACCTCACCCCTATTCCGATTTCATTTTTGCCATTATCGTGGAAGAATACGGAATGGTAGGCGGCATTGTTGTTATGGGTTGTTTTGTGCTACTCATCATTCGATGCATTAAAATCGTAGTGGAAAGTTCCCGAGCCTTTGGAGCACTAATGGCTTTAGGACTGGGGTTAAGCATGTCGATTCAAGCCTTCGTTAACATGGGCGTTGCCGTAGGGGTATTGCCTGTAACAGGATTAACCATCCCCTTAGTAAGTATGGGAGGTACCAGTTTATTCATGAATTCCATTGGATTTGGCGTGATTCTCGGAGTGACGAAATTTATTCAAGACGAGAAAATGAAAGCTTCCACGCAAGGTCCAGGAAGTGTAAGTTCAGAACCTTCAAGCATTCCATCTTCGGCAATAAATAACGCATAAACAAGCATGAATTCTACAAACAATAAACGGTTTATTCTTAGTGGTGGTGGCACTGGCGGTCATATTTTTCCTGCCGTTGCAATCGCTAAAGAATTAATTCACCGATACGGAGAACACACCGAAATCTTGTTTGTAGGTGCAATTGGTAAAATGGAAATGACCAAAGTTCCTGAAGCAGGTTTTCAAATTGTAGGATTACCCGTGGAAGGATTGCAACGATCGCTTTCGTTTAAGAATTTATCGGTACTTTTCAAAGCGGTTGTAAGCATTTTCAAAGCCCGAAATATCATTAAAACATTTAAACCTGACGCTGTTATTGGCACCGGCGGCTACGTTAGTTTACCTGTCTGCTTCATGGCCAGCAGAATGCAAATCCCTGTTCTTTTACAGGAACAAAATGGTTTTGCGGGACTAACCAATAAAGTAGTAGGTTCTAGGGCTGCTATGGTGTGCACTGGATTCCCCAATATGGAAAAGTTCTTTCCAAAAGGCAACTGGCTATTTACCGGAAATCCCATTAGAGATGCCATTATAAAAACAGGAATAGCAAGACAAAATTCCGAACAAAAGGAACTACTTGTTCAAGAAGCATCGCAGAAATGGGGACTAAACCCAACCAATAACTCCACCTTATTCATTACAGGCGGCAGTTTAGGCGCAAGAACCATCAACGAAACCATCTTAAAGCATCTTCCCCAATTACTTTTGGCCGATATCCAAATAATTTGGCAAACGGGTGAACGTTTTTGGAACAGTCACCGTTTGGAAATTGAAGCCCAAATTAATCAGATACACCAAAATGGCAACAGTACCCCTATTTATGTATCGCCATTCATCGATTCCATGGAAATTGCGATGTCAATGGCCGATGTCATCGTATCGCGTGCAGGTGCCATTACACTATCAGAAATTGCCATTATCGGCACGCCTGCTATACTGGTACCTTCTCCTAATGTTACTGACGACCACCAAACCAAAAATGCACAAGTTTTCAGTGGAAATCACGCAGCAATTCTAGTAAAAGACAGTGAGTGTAGAGAAAAGCTATACTCCAGTATTATCGATCTTATTAACCATCCCAACAAACGCACGGAATTCAAAGAAAATCTGAGGGCATTAGCTAAACCAACGGCTACTTCAACGATTGTTGATCAAATCAATCACATAATAAATCCATCATCGCATGCATAATACTATTAAACCGATACACCAATATTCCAAAGCCTATTTCTTGGGAATAGGCGGTATTGGTATGAGTGCAATAGCAAGGTATTTATTGCATTTAGGCTTGGAGGTCTATGGGTACGATAAAACCAGAACACCGCTTATTGACGAATTGCAACGCGAAGGTGCTACAATTGTTTTGGATGATAATCTGAAATTATTACCTGAGGGCTGGGTACATAATCCAGAAGTTCTATGGATTATTACCCCTGCAATACCAGCAGATCACAGCGCATGGAATTATTTAAAATCACAAAAAGTTGAAATATATAAACGGTCCGAAGTTTTGGGCTCCATTGCCAGAAATGGATTTTGCATTGCCGTTGCAGGAACCCATGGGAAAACGACTACCTCAACTTTAATCGCTCATTTGTTACATAGCTGTAACGTAAATTTCACCGCTTTCTTAGGCGGTATTTCGGCCAATTACAATTCCAACTACATTCAAAAATCCGATGGTGAGACTTTGATTATTGACGGCTCGCTAAAAGAAATAATTGTGCTTGAAGCGGATGAATTTGATCGTTCTTTCCATAGGCTCAATCCAAATTTAGCCGTAATTACAGCCATGGATCCCGACCATTTGGATATTTACGGGACCGAAGAAGAATTTAAACATGCATTTAATGTCTTTGTACAGTTGGTTCAAAGTGATAAAACCGATACAACGACAACTAAAGGTCTTGAGAAATCTGATGATTTTGGGAAACCTGAAGATTTCAAGGGAACTGAAGGTATTAGGAATACTGGTGGCCGCCGTGGGGCTGGACTCGTACTGAATGAAAAATTAATTCAACAAATTCAAACTCCTGCCGGGATAGAGTTGATTACCTACGGTGAACAGACTCAATCCCAAGTTCACTACAAAGACGTTGTTATAAAAAATGGAAACTACCATTTTCAATACAAGGAGAAAGATGCAGAGATTATTGAATTTCAATGTGGCTTACCAGGGTATCACAACATCGAAAACGCGTGTGCCGCACTAGCAATCACCCACCATTTCTTACAACTGCCTTTGGATAAACTGCAAGAAGGTATTAAAACTTACCGGGGTGCCAAACGCAGATTCGAATATATTATTCGTAATGAAAATCATATCGTTATAGACGACTACGCCCATCATCCCGAAGAATTAAATGCAATTATTCGATCTGTAAAGGCATTGTATCCAAACAGTCCATTAACCGGAATCTTTCAACCCCACTTGTTCACGCGAACCCGCGATTTTGCCGATGGGTTTGCAAACAGTTTATCGCAACTGGATGAGTGTTGGTTGATGGACATATACCCTGCACGTGAAAAACCCATAGAGGGAATTAATAGTCATTGGCTTTTGAAGAAAATCACAACGAATGCCCGTTTAATGGACGGCGAATCCATTCTACATTCCTTACAACAACAACCTAAAAAACTGCTGCTAATTCTAGGTGCCGGAGATATCGACAAATTAGTATCACCTATAAAAAATATTTACGCTGTGCTATGAATTCATTAAAACTAGCTTTAAATAAAAGACAATGGCTAGTTGTCATCGTACTTTTCTTGATTATTGCGATTTCCATTCTCTGGGGTAAGTTCTCCAGTGCCTCCAAAAATCGAATCGTTAAAGAAACTGAAATTACCATTAATAAAAATGAGGCTACCTATTTTTTAAATACATCAGCCGTAGCAGAAATTCTTCGTAAATCCGTAGGGAATCCATCGGGAATGGCCGCCGCAGATATTAACACCCAATCAATCGAAGCATTATTGATGAAAAATCCTTTCGTTAAAAAGGCTGAAGCCTATATTGGATTGGACGGTGTTTTTAAAATAAAAATTGAAGAGCGCAAACCCGTGGTTATGGTGGAAAACACGCACGGCGAGTCCTATTTTCTGGATACACAAGGTGTGATGATTCCAAACCGAAACAATAGTTTTCCCGATGTACTAATCGCCAGCGGTCAAATTACCGAAAAACTAAAACCCGGCAAGCAAATTTCGCAACTAACGAGCAAAGAAGTACTGCGTCTTAGCACGTTTATCGCCTCCGATAGTCTGTGGAACGCACAATTTCAACAGTTGTATGTAGATAATTACCAGGAACTAATATTGATTCCTCGCATCGGTAAGCATAGCATTGTTATAGGAAACGCGGAAGAACTCCCCTTAAAGTTCGAAAACCTGCGTCTTTTCTACGATGAAGGCTTCAAAACCGTTGGTTGGGAAAAGTACAGGCAATTGGATATTTCCATAAGGAATCAGGTGATTGGACGCGGTGCTGTACAAAATACTGAACAAAAATAGAAACTTACTGAACAAAAAACTAAACACAAAAACTATTAGATATGGCTATCAATAATAACAACATCATCGTGGGACTTGACATCGGTACAACTAAAGTTTGTGCCATTGTGGGTCAAATGGCCGAAAACGGAAAAATCAACGTTTTAGGCATGGGGAAAGCCCCAAGTTTGGGCGGCGTTGCACGCGGAATGGTGGCAAATGTCAACAAAGCAGTTGTAGCAATACAAGCAGCGGTTGAAGATGCAATCAGACAAAGTCAGGTAGATATTAAAACCGTGTTCGTGGGGATCGCGGGACATCATATCAAAAGCCTGCAACACCGTGGTACATTAAGTAGAAAACAATGGGATACTGAAATCACAGAGGATGAATTAAACAAATTAGAATCTGAAATGGAGAATTTAGCGCTATCACCTGGCGTTGAAATTTTGCATGTTCTGCCTCAAGAATATCGAATAGATGGAGAGGATGGGATTAAAGATCCAATCGGAAGAGTTGGAGTTCGAGTTGAATGTAACTACCATATTATCACTGGAGAAACTCACGCCGCCAAGACTATTATTATGGCCGTGAGAAAAGCGGGCTTGGAAATTGCCGATTTAGTGGTAGAACCAGTAGCATCTGCTGCAGCTGTATTATCGGAACCTGAAATGGAAGCGGGTGTTGCTTTGGTAGATATCGGGGGCGGAACAACGGATATTTGTATCTTCGATGACGGTGCGATCAGACATACGGCAATTATTCCCATTGGTGGCGATCGAATAACCAAAGACCTTCAAGAAGCCTTTAGTATTCTTAAAGATCAAGCGGAATTTGTTAAAGTTAATTACGGATCCTGCTACCCCACAGAAGCAATGCGCAACGAAGTTGTAGTTATCCCAGGATTACCTGGTAGAGCACCTAAAGAAATATCACTGTACGCAATTTCTCAAGTGATTAGAGCACGTGTTGAAGATATCATCCAAAAAGTTGACTTTGAAATGGCTGTTTCAGGTATTAGACATAAGCTTGGGGGTGGATTAGTATTAACCGGAGGTGGAAGTGCTATGAAAGACATTACTCAATTGTTCAATTACCACATCGGCTTAGAAGTTCATATCGGCAGTCCTGGTCAACATTTAGGCAAAGGAATGATAGACGAAGTTAGAAACCCCATGTTCGCTACGGGTATTGGTTTGGTATTGAAAGGATTTGACCTAGCTATTAAACACGGAATGGGTATTGGTAATACTGTGATTCAAAAGGAAGAAGTAAAAGAACCCGTTCAACAACCATTTTTTGAAGATGTAGTAGCTCCTGCACCCGAGGAAAAAGAAACCAAACAAGGTAAAACACCATTTACTGGAGGTTGGGGTGGTACACTATTCAGTGACTTGAAAAACTGGTTAAAAGATGGTGAAGATTTTCACAATAACTAACGAACTGAAAGGGAAAAACGATGACATATTTCCAACCCGAAATACAAGCAAATAGAAACAACCTTATCAAGGTAATAGGTGTTGGTGGCGGTGGAAGCAATGCGGTGAATTACATGTTTAAACATGGAATTGAAGGCGTTGATTTCTTCATATGCAACACGGATGTACAAGCATTAAATAGCAGTCCCGTAGATTACAAATTACAATTAGGGATCAATCTAACCGAAGGGCTAGGTGCCGGATCTATGCCAGACATGGGTGAAAAAGCAGCGATGGAAAGCGTAATGGCCATCAGACAAATCCTAGAAAACAATACCAAAATGGTATTTATTACCGCAGGCATGGGCGGCGGAACAGGAACCGGTGCAGCGCCCGTTATCGCTAAAATCGCAAAGGAACTAAATGTATTAACCGTAGGTATCGTTACATTACCATTTGAAGACGAAGGACCTCAACGTATCAACCAAGCTAGAGAAGGTTTGGAAAAACTCAAGCCCCACGTAGACGCATTGATTTCGATATCCAATGACAGAATTGTTGATATGTACGGCGATTTAACAATTACGCAAGCGTTTGCCAAGGCGGACGACATCTTGTGCACAGCAGCGCGAGGTATTGCCGAGATTATTACCAAACCAGGTCAAATCAATGTAGACTTCATGGATGTTCAAACCGCTGTTTCTAATAGCGGTAGAGCAATACTTGGAACCGGTATCGCGTCGGGTGCTAATCGTGCCGAAGATGCGGTGAGAACTGCACTTGATAGCCCATTATTGGATAATGTTAAAATCCGTGGTGCCAAACACCTTTTGGTTAATTTCACCTACGGAGATAAAGAACCAGTAATGAGCGAGATTTCCAAAGTAAAACGATATTTACAAGAAGAAGCTGGACATAGCGCTCACCTCAAGATGGGTATCACCAAAGATGATTCCCTTACTGACGAAATCTCAATCACGGTAATTGCGACAGGATTTGAGGTAAGTAATGCAATAGAGAACCCAAATCACGGCATTCAATCTATGCAATCTGCAATGTCTTTCGGAGGCATTCAACAAGGAATATGGCCCAATGAAATGACGAAATCTACACCTGCTGTTTCTGAGAGTATATCCGCAGTACCCACTGCCAATAATCCAATTTTCCCTGCTCCATCGGCAAGTATTACAGCAGATAATGCACAAAATAAAATAAATGCTGTTGAAAGTATCCAATCTTCCAATGCCAAATTAAACAACGAAATTCCAGGATTATTCAACTCTGCATTTGGTGGTGGAATGAATGGTTATGGGTTAAACAACACCATTCATCCAGGACAAAATCCTTTAGAATCACATAATCATACTGTTAATACCAATCCGGTAAATGAATCACCTGTGAATCATCAAAATGCGATGAATCCGGTAAATCAAGTTCCCGTTCCTTACGAAGCACTAAACGATTTATTTAACGAAAATCCTTTGTCCGATATTTTCAAAGAAAATCACTTAGAAAAACAACGCGGCAACCGCACAAATGTGTTGGATGATTATGATGTTCCAGCGTATTTGCGAAAAGGAATTAATTTACAATCGGCTCCTCCCAGCAATAGCCAGCTGGTATCTAAAATAACAATACAAGAGGAAAACGCCTCTGCAGATAGGGATCTAACTATTAGACCCAACAGACATCTGCATGACAACGTGGATTGATAGCCAATTAATCCCCAATCGAAGAAGGTCGCTCCCCACGGGCGGCCTTTCTTTTTATCCTTCAAATGAAAAAACTGATTTGTCTAACCTCTTTTCAGGTTTTTCAACTTGAATACAAATTATCTGCGCTTTAAAGATTCAAGGATTTACGATACAGTTCACAGTAGCGGTTTGCAACACCCAATGCGCCATATTTATCCACCGCATATTTGCGGTTACGTAAAGATAAGTCAGCCCTGTCCTTATCCCCTAATCCCCCCCAATTCATTATCCATTTAGACATTCCATCTAGATCCATAAACTCACCGCAATAACCTAAATCACTGTTTACCATCTCTGGAATTCCGCCCACATTAAACGCCACAACAGGCACCCCCATGCATTGGGCCTCCATGATGGTAGTTGGCAGATTCTCTTCGTGCGATGTAGTTATATATAAATCGGCAATCAAATAAACTCTTCTAATCTCTTCGGGCGATTTCAATAACCCCAAAGAGAAAAAAGGCATCTCTAGGTTCACATTTTCCGGCCATCGGTCTCCTACAATCACCGCGCACCAATTCCCTGGTGCCTGCTGTTCTATTGTATTTGCCAATATTGCAAATTCTGCAAATCCCTTTTTTTGATTTGATAAATTCGCTGAAATAAACAATAAAACCCGTTTCGATTCTGGAATACCCCAACCCTGTTTAACACTCTCTAAAGTACCTGCCATCTCCTTAGTAAAAAACTCGGCATCCAATGGATTAGAAATTACCGAAATCCTTCCTGATTCAGCAAAATCGGACCGTTGAATTGCCTGATTCCTCAACCACGTTGAGGGTGTAACCAAATGCAAGTTTTTAGAGGATAAAAGCGATGACTTGTGGTTAAAAACTCTAACTGATAAATCCTGAGGTCCAGGATTAATTAAGTATTGACAATTACCACATCCTTGGGTAAAATTAGTACAGCCACGGGGATGATAACACCCTCCTGTAAACGGCCACATATCATGACACGTCCAAAATACCGGCTTCCCGATTTCCAATAATTCGGTTATGGCACTTAAAGATAAAAATCCCTTATTAACCCAATGCAAATGTATTATATCCGCATCCCGAATCACCTTCCAATTTTTAATAGAAATCCCAGTTCTACCATGACTAAACGCAAATCTTAGACTTTTAGATTTTTCAAATCGTAAAAAATCCAATTTCTCCAATGCGTGCAAAAAGATGGCATACCATTTTTTTATGGATGTATTCGCCCAACGATTCGAATAATCAGAATTATATTCAAAAATCCAATGCTCTGATTTAAAGTCCTCTATTTGATTTACTGCATCTGATAAGCGATTACCGGCAACAAAAGCACCCCCAGAACCTGCAGCGTTAATATGTACAACCGAAATAGATTTCATCAATTGCGAATGTCGAATTTAATACTTTTCGACAAAGCAAGAGCTAAAACAAAGGCAATCATCATTAAAACTCCACCACCAAAGTACGGCAACGACGAATAGTAATCGTATAAAAATCCTGAAATCAGCGGACCAATCGCGCGAGCCAAGGATCCCATACTTTGCAATAATCCTAGTATTTTCCCTTGAGCATCCGGCGGAGCATTTAATGAAACCAATGAATTAATCGAGGGCATTAACAACCCATTAGCGAAAGCAAGAAACATTACCGCTATCACTTGCACAGGATAAAACCAAGTTGCATCGGGAGGTAACGGTATAAGGGTTAAGCCGATTGCAGCCATCGGGCAGCCCCAAATTAGCATCTTTTTAATTCCTAATTTCTTCTGAAATACTCCAATTAAACCTCCTTGAACCACTGCGCTGAATACGCCAATCATGGCAAAAACATACCCAATTTCATTGGGCTTGAGATGGTATTTCTCGTCCCATAAAACACTAGCATTGGTTTGCATCATACTAAAAGCAGCCGTATAAATAAAACTCACCAGAAACAACTCCCCTATCACATCAATGCGCCATACAGTTACCATTCCTTTAAAGGTCTCAGATACCTTGCGGTATTCACTTACTTTATCCACTAAACTCTCAGGTAATAATATCCAGGCTAAAATAAAATTTAGGGCACATAAAACCGCTGTAAAAACACCAATAAAATAGAGTCCTTTACCACCGGCTAATTCGCCCATAGCATATAATTCTCCTCCGATAAATGGCCCAAAAACAAATCCCAATCCAAATGCAGCACCAATGATTCCCATTCGTTTTGCTCGTTCTTGCGGAGGCGTAATGTCGGCAATGTATGCTTGCGCAGCGGCAATGTTTGCACTACCAAATCCAGAAACAATTCTGGCCACCATCAACATCCAAAAACTACCTGCGATACCCAATAAATAATATCCAATAATATTGGCAATGATACTCCCCAAGATAATGGGTCTCCTACCAATTCTATCACTAAGACTTCCAAAAATCGGCGCAAAAATGAACTGAATGATTGAAAACACGCCGGCAGCTAAACCTACAGCTACATTGGGAGAAAAGCCAACATGACTTAATTCGGCGAAAGATTTAGTAATAGGCGAAAGATTGGGTATTACAATACCAAAGCCCAATAAATCAATAAAAATGGTGAGGAACAAAATCCCTATTCGTTTATCTTTCATTTAAATTGCAATTTCGAAGCCATCCATGTATCCTCCAACGATAAATAGGTAACTTCCTGTAACTCTTTCAAAGTACTTGCTAACGCATTAAATACTAATGCCTTTGGAGACAACTCCCCCTGATTTAATAAGGATTGTATTTCACCCTGACTTAGAATTTTTGCCGAATTACAATACGATATATTTAATAATAGTCGATTGAAAAAATCTATTCCTGAGGTCTCGGCAAAGGCCTTTAATAATCCAAAAGCTTTATCGATACTACAACCCGACGGCGGCTCTTTAGACTCGTCAACTCCTATAACTACAATACTACTGTGCAATATTTCAGCGTCAGCAACCAAATCTACACCATGCGCTTGCCAACCAGATACAAATGTTTTTAATTGTTGTAATAAATCCAATTCTTCCGTTTCGGCAAGAAGTCGATTCGACTGAAACACCCAAATTCTAGCAGTGGACGGTAATGCAGCTAGTATCATTTTACTAAGGATTGTTGTACCATTTCCGCTATATCCAGCACCTCAATTTGATCTTCTTTATTAAAATGTTTGGTGCCATCTTTTAACATGGTACTGCAGAAAGGGCAATTGACAGCAACAATTTCAGCGCCTGTTTCCAAAACATCTTCCGTTCGCTCTACATTCACTTCCTTATTTCCATGTTCAGCCTCTTTAAACATCTGAGCTCCGCCAGCACCACAGCATAATCCATTGGTTTTACACCGTTTCATCTCTACCAATTCCGCATCCAATCGTTCCATCACCAATCTTGGCGCCTCATAAATGCCATTCGCCCTACCTAAATAACAAGAATCATGATAAGTAATTTTTTTACCTTTAAATGCTCCACCTTCAATGGCTAATCGACCTTGGTCTAACAACTCATTAATTAATTGAGTATGGTGAACAACCTCATATACCCCGCCAAGATTAGGGTATTCATTTTTCAACGTATTAAAACAATGTGGGCAAGCCGTAACAATTCGTTTAACTCCATAATTATTCAATATTTGAATATTTTGCAATGCTTGCATTTGAAACAAGAACTCATTCCCTGCTCTTTTCGCGGGATCTCCAGTACAACCTTCTTCTATACCTAAAATAGCAAAATTCACCTTCGCTTTAGAAAGTATATCCGCAAAAGCTTTGCTAACGCGTTGAGCACGTTCATCATAGCTTCCTGCACATCCCACCCAAAACAATATCTCAGGTACCTCACCGGCAGTAATATAATCTTGTACCGTTCTAATTTTCATATTGGAAATAAGTTGTCCGCAATTTCGTAATTAACACGCTATTTTTTACATTAATTATTTCCACAGAATGGCATAAAAAAAGGGTTGAATCGATCCGATACAACCCTAATTCCTTCATTTCTTTCAATTACACTTAGTAACCTGAGCCCCCAGTCCCCACAATCTCACGATGAGGTACTAGTAACAGAGGAAAACCTGCATTTTCGCAAACTGTCTGAAAGGTCGACTTCTTCAAGCCGCCTTCTGCATTACTTAAAATAGACAGCCACTTTCTGGGATACTTCATGGAAACATTAACAATTTCCGAGGCAACATCCGCAGTAACATGAACATCTAAATCCTCCACCCGAAGATTTCGGTCTACCATGTAGTTATTGGCTTGAACCAAATAGACACGAAGATTTCGAGCATCTTCTTCCGATTGCTTTTTCATAACTCCGAAATAAGTAACCTGGCTAAAGCAACTAGTAGCAATCCTCGCTACATGGGGTAACTTTTGTCGGGTTTCCGAAGCTGAATCCATCGGCAATAAAATGCGTTCAGGCGGTTGCCATGAAGCATCTGGATTTAAATACAACACTGCACACTTTTGTTTTGTAACCTTACCCCGCATACCAGCATTCAACAATCCTTCCTTTACGATGGCTGATGAAATAACCAATAAATACGGCTCTTCAGATTTTGTTGCAGTTTGCATCGACTCCCAAATGGTACTGTTTACTTCTTGAATGCTCAGGCTGGCCCCGTAGCGCATGCGAAAATGCTGAATCGCATCGTCTACCCCCAAGTTCTCAAATTCACCCGTCTCAGCACTGCGAACCCACACCAACTCTTGGCGTGTTCGCATCGCTAAATAGGTAATCGATTCAAGAACCACAGAACTATTTGCGGATTTGTCGAAAGAAAAGAAAATTTTTGTAGGATTTCTATCCATAGGCAAATCATTAATGACAAACAAATGTGGTAAATATATATTAGAATATCAAGCAGTTGGGGATAATTTAACCAAAAGAAAACAATCTATTTTCTATTAACGTTATGACTGTGAACCATATATTAAATGCATCAATTACTTTCGTAAGGTGCTTACTTATTCACAAAAACGTCAATTTTACACTTATTCCAACCGAAAATTGGCCTTCCACCAGCCAATAATTCTACTAAAAGTTCTTCATTCGAAGGCAATATTATATTGTTTGATGAAAGGTATTTCAAGCTTTTTGTTTGTCAATCTAAAAAATTGCAGCTTCCTATTTACTTCAAATAAAAACTATAATTCCCCTCGAAATCCCTTAGTTTGGTTGCCGTTTTACGTGATTTCAATGCTACTATTTTCTACTGGAAATTGCGGAATCCTGAACAATACAACATCATTTAATGCATCTTATTTTCACCTAACTAACATTCGAATAAGTAGCACAGAGCAGGTGGGGAAGTTACTCCAGCCCATTCCACAAAAACAAAGTAGCTATAGAGGAATCTCTACCAATTCAAAAACCATTTGGATATCGGGCAGCAAAGGAACAGTTTTGAAATTAAAAAAACTTGGGAATGAGTCAAGTGCTGTTGCATCGATGAACACCACAGCCACAATCAGTACCGATGGTTCTAAAAAACAATCTGCCAAGGAATCAACGATTCATCGGCCTTCAAACACCAAATTAACGCCTAATTTTCACCAAATATTTACAACATGGGATACACTCTCACCGCTTGGCCATGAGAATTTTGATTTTCGAGATATCGAAAGCTTAGACGATAAAACGGCCTTAATCATGAGCGTTGGCGATAGTAGTAGTATATTAAAAACAGCCGATGGCGGAAAAACTTGGAACGTAGTTTACAAAAATTACAGCTCGAACGTTTTCCTTGACGCGATTGCCATGGATTGGACAACCGGTATTGGTTTCGCCATTGGCGATCCTCAAACTCCCCTTGAATTGCAACAAGGCGATTCGTTGAATCTTCGTTATTTAAAGAATTATTATACGCAATCCAATGTTCCGCTATACAGTCCAACTCAAATTAATTGGATATTCCAGCATCAAGAAAATAAGTTCAAAAATCCTAGCCCAGATGTAACCTCTATATCCGATGTTAATACCCACAAAAAGAAATACTATTTAATGCTCCTTACCCTCGATTCTGGCAATACGTGGCAACGTGTACCTGCTTGCGATGCAATTCTACCGCAAGACAGTATTGCCGCATTTTTTGCAGGTAGTGGCAGCTCATTGCAGATTTTAAATTCTTCCATTAATCGCAATAAATCCAACAAGATAACTCACTTAAACATACTAGTAGGTATGGCTGGTGGTGGAATAAATCCGGAATTTCGCACCTTGAAAATTCAATGGCTAAACAGGGATAAACTAAGCAGTGTAACCTCAACATTGCCACTTACTATTTCACATCACTCTTTCCCACTGTCCTTGGGTAGAGGTGCTGGATGGGGCGCTTATGGTGGCTTATACCATAACGAAACACTATTTTGGGTAGGAGGGAATTACTTATTTCCGGACTCAGGGGAATCCACCATTAATATCTTCCCATTTTCAGATATTAATCAATCGATAGAAAATCCAAAAAAGAAATTCTCTGTTGTAGCGCATACAACTCCTAGTTCGGGGTACAAAAGTGGTATATGCAACTGTACATTATTGAGTAAAAACTACCTATTTGCGGCTGGTAGCAACGGATTAGACATTTCATTTGATCATGGTAAAACATGGTCGCCTGTGAAGGACTCTATCAGCACCACCAATTTACAACCAATCAAAAACTCCGCATCAAACAATCAATCCAACATTACTCAAATACATAGTAATAATCCATCCAAATCAATGAGCCGCAACATAAATAATCAATCAAATAATCCTCCTATGAATTTCACAGGATTAAACGCTGTAGGTTGTTTCAATGAGGGAATTATCGTTATAGGAAATAAGGGACAGGTATTCTATTTAACGGCCAGACCTTAGATCAAACACTCTAAATTGTTGATTTTCAAAAACCACTGGATAACTAGTAAATTGATTATTGTCATCCAATTTATTAACTGGATTAAATAAGGATGAAGTGTCACTAACCATCAATTGTCTACCTAATGTTGTAACAGGGCTACCGGTCAAGTTATTAGAGGACGAATCTAACTTTTTAATTATTGAATTATAAGAAGTTATATTTCTATACTCTTTAGGAACTACGTAATAATCCACTCCTTCCAATTTCAAAGCAGTATAATTTATGGGAATCTGCAACACAAGTTTCTCCTTGGAATAATCTACGGTATTCTCTATTCTAATTATATGTCTTCCTGTTTGATATCGAAGAAGTCTGGGTTTAAAAAATGAAATTATTGATTCCTTTTCAGTTGAATCACGAATAAATCGAGATAATTCAACCATATCTTTTGAAAACGCCCGATTCGTATCCAATTTAAAATAGTGGTAAGCAGTCATAGACCCTTGAATGAACAAAATCAACAGGATAATTCCCATTGCCCTTTTGGAACACAGAAACTCCTTAAATCGTTTATTCCAAGATTTAATTAGTTGTTGAACTGCAAGAAATAATAATAAAATCCACAAGGGATAAATTGGGAATAACATCCTCACCCCTTGTTGACTTGGCCATATCGTTAACAAAATCAGATTGAAGACTATATATAAAGAAATTTCTAAGCTTACAGTCGAGATACCTTTTTTTATAAAAACAATCCCCACCCCCACTGTTAATAATGCGAAAGGTAACCATATCCATATATCGGGAAGCTGGATAATTACAGCTACTGATTTTGCAATGTTGATTGCATGCCAAATCGGCAACACCCCCAACATACCCCAATATTGAATAAAATTTGACCCCAAGGTCTGCATTATATTCCCAGCAAATAGTTCTTTCCAATGATTAGCTCCCGTATTTCGTTCCATCCAAAGAGCAAAAAGCCCAGCGAAAACAACCCCTAGACAACCTATAATGAAACCAATTCTGGATTTCAAGTCTGTTGACCCAAAATGCAATCGATTATAATAGTTCAATAAATTACCTCGATCGTTTGCTGAAGGTTTAAAAATTAAAACCGTCATGGCAACTAATAATTGCAGTCCGATAGGCAATAACAATAACACCCCATTGGATTTCGTAAGCGTTGCCCAGAAAACTAACACCGTCAATAATATCCAGCGCACCCATTTAGAACCACCTTCATTCCACCATACACTCCAAAAAAACATAACCAAGGAGGCAAAAAACAAATCCGATTGCAAACGATCCGACGCCTCCCAAACTTTTGGATTCCATAGAACTGTAACAGCAATAATGAGTAGGTATTGAGGCTTTATAGAAATTCTCTTTCTTATCTGGAAAAAGAATACAACGGAAGAAATTAGAAAAAATAAATAATTGATATATTTAATAGTCTCCCATCCCCATAGATCTTTCAAGCCTATAAACAATGATAAAAAAAACGGGAATCCGCGAGGATACAAATAGGGTCCAATCAGTTGATCGGAATGCTGCATACAGAATTTATTTTCAATTTGTAGCTGTTGATAATCGAAATTGTTCCAAAATCTCTCTGCTTGATCTATATATAAAATAAAATCATCTCCAAACTCATGCCCGGAATCAATACAAAACCACGCGCCTAATATCGAAATGAAATAAACTAAAACCCATTGAATTCTGTGATTAGCAAATTTCATGCGATGAATTATAAATCGTAAAACGAGTATTTAGTAAATCAAATTAAGTCGGAAAGTACCCACAAGCCAATATAACCAAAGATTGAAAGCGCAACTAAAAAAATTAGTAATAGCAGATAGCTCAACGCTTTTCGGAAATTAAATTTAATGATACAATAGATGGCTCTAAATCCGTCTTTCCAACCGATTTTCTTTCCCTCTTCATAAGTTCTACCGTAATAACTAATACCCACTTCATAAATACGGATTTTGGGAATTCTTGCAATTTTGGCGGTAACTTCAGGTTCAAAACCAAAGCGCTTTTCTTTCAATGGTATAGATTGAATAATATCAGTTCTGAACATTTTGTAACACGTCTCCATATCTGTAAGATTCAGATTGGTCATCATATTACTTAAGAACGTTAAAAACTTGTTACCGATAGTATGCCAGAAAAACAATATTCGATGCGGTTTTCCTCCCATAAATCTAGAGCCATAAACCACATCTGCAAACCCATCAATTATTGGTTTCAGCAAAATATTAAACTCATTGGGATCATACTCCAAATCGGCATCTTGAATAATTAACACCTCTCCCGTTGCCTTGGAAATACCGGTATGTAAAGCAGCTCCTTTACCCTGATTTACTTCGTGCGAATAGAATTGAATATTTAGATCCTGATTGGATTTTCTGTAATTTTCTACCGCTTCTACCGTGTTATCCTTTGAACAATCATTAACAATAATTATCTCCTTTTCGATATTATTTATTAACGATACTTGCTTAACCTTATCCAAAATAAAGTGTATGGTTCTACCTTCATTGTAAGCAGGAATAACAATACTTAACTTTTTAATTTCTGTTGACATTCAACAACAAAAATAGGCAGTATTTGCAATTATTAAATTCCTCGTTGCGATTATCGCAAATTACAATTAGTACACTCGCTTATTTGTTTGTCAAATGATTTATTCGCAGAATGAACGAGTACTTTCTCCACACCATTTGGAACCATCAATCTTTCATCCCTTATAACCTAACCACAACAGAAGGTAAAGCCATAGTAATTCATCAGAAAGGTCGCTATAACCATACCGACGGACCTGATTTTACATTAGCAGAAATATCTATCGACCAAGAAAAATTGCACGGTGATATTGAAATTCACATTAAATCATCCGATTGGATAAATCACAAACATCACCATGATGAGGCCTATGATAATGTTATTCTACATGTTGTTTTTGATGATGACATACCGGTATTTAAAAAAAATGGTTCTCGTCTTGAAACATTTGTTTTAAAACACAGATTAAATCTCGCTTTGGCTCAAACGGTTCACAACAAAAAAGACCTCTTGTGTTCTGGCAATATGATAAATCACATAACTTGGCAGGAGCAAAGTAGCCATAGTTTAAAACGTAGATACGAAAGAAAAAAAAACGCCATTAACCAAGTTCTAATTCAAGAATTTCATGGTGACTGGTGGGTTACTACTTTTTGGGTGCTGTTGAAAGCATTTTTAGGGAAACATAATGGAGAATTGGCATTATCATTAACTAAAAATATTCTAAAAAGAATCATACTCACGGTCAATAATCAATCAGAACTAGCAAGTTATTTATTAGGAATCGCTAATTTATTTGAGCGCCTACCACCGGCCGAAAAACAATTATTTTCCCGCATAAAATTCAAATATCAATTACCTGCTTCACCAATACTTGGATGGAAATACAAAGAAATTCGCCCTTCGTCATTTCCAGAAATTCGCATTCGGCAGTTTGCTTATTGGATTTTTAATAATCGAAACAGGTTAGATAAATGGTCTATAGATAACCTCGAAGTCCATGATTATAAAAATTCTCTAATCAACTCATTGGAGATCGACAACAAGTATCAATTAGGTGAGTCCAAGATTCATGAAATAATTATCAACGGATTTCTGCTTTTACGGTATTGTAGAGGAAACTCCCATAATTCCATTGACTTACTATCTCAATGCCTTCAAGAATTACCACCTGAAACAAATTCTATTTCCAAGAAATTTCAGAAGTTAATCCCAACATTAACAACCGCGCTCGATAGCCAGCGAATCATTTCTCAATATCAAGAATTTTGTAGTATAAAAAATTGTTTAAACTGCCTAATAGGATGTGAAGTTTTAGGCAGAACTTCAATGAAATAAATGCTTTGAATTGGGTATTTTTGCTTTTATGAATTCAGATGTAGTTGTAATTGGTGGGGGCATCGTAGGTTTATCTACTGCTTGGCAATTACTAAATATCGACCCTAATATTTCGGTAACCGTTCTTGAAAAGGAACAATCCATCGCAAGTCATCAAACCGGGAATAACAGCGGTGTGATTCATTCGGGAATTTATTACAAACCGGGTAGCTTAAAAGCAGAGAATTGTATTCGGGGATACCATATGTTGCTTGATTTTTGCAAAGAGGAGGAAATCCCTTACGATCTTTGCGGAAAAATAATTGTAGCTACTTCTCAAGAAGAATTTGGAGCGTTAGAGAATATATATCAGCGAGGAATTCAAAATGGATTGTCAGGCCTACGATATTTAACCAAAGAAGAAATACTGGCGTACGAACCCCATTGCTCTGGATTAAAGGGCATTTTTGTGCCTCAAACTGGAATCGTGAACTATAAATTGGTTTCAGAACACATTGCAAAACGAATTTTAACTTCAGGAAGAGGCCAGATATTAACCGGTGAAAAAGTAGTTTCAGTAACAAAAACTTCGGATAGTGCAGTTTTACATACAGAGAAAAACAGATACCAAAGTAAGTTAGCCATAAACTGTGCTGGGCTTTACTGTGATAAAATTGCCTCCATGGCAGGAGAACAATTACCTGTTAAAATTATACCCTTTCGAGGAGAATATTATAGTATAAAACCTGAAAAGGCATTTTTGGTAAAAAATCTAATATATCCAGTTCCTGATCCAAATTTCCCCTTTTTGGGCGTACATTTTACGCGCAGAATAACCGGTGAAATTGAAGCTGGCCCCAATGCAGTTTTTGCATTTCGTAGAGAAGGCTTCCCAACGGCGTCCTTCACCGGGCCCGGCACGACGCTCATGACCGCGTCCT
>CAZKOM010000006.1:1397-21525 GCA_964554385.1 uncultured Flavobacteriaceae bacterium | reverse complement strand
AGAGTATTACCTTCCGCGGGTTTCAAAAAGTGGCCGCCAAATATTGGCAAACAGGCTTAGGTGAATACAAGCGGTCATTTTTTAAACCTGCCTTTGTGAAAGCACTACAAAAATTGGTCCCGGCGATACAGGAAGATGATTTAGAACCTGCAGGTGCGGGAGTCCGTGCCCAAGCTTGCGACAAAGACGGTGGACTAATTGACGATTTCTACATCCATGAAACAGAAACCTTCATACACGTTCTAAATGCCCCCAGCCCTGCAGCTACTAGTTCATTATCTATTGGACTTACTATTGCGGAGAAAGCGCTAAACAATATCCACAGCAGGTAGTTTTAGGATTGGGATGTGATTCTGCGATGAACAGTCAACAATTGCAATTTATTTTATCGAAGTATTTACCCAAAGGCAGCGAAGAATACGCCGCAGACTTAATGCTTCAATACAAAATTCAATTAAAGATAAAAAAACCGCGATTATCAAAACTCGGCGATTATCGTCCGCCGAAACCCGGTGAAGCCCACAGAATCTCATTAAATAAGGATTTAAATCCTTATGCCTTTTTAGTAACGTTTCTGCACGAAGTTGCGCACCTAGTAAACTTTGAAGAATTTCGAGGGCGGGTGGCACCTCATGGATCCGAGTGGAAATCGCACTTTCAGCAAATTAGCCTACCAATCTTCAAACAGGAAATTCTACCCACAGATGTATATTTGGCCTTATTAAATTACTTAAAAAATCCAAAAGCAAGCAGTTGTACTGACGGCAATTTGGTTAGGACCCTGCGTAAATACGACATGGACAACCCTTGGATATTAGTTGAAGAAATGGGGGTGGGGTTATTATTCGAAACCCAGGACGGAAGACAATTTAGAAAATTAGAAAGAATGCGTACACGATATCGATGCAAAGAAGAGTTAACCGGTAAAATATACTTAGTTCCCGGGCTTATGAACTGCAAGCCTGTACTTTAATGAAATTTTATTAAAATCCGAGAACGGTTTCCTCTGGTCTTTTACCATCGAACAACATTTCGGGATTTTCTAACAATTGCTTCACTCTCACTAAAAAGCTAACGGATTCTCTACCGTCGATGATTCTGTGATCGTAACTCAATGCCAAGTACATCATCGGCCTAATAACGATTTGTCCATTTTCTACAACTGGACGTTCTACAATATTATGCATTCCCAAAATTCCGCTTTGAGGAGGATTGATAATGGGAGTACTCATCATAGAACCAAACACCCCGCCATTTGTAATAGTAAACGTACCTCCTGTCATTTCTTCCAAGCTCAACTTATTATCTCTTGCCTTACCAGCCAAACGTTTTACTTCTTTTTCTATTTCCGATAAACTCAAGGTCTCTGCACTACGAATTACAGGAACAACTAGACCTTTAGGAGCACTCACAGCAATGGACACATCGCAGTAGTCGTGATAAATAATTTCTTCTCCTTCGATGCTTGCATTAACTGCTGGCCAATCTTTTAACGCTATACAAACTGCACGAGTGAAAAAACTCATAAATCCTAGCCCTACCCCATGTGTCTCTTCGAACTTCTTCTTATACTGAGCCCTTAAATCCATTATCGGCTTCATATTAACCTCATTGAATGTGGTTAACATGGCAGTTTCATTTTTCGCAGCCACCAAACGTCTACTTACTGTTTTACGTAAATTCGACATTTTCTCGCGCTTTGGCTCACGGTTAGAGGTGTGATACTTACTATTAGTTGAACTAATTGATTGATTACCTCCTGCACTCAATCCTTTGCCATCAGTAACTATAGCCTCTAACACATCCACTTTTGTGATTTTTCCATTGGCCCCAGTACCTTTGATGGATTTGGGATCCAACTTATACTGCTGAATCAACTGAACTGCAATGGGCGAGGCATTTAAATCTGATGTATTTATCGCTGTAACGCCTGAAGATAAGGCTGAAACGCCACTCTCCACTTCTTTAACAGCCGCGGTTTTGGCCTCTTGTTTTGCCGATGATGAGGATGATGTTTCCGTTGGACTTGTAGCAACTTTCTCAGCTCCTGCAGGTTTAGCGGCATCGGTATTAATAACTGCTATAACTGTGTTTATAGCGATTGTATCCCCTACATTTCCTATTAATTTTTCAATCACCCCTGCTTTCTCAGCATTCACTTCAAATGTTGCTTTATCGCTTTCAAATTCAGCGATGGGGGCATCCATTTCAATCCAATCACCCTCTTTCACTAACCAGTTTGCAATTGTTACTTCACTTACCGATTCTCCGGGTGCGGGTACTTTGATTTCAAGAGCCATGGAATAATTAAAAATTTTGTACCGCAAAGTTACAAATTCCCCGCCGTATGGCAAAAGCAAAGATTACATCCCAGAATAATTAACGATTTACTTTATAAACAAAAAGCCATCTCGAAAGATGGCCAATTGTTTTGTTATAAATAATTTATTCTTTGCTATATAGACTTCAGTTCCAATAATTATTTAGCTTTTGTAGTTTCAGTTGTCAATGGCTGAATTTCTGCCTTCTTCTTTTTGGGTTCTAGATTATAACTCAAACCCATGTGCATCTGGAAATACCAATCATTTAAACCATTGGTAGAACGATACGTGGCAGGATTTATATCTGGACTATATGCAGAAATCTTGTTTAAATTCGCCAAATATTCAGGAGAATTAGGATCTACTGCTTGCTGATTGTCTCGCATTAATTGGTAATTACCCCCATACCATAAACCTGGTCCAAAATCATCCAAATAATCCGTAGTTGTGTATACACTCTTGATTTCCCCCTTAAAACTCCATTTCTTCCGAATGTAAGACAACATAAAAGTAGCACCTACATTTGCAGCAACCTTTCCATATTGATCTTTTCCTGGCAAGAAATTCTGACCTTCAGATCCCAATTTACGTAAGTCGAATTTATACTGCTCGTTCATACGATCCTTATACTGAGCATAGGTCTCATTATTTCTCTGACTCTTATAAGCGTAGCGATAAGGTGTATAGTTTAACAATCCAAATGATAACCCAATGGATGGTACAAATCTGCTTTTCTTTCCCGCTTTGAACGCGTAATCCTTCAAATGCCAAATCATCTCCCCTTCCACAATATTCATTGGTGTTACGAACATTACAGACCAAGCATTACCAAAAGGAGTGAAATTCTCATAATTCATATTGATTGCGACGGGCGATAATCCACCAGTAAATAAACCCGTTGCATACAAATTATGCATCGATATAGAGGTATGATAGAACGATGCCTTTAAAGAAAATCTACTGTTAATGTTATACTGACCATAAGCACCGGCACTAATTTCCATTGTAGACATCAACGGAGCAAATTTATGTTTGATATCTCCACCACCATAAACACCTCCGCCGCTCCAAAAACCTAATTCCCAATTTTTCAACACGGTAATAGGCGTTTTCTTGCCGAAAGTTGGAATCTTAATTTTAAAGGTAACATCCTTTGCATTCAAGGTATCGGGCCATTTTGGACTAATTAACGTAGTATCCACTTTACGATATAACGGTGGTGGTAATTGTTTCGCCGTTAAGGCAGGAACTTTGAATTTAACACCATTTTGTAAAGTACCTATTGCCGGATTACCTTCTAAATACGTTACTATTAAAGAATCACCGATTCTATCCTGCTTAACATAAACGGGTCTATCAAAGGTATCTACTAGTTTAACTACCGTTGGATTCCCTGAAACCGCTAATGCCATCCTTCCAAAAGTATGATTCGCGCCTAATACAAAATCTTGTGGAGTTTTCATGGTGCTTAACGCAGAGGTATTTTCCAAACCCAACGAAGGCAATCGTTTATCCCTTCTTGAATCGTAGACAATTGAGTTTGCGGATACATTGGAATAAACATTCCCCATTGGAACATTCAATTTGTCCCCAGGTCCACCACTAACGGAAATACCAATTGACGCCATCCCAGAGGTGTTGTTTACAATTACAAAGTTCCCTAAAGAAATGTTAGCTTGATTTGCATCTTTACTTAAATCCAAATGCAACATACCCATAGAACCATCTTCGCCGTGTAAAGAATTGTCATTCAACGTTATAGCGTCCAACTCGTAACGAATTCCCGCAGATCCTACTTTTTCTAAAATGATATTATCGCTATTATTAAAAAACTTAGAATTTTTCAATTTGAAATCAATGGTCTTCCCATCCCTCAAATCCAGTAAAGGTGCTGAAACATAAATAATCGGTTCACCAAAACTGACGTCAGAGAAATTACTATTTGAAATCTCTACAGATTTACGATACCAAAAAGGATCAAATCGCAATGGCTGAACGAGTCCGATAAAATCAACATTTTCAATTTCAATTTTACCCGATTCATTAACCCCTTCAATAGAAATTCCCAATCCAGGATTCTTTGAATCGGCAGAAATGATTTTAATTCTTTTATCCGAACTTCCGTTCAATTTGATGCTTCCATCCACTAAAAGGCTAGCTCCAGATTCTAAAACTATTGTTGTACCAGCGGAAACAGAAAACGTCTCTCCGGCAGCGATTACTCGTGTTCCAGAAATCCTAACTTCATTAGACTGAGCCATCAACTGACTGCTAATGAATGCTATCCCAAAAACAATTAAACGATATAAACTTCTCATTATTACTTTCTAATTTGAATTACTATTGGCTCTTTTTTAACCATTTTATTTACTTCTGTCTCAATCGTTGCCTCTTCTACTACAACATAGCGCAACATAGAAACTTTATCAGCGGGTATTACAATTTCAGTACCAGAAACGGTCTGTAATTCATTATTCACACCAATTAATCGATATTTTAAACCATTGATTTTGTATTTAAAATTAGCAAGATCAGGATGTTTTGCATGAAGTACAATTTTACCACTGGAACTCAATCTGCTGTAAGATATTGCTCTATCACTACTTCCATCTACATGAATAAACGGCTCTGGTAATTTCTGAACATAGATAGAATCCTTTAACAATAACATTCCATCTTTATTCTTAATAAGGAAGTTACACCAGCCAGCACTTTGCGGAGTAAAACTAACTTTGTTGGTTCTACTGCTAATGGACATATTTGGGTCGCAGCTACAACTGGCGCTGCCAGTATTTAACAAATTTATGTAATGTAGCTCCGCGGGTTTTCCTTCATAAAAGATATTAAATCCATGATCCGTTTCACGTTCAAATTCTCTCGCTACCGAGGTTACCTTCAATACCTCTTCGTAGCCATTTTTCTTAAAACTTAAGGAATATTGACCTACGTAGGGTGGAATGAACAACAAAGTGTCTCCATTCCATTTATTAAGATTAAATACATTATCGTTTTCCGTAGCCGTCACCGATAACTTATCATGATCAAAAACTACAATCTTAACGGTATCTCCCGGTCTAACGGCTTCGATGTTATATGCCATTAGTACCAAGTAATCTTTATTTTGCTCCTCTTTAACAATGATACCGCCATTTAGAAGTTTCAAACGAAGTTTTAAATCTGCAATCCACGTTTTTACAACGGCAGCTGGTACGTGTTTAAACTTCCATTCTACCCACAGCTTATTTTTATTCGACTTCAAACCGTTCTTTAAATCCTCACTAAACAATCGCTCAAATTCCTTCCTTTTAGGATGGTCTTCTGGCAAAGCCATGAAATAATCCTTCATCTGAGTCATTTTTGCGAAAAGTTTATCCCCATTGGCCCAACGTATAAAATACATATCCGTTGCCGAATAACTTTCCGGTTCCTTGAATTTCTTCAACTTCGCATCGTATCCTATTTCTTTTGAAAATTCAACATCGATCCGTTCCAATTCCGACATAGTATTGATAATTACAGGAATATCCATTTTTACCGTTGTGGAATTATTCATGTAATCGGCAACCGTAGCATTAATACGAAACCACTCAATTGGAATTTGTAAAATAGACAGGGAGATGAACAACAAATACAATACGCTTATTAATTTAAAGCGCAGGGTTTTCGTCTTTTTAACTTTTACCAAATTTGCCATACTATTTTACAATTACTAACGACTCCCCTTTTGCCGTTGATCCATTCACTTGTCCTACCAAACGAATATTATCACAAATAATAACACTACCTTTAGGAGCCTTAGATTCCAATTCTCTCAATTCATTGCGTAAAAATCTCGTGGTGCTGTGTAATTTCTTGTATGTGCCATCAGGATAGGTCACAGACATATCAAAATCAACCACTTGCCAATAACTATTATCCGATTCCAATTTGTTGGCCTGCGATAATGCAACTGTATTTCCTGCAACATCCATTAACGAAACTTTGTGAGCTTCCTTAACTGATGCAAAAAATGCGGCTCTATCCGCTTCTTTATCTCCCAGCATCATTGCAATATCAAACCTTCCTTCTTTTTGAGGGATAACAATCAATTGCATTCCTTTCCTCTCGATAGTAGCTGCAGACGATACAAATTTTACAAAATCCCCTTTGGGAACATACACACTATCAAGAGTGATGAAAAATTTCTCACCAACAACACCACTAATGCTCGACGAACTTCGCATAAATCGGAACGCAGGCGCTACAACTTCAAAGGAAGCCAAAATTCTCTTTTCGCCAACGGCTACCTCTAGAGAATAGTCACCTACTCGTGTAGGTTTATAAACTATACGAAAATCCACTTTATTAAGCGCTTCGATATCTATAACGGTACCATTTACTTTAACTACAGGTTTTACACCTGTTTCTTTCGGCCTAATTTTAAGGTCTAAAGTTTCACCTAATATTAAACTCCTTTTAAACTTTTGAATAAAATCCGTTTGATCGATGCTTAGAATCTCAAATTTTGGTAATTCTAAGTCCTTCTTTTTAAGCGCGATTAACGATTGATAAAGAAATACCGTTTTGAAATGTTCGAATACCGTTGGTACTACACCGTTGGGGGTAGCCTTGAAGAAATAATACATGGCATCAAATTCAACGCCCTTATAATCTCGAAGTTTCTTGATATCGTCGGCCAAATTTTTAACCCCTACTTTACCATAAGCATCTAAATAGGTAGCAAGTATTTTATTTACTTGAACACCTAATTCACCTTGTCTTACTTGCAATTCCGAAAACTTGTTTTCTCGTAAACGATCTCCGGCAATACCAGCCTCTTTTTCGTAGGCATAATATTTCTCCTTCAATTTATCCAATTCAGAAACCAACTGCAACGTAGTAGCTTTTAGTTGAGATTGATTATCGTCTACTGCACGAAATACATTTAATTCAGACTCCAAACGCTCATTAATCATGGTTTGTGTAGCTGCAACACTTTTATACTGCAATACATACAAACCCGGAGAGGTGAAGAAAATTTGAACAATAAAAATCAAATAAAACAGAGACAGCCTCATAAATGAGACGTTTTTAGCTCTGCTTATTCTAATGGTTGAGGAACCCATTTCTGTTAGATTTTCCTCTTATTATTTTTGAATAAAACTATTGTATTGATCGTTGATCTTACGAAGATTATCGTTGTAGTTATTCATCAACTGATTAAACTCCGTCATTGTTTTTTGCATGGAAGCAGATTGATCAGCGCTACTTTTTAATTCAGATTTTATTTGATTCACGCTTTCTGTCATTTCTTTCAATCCAGTACTCAATTGACCCAAGGTTTGCGAAAACTGAGCCATCGCGGATTGATATCCAGTTGTATCCACTCCCCCTTTGTTTTCTCCATTTTCCAACTGTGGAAAAACTTGCTCCCAATTATATTCTTTGTCTTCTACTTTACGCTCAAAAGCCGAAATTGTAAATACAATTGCTTCAACCGAAAGACCGATGATGAACATTTCGTTCGCAAAGTTCCAGCCCAAAAACTTAAACATCGCACCTACCAATACGATAGCTGCACCCATACCATAAATGAAGGTAATTGGATCGAGTTTGCCTTTATTACTTGCCATATTGTTTATTTATTATTTTTTAAAAAGTGTTCTTGAAAATGATTCCAATTAGAAATTCCTTGCTTTAATCCTTTGCTCGTTGCCGATTTGCTAGCTACTATCACCACTACTACAAAAACTGCTAACGATAAGATGTAAATCATTAATTGATTTCTGAATTTCTCATCCAAATTCGCTTGTACCGCCTCTACCGTTTTGTTTTGCTGATCAAATTTTACCTTAAAAGAATCCAATGCTAAATTCACAGCTCTTTCATTCTGAGCCTGAATCTCTAAAGATCGGCTAACCACCGAGGTTAAACTATCGTTAGATCTACGTAAGGAAGATTTTAATTTGCTATTTTCAGCGCTAACTTGTTTTAATTGACCTTTAAGTTTATCAAGTTCTTCAGCCAACGTAGAAGTGCGCGACTCAAACGAATTTATTCTTCTGTCTAAATCTCTATTGCCATCTTGGCTATAGGCATTTATGGAAAAAGAAATAAAGAATATTGTTAATAATTTTCGCATAGTATAGTTCCAAATTGTGTCAAATTAACGACAGAATAATTGCATAACCAAAATTATGCCATTATTGAAGTATTAAATATTGTGAATAGATTTTTTTCTTAATAAAAAACGGATTGGCCTCCACCAATCCGTTTTAACTCTAAACACACTAAGATGCTATACTTCGGTTTCTGAACGAAAAATCCTATGAATAATCCAGAAAATTGAAGCCAAAACTACAATAAAAATGAAATACACATTGATACCCGAGTAAAATGAATTATCTGAAATAAACATTAACACAATGGATGTTAATATCACAGCCAGATTTCTCAAACATTTGGTGGATTCCATTGCTACAAATTTGTAGAATTTTCTCGCACACTAACTATTAGTATATGTTGCAAAAATGCAAAAAAGTCACTCAGTCTTTTGAAATTGCGAGTATTTACTGATGATTCAATTCAGTTAAAAATTCACTTGGCGTTATTCCTTTTACTTTCTTAAACGCCCTTATAAAAGTAAAACGCGACGAAAAACCCACATTTTCTCCGATGGCTTCCAACGTCAATAACCTATTCTCTGAGTTCTTTAGTAACTGACAAGCTAATTCTATTCTCAAACGAGTCCTAAATTCAACAAAGGTCTCTTTGTAATGATATTTTAATAAATAACTAAAATGACTCTTGGGAATATTCACTTGCCTGCATAGTTTTTCTAGCGTAAAATCTTCCGACGCTTGGGGTTGAAAATCCGCTATATATTGAAATATCTTCTTCAAATAATCCGTTACTTGTGTATTCGTTAATTCCAAGGCAGCAATTGGCTCTAGGGAAACCGTATCTCCAATTAAGGGATTAAATTGTGTCACACTATCAGTTGTGCCGTTATTTTCCAATAGATCATTTGACCCTTCATTTTCTCTTTGCAGGGAAACAGAAGTAAAGGTTGGCACTCCAAATAAAACCTCTGGAAATAACAATATTCGGAGTACAAAAACAACCAAAATAGCCATTCTCAACCATGGGACAAAAAACAAAAACGGGCCATCGTAATTAAACTCTAAAATTACTTGTCGAGTATAATTAAACACAAAATTAGCACTCATTACCGCATACAATAAATAGATACCCTTGAGCCAACGCTGCATCACCCGATAGTGCTCACCATCCCAGTGCTGATTTGGGTTTTCCTTTAAAAATGCTGCTAAAATTCGTCTTGACTTAACCAATGAAAACACAATCCACACTAACAAAAAAATAAAATATATGTAAATCGTACCATGTAGATAGGTTTTGGTAGATGCATAATCCGGTCGAATTAAAATTCCTTTTACAAAAGTTAATTTAACCTCTGCACTTAACATAGAATAATTCAACCAATTAAAAAACTGGAAAGCACTTGGTATCAACAATAAATAATCCTCGTTTTGCCAACGATATGATTCTTTTGTTACGTATTTAAAGTATAGTATGATTAGGGCTGGCAAGGCCAACAGGAAAACAATATCAAATCCATAGATGGATGGATATTTTAAATGCAATCCCCAATTCGCATACAATACGGGTTGCATTTGAAACCAAGACATCGTTAAAATAAATAGTGCTAAGAACTTATTCGCTCTAGAAGAATAGGATTTCGCGATAAAAATAAAAGAAGATGTTACTAATCCTAGCAACGCAATCAGCAATTTGGATACAATACCAAAGTCTAACTCCAATCCCTTCATTTCCGATGCAAGTTAAATGAAATTATTATTTAAATAACATATTATTTTCCGAAAGAATGGCTTAAATTTGTTTAAACAAACAATAACACTCCATGGATCGTAAAAAGTTTATTAAAAACAGCATTTTAGGTACAACCTTGTTGGCTACCAATAAACTCGCTACCAATTTGTCTGCCAATAATATCGACGAACTAAAACCATTGAATGTTGTTGGTTTTAATCACATTGAAAATACAAAATCTACAGTTATGAATAATATTGTATTGCATAAATCCGATACCCGCGGGGAAGCCAACCACGGTTGGTTGAAAAGCAGACATACTTTCAGTTTTGCCAATTATTACAATCCAGAACGTATGCACTTTGGTGTATTACGCGTATTAAACGACGACTTTGTTGAAGCAGGAATGGGATTTGGCACCCACCCTCACGACAACATGGAGATTATTAGTATCCCGTTGGAAGGTGATCTGGAACATAGAGACTCTATGGGGAATGTCTCTGTTATAAAACACGGAGATATCCAGGTAATGAGTGCAGGAACAGGAATAACCCATAGCGAATACAACAAAAGCAAAGCTCAGCCCGTGAAGTTTTTGCAAATCTGGGTCTTCCCAAATAAAAAAAATGTCACTCCTAGATACGATCAACTAACACTAAATCTAAACGATCGAAGAAATAGATTACAGCAAGTACTTTCCCCAAATCCCAACGACGAAGGCGTTTGGATACACCAAAATGCTTGGTTCCACCTAGGACATTTCGACCAAGACAAGGAAATAACCTACGACCTTAAAGACCCAAAAAACGGAGTTTACGCTTTCATTCTAAATGGTAACTTCAATATTCAAGGGCAAGAATTAGCAAGTAGAGATGGCTTAGGAATTTGGGAACAACCGCAATTAACCATAAAAGCTAATTCAGCCAACGCAGAAATTCTGCTTATGGAAGTGCCCTTAACTATCTGATATCTTCCAAGGAACTATTTTCTCGGCCTCAATTATCTTAAGGAAAATAAATAGCTCGCCGTTTTAATCCGTTTATTTACTTTTGAAAAGTGAATAATCGATTTAAACACTTCTTTACTATAGTTATCATATTAACGATAGCCTCAAGTTGTTCGCCCCTACCCTATAAAACCTATACTCCTTACAAAATACCTAAATATGTCGTCATACCCCATGAAAAGGTTATGGCAGAGTTTAAGACTAAAAAACAAGTTTTTCTGGAATTTGGTGTCCCTAACGATCAAATTACTATAGACTCAATTACTTCGTTTACCTACACCATCGGAACTCAAACTCAATCCAGTTCTTTTTCAATCGGGAATACCAATTATTCAGGAACCTATTCAAACCGAACAGTTTATTCTGGATCCCGTGTTTCATCGTATAATCCATATTATCAAGTTAGTACAAGCAATTACATTTACAATGGAACAGCAATTTCAACATACTCTACCATGGGTTCGTCTCAAACTACCAATCGATACATTAAATTTTGGATGATGCAAGATTCAGTGCTAAAATGGGAAACGTTAGGCTACAATCGAGAAAGAAAAGTTCCCAACCCGGAGTACGATCAAAATATCGCCTTAGCCATGGAGGAAGAAGCAAAAGCAGTAAAAAAATACAACAATCAAATCGCAATGAAACGATTGAATAATATATTACTCGTAGGTTTTATTTCGTTCGTAGGAATTTTTGTATTAGCATTTTCTATATAACTACCTCAACAA
Source organism: uncultured Flavobacteriaceae bacterium (assembly GCA_964554385.1). GTDB lineage: Bacteria > Bacteroidota > Bacteroidia > NS11-12g > UBA955 > JAGKXC01. The sequence continues at coordinate 9,637 of CAZKOM010000006.1, read as the reverse complement.
AGTGACATTCCCATTAAAATAATACCGCTTCCCATCTACACCTTTAGCCACGATTAGATATGCATATACTCCTTGGGGCGCCTCACTTCCCATGTAATTCCCATCCCATTTAGGAGAACAACCCGTTTCACTAAATAGCTCCTGTCCCCAAATATTAAATATTTTAAGAGTATAGCTCGCGATGTAAATACCTTCCGGTTGAAAGGTCTCATTGAGTCGATTGCTATTGGGTGTAAAAGCATTTGGTACGAAAATTTTAGTAACTGTAACCGGTTTGCTTACATTACTGGCCGATAAATGCATCCAAATACTATCGGAAGGAATTGGCCGATTGCGATTAGCCGTCACTCGATACTCCAAAGTTGGAATACAATTTAAACTAGCCAAAGCATCGGTATACATTGTATCATTGGGGGTGAGTGTAGCAACCACTTGGAAACCTGCACCCATATTTCTTTCAACCAAATATTCCTTTACCCCATCGGCCCACATTTGATATTTATTCCATCGTAATACCGGCTGAAAATCGGTATTTAAAGTAACCTCCAATAAAATAGATTGCGATATAGACGTCCAAACAGAACTGTCTCCGCATTCATCAATCCCTAAAACCCGATATCGATAACTCCATTTATCTACATCCACCCAACGTTGGATGAACAACAACGAATCTTCGTTCGCAGACATCTTCCAAACAGAGGTATTCAAAGGATTGCCTTGGGGTGTTATAAGTTGCTCCCCCTTAATCATATAATTTACCAGAGGAAAACGATTCCGTATAGGTTTTTCCCAATCAACCCTAACATATTCATCATTAACAACGGTGGTCCTTCTCATTGTAGGCGGATTCACGGTGTTTATATATATGGGTTTAACATGACACGTATCGCTAAAACTGAATTCTTTAAATCCAAGCAACTCCCTTGCCTTTACTCGATAAACATGCGTCTTATAACAAGTGATATTTGTGTCGATAAATTGCAAAATCGATCCATCAACTCTACCGATTGAATCCCAAATCAAAGCAGACTTTTGTCTAAATATTGTATAATAATCCACCGGCCAACCGGCATATGGGGTCCAATGAAGTTCCGACGCATTTACCAACGATTTCCCTTTCAACTCGATAGTACAATGCGACTTTAGATCTGCTAAAGACTGGGTAAATCCACACAAATTCTCCAATGTTACTTTGTAGCAGTCGCTCCTCACCAAACTCGCTGCATCCGATACAATACCCATCGTATCGCCAAGTGTTGATTTATCCAATAACCACTGATAACCAGCTCCTCGATCTACCCAAACTCGATATCGTTTAAAATCAAAACTCTGCACATTCCCCCAAACCAACTCATGACTTTTATCGCCTGTTACACTAACTCTTCTCCAAATAGGAGAAGACGGAGTTACCGTATCCCCTACCAGTACACGCACAGGAATTGGCAAAGAATCCACACAACCAATAACATTCTTTGTGATGTATTGCAACGAATATATCCGGGATGTCAGAGGTACAAATTGGAAATTAAATGTATTGGTTTGATAGGTATTATTCAAATACCAACCTTGTTGAATGATCGTAGTATCCGTACTGTATTTTACTACACCTTTCCACGTACTACCGAGACAAACAATAGAATCATAGGGATTAACTGAAATTGTTGCTCCGTATAGTTTCAAATTCTTAGTTATGCTATCAACGCATCCTTGTTTACTGCTTGCCCACACCTTGATTAAAGCATTTTTGTTGAAAAATTTCACTTTTGTTGAAAATCCAGCATAACGCTTACCTTCAACCATCCAAGTGACATTATCCAGAGTGGGTGTATTCGCCACTCCTTCTGCATTCAATACTACCGAGTCATTAAAACACAAGCCTGATTGGTTGATTTTCACGTTAGGTAAACCAAAAACCTCAATTGTGTCCGGAGATTGTATCGCTTTGACACATCCAAAAGAATCCTTAAGAATCAAGGATGGAATATACTTTCCAGGCAATTTGTACGTGTAAGAAGAAACATTGCCAACTTGCACAACTCCGTCACCCATATCCCATTCTTTTTTCAAGACAGCACCCGTTGTACTATGTTTAAAGTTTACTAACAATGGGAGGCAACCCGACTTGGGCGTAAAACTAAATTGGCCATCAGGACCAGGCACTAAAATTAAATCCAAAAATTTCCTTGTTTCCGTGCAACCTAGAGAATCCTTAATCGTTAAGGTAATAGAGTATTTCCCCGGTTTCAAATATTGGTGTTGGGGATTTTTTAATACGCTGGATGTTCCATCGCCAAAATCCCAAAACCAACTTAAAATTTTAACATTAAACGAACTACTGGAATCACGAAATTGCACCAACATGGGAGCGCATTTAGTACCTACAACCGAATACGCTACATTGATTTTCAATCGATTTCCCGGAAAATAAACACTTCGTTCTTCCTCGGATACACAACCAGCAGAATCCGTCAATTTCACCTTAATTTTATACACTCCCGAATCCTTATAACCATGACGAACAAACGAAGTTGCATACGTTTTCCCGTCGCCCATATCCCAACTAATTTTTGCGGGAGATTTATTCACTTGAACGGCAAATCCTTGAAACAAACTCTTATCACAACTGTGTTCCCATAACTGCCTTAAGGTAAATATTGGTCCCGAAATAGCTATCGGCAAACGAGCCGTTGGATAACAAGATTGCTTAGACACCTGGGATTTAAGTGTAGCCCAAACCGTATCGGTGTTAGCATTTTTTACAATATATTTTGTTAATGCCGATGTTATTGGGATGGTATCTCCCGTACTCAATACCCAAACATGTTTTTTTGTGGGTGAGTAGGAGGAGTCGTACAATTCCAACGAAATAGGCAAACATCCTGGAGATCGCTTTAACGAACCTCGTAAATCCGTTTCTCCTACGTCATACCTCAACCTACTTAAACCATTACAAAATTTACCTAAGGGGGTTGTATATTCTACAAAATAAACCCCCGCGGTATCGAACGGAATTTTAACCGTGGTTTGATTTTTTGCAAAAACCTTTCCATTGAGAATCCAATCAAATTGGGATGGTCCATTTACTACCCGTAGAACAACATGCCCCGGTGCACACAAATCAGATTCCAATTCTTGAATACTGGGAGAGGCATAACTCTCTGGAGTATAAACCATCTCGGTGGTATCAAAACAACCCGTAGAATCATCCCAAATACGTAATCGAATGTAATGAGAATACGACGCCGATACTGAAACGGTATCCGATGTGTATTTTTTCTTGTCAATAATCCACTCAAATCGGGTGTAAGACTTTGACAAATTATATAAATACAACGCATTGGAATCGCAAACATTAAGGTAATATCCAATTTTCGCAAAAGCGGCTTTAATCTTAATGGAATCCCGCTGACTCACAACCGATTCACAACCATGATGATACGCAAACAACTGAGGATTCACCCAGCCGGTATCTCTATCGTACCGGTGCCAGATATTGGATTTCTCATACCGTTTTGGCGCAACCATCCAAGCAGGAGTAAATGAGGCTCCAGGAACCCCATCCGTTTCGTCGAAATTCCAAATAAAACTATCAATCACAAATCCCGGGTATTGAGTTGCATTCACAAACAAAATACTATCGGTATTATTACAAAATTCACCCGTAGGTTGCGTATAAAATGCGGGTTTCAATTTCATCCCCACATGAATCTGAAAGTCCCTGGTAACACAACAATTATTATCGGTACAAACCGTGAGTTTTGCATTGAAAACACCGGTGTCAGGGAAATTCTTTTCTACTTCAACTCCAGAACGAATATCTCCATCATGAAACTCCCAAGAAATGGATTTAATAGTTCTGTTGGATTTAATACTTGCTTTTAATTTGGATTTCAATGGCACACAGCCCCAGCGAACTCCTTGCACATTTGCCGAAATAATCACGGGTTCTAAATATCGAAATTCTATCGTGTCTACACATCCTTCCTTATTTTCAACAACGGCCGATATTAAATGAAGACCATACGAATTCCCATCAATTCGAATGGGATTCGTGCTACCCAATACACGATTAGGTCCATTATTGATAGACATTCGCCAAGTGATTTTTTTATATCCAAAAGAATCCAAATAGGTTGCATAAACCGTAAATGGCACCTTACATGGCGCTGTATCGCTCAGTTGAATTTTGCCCTTGGGGGATGGATTTACAATAATGTATAAATTTTTTGTAGCTGTGGCCGAACAATTACGATACATCGATTGAATGGTGAGTGTTACCGTAAATTTCCCCACTTTGTTGTAGAATTTAGAAGGATGAGATCGCGTAGACGTGGTGCCATCACCGAAATCCCAGGTGGAAACCACACCGGTTTGCGGAGTGCTTAAATTGGTGAAATTCACCGTCCCCGAACCACAAAAGACTTGTTTATCCGATGTGAATTCGGCTTTAAATGGTTCTAAGATCACTGCGGAATTCTTTATCACCGAGTCCATGCAGCCGTTACTATCTTTTACAACCAATTTCACCGTGTACTTACCTAGATTCGCATATTGATGTCGAATACTCCCACCTACCGTTAATAATTTCTGATTACCATCTCCAAACGACCATTTCCCGCTTAAGCCTTTCCCTTTACTTTTGTCATTGAAAGTAACCCAAGAGGGCGCCCTACAATCAATGGCAGAATCCGTTGTAAAGTCCGCTGTGGGCTTAGGATTCACCACGATATAGGCTGTTTTACTTACTTTGGAAACACACCCATTTGCATCTTGAACAGAATAGGATATCGGGAAGGTCCCAGCACTTTTAAAGGTATGAGTAGGTTTTGACGAGCTCGTGATCACTGTCCCATCGTTCATATCCCAGGTGTATTTATTAATGACCGTATCTCCAGCAGTGGATTGGTCTGAAAAGGTTACGGATTCGCCTTGACAGATAGTCCGGGGACTACCCGTAAAATCGGCAACTGGAGATTTAAAAGCTACAACAAAATTGGTTTTAGTGGCCGAATATTTATTCCCCGACGCATCCGTCACGGTTAATTTTATCGTGTATTTACCTGGAGATGTATAGCTTGCCGATGGGTTTTTCAGAGTACTCAGATTACCATTTCCTAAATCCCAAGACCAAGAAACAATACTACCGCTAGATAAATCCGAAAATTGTACGGTGAGAGGTGCACAACCCTTTCGGTTATTTGCTCCAAAATCCGCTTGAGCCTGAAGCTCTTCGGAATTAAAAGCAAATCCAAAATATAACAATATTACACCGATTATTCTTATCATCCGCATCCGTAATTGCTTTGAATGCAATTCATTGATTTAAGACGAATTGCATTGGTTCCAAGTTGTACGAAGATACGGACTAATTATAATTTATTTGCTGATTCAATGAGCACCTTGAGCCGTGAGCCAAAGTGATTCAATGATCTAAATTGTTTGTGTGAGATTTGATCTAATAGTGTCTTTTGACGATTATACCCATAAACCGTTACTATACAAGCAGATGAACGCTGTAACAAACCCGTTAGTTCAATATTATTACAAGCCCAATGGTATTTATTCCACCATGTTCCAGCCAATACTATCATGTCATAAGACTTAGATACTGAACCTTTTACTAATTCATGTAATTCCGATTGGTTCATATCCAAACTATGAAGGACCGATATGGTTAAATTTTGAACGGAATGTCCCAAAGCTTTTCTAAATCCCTCTGGAATTAAAATTTTATCTCCAGTAATCAGTAAGACATGAATCGATTCATTGGCTATCACACGCTCTTTGATAATTTTCTTTAATTCTATTGATTTCAGTTCCACAGGGTTAATATCTAGATCCTTGCGTTCAGAATTCCCTTCCAATTCGATTGCAACTTGCTTTTGCTCAGAAGGAATCAATTGCGTTTTAAATTCACCTATTATTCGTGTTACTACAAAAATTAATTCTACTTTTTCTAAAGAAATATTTTCCTCAATTATTCCCATTAAAAGATATACTGAATTATCTTTCAACGAGTTCCTTATTTCTACAGTTGTTTTAATGGCAATTGACAAGTTGTCTCGATCACTTTTTAAAGTGTCGATATAAAATCCATCACTGAAAATATCTGTTATATTTTTTTGGAAGATCCCATGTACCAAAATGGGGTTGCCGTCGGCAGAAGATTTTAGATAGTGTGTGTAGATGCCTAAAATTGACGCGGGTGAGGGAGGAACAGACAACTCTGTTTCTTTCGAGGTGCAATCACGATCATTGGCATCCATGTCAACTGGAATTTGCCCACAAAATTAAATGCGAACGAAACACCTTAAAGTTGTAAATAACAAATATGAATTGTAAGTTTACCATATTAAAGCTCCAATGGACAGCCAAAAAAAATACAACACCCCGGTAAATCGAATTAGAATGTTGCGCGAAGGGGTTGGTTATAGTCAGGAATATGTGGCAAACAAACTGAATATAACTCAACAAGCGTATTCCAAAATTGAAAAAAATCCAAATTCAGCGACCTTAGAACGACTACAACAATTAAGTGAAATTCTTGGTGTTAAAATCAATAGCATCGTAGGTGAAGACGATATGTACATTCAACAGAATTTTCATCAACAAGGAGGCAATGCATCAACCGTTATGTACGTTACTGGAATAGCAGATCGTGAACGTGAAGCCTTACAACAGCAAATTATAAGTTTGCAAAAACAGATAGAAACGCTCACTAAAATTATCGAAAGCAAATTATAAATAATTAAATTTATCCACAGTCATCTTGGCGATTTAATTTATTATTTTTAATCCCCAATAGTGGCAGAATATCCTAAAGTGCAAGGGCAACGAGCGCTATTTATTTAACTTACTATCGCAACAAAGTTATTGTACCTGTGTATGTATAGGTTTTATTTGATTTCGACGTCACCTGTAACAAATACACGTAAACCCCTTCTTGCACAGGTTCACCCATATAATCGCCTGTCCAGCCCTTTGCCGAATCAGAGGTTTCGTACAATTTCTCTCCCCATCGATTAAATATCTTCAACATAAACGATGCGTGATTATCCATAAAAGGCATGAATGTATTATTAGCCGATGGCCCAACTCTGTTTGGAGTAAATGCATTAGGAATATAAACGGTTAACCCACAGTTATTATCAATTAACGTTAATTGGTAAATAATCGAGTCACAACCCCTTAAGGTTCTAATTGTGTCGAAAAAAATCCCTGGACTTGAATAGTTTTTTTTCAGAAATGAAAAATCATCTCCAATACATTTGACCTTCGTAAAAGCCTCTCGTTCTACCCTATTAAATCGAACCCATCCTTGGATAATTGAATCGCATCCGTAAATCGACTTCAAGCTATCAATAATTAATGTATCCTGGGTCAGCCATCGATTTCGGAAATGTATCGGAACTCCATCGCATGCATATACCGTATCGATTAAATGATAATTAGGCATATACTCTGTAACCGTGTAGATCGTTTTACACACCTTCTGCTCGGTAACGTCTACGCTTGTATCAATTAAAATTGAATACTTATCGTTGGAACTGCAAAATCGATAACGATCATATTGCGAAACCGTGTCTTTCACTGCCAAGTATAGCGAACGCAATGTATCTCGGTACAGTATGTCATGAAACCCTTCTGTGTACAGGGCTTTGTTATAAATCGACAATGAATCTCCTTTACAAATCACGTAGTTCTTGGTTGGGCGATCAACAATACAAGGCATGGCAAGGGTAAAATCCACGCCTATTCTGACACTCCCTTTGGCGGATGTTAGCTCGTGATCGTCTACCGAATAAAATCTAAAAATACTGTCTTTCGAATAGGTGTAGAAAAAATCCTCCCCCGTTATTATATCCAAGACATTGCTGTCCACAAATACTGGTTTGGCATTTTTCTGTAAATCAATCTTATAACAGTCGCCGGCTGAAGTTAAAGCCAGCCCCATCCAACCATCGCACTGACCTGAAATGGCAACTACATCCGTTAAGGTCAATTTCTGAGGCCGTTTTACGACATCGTTCCATTGATAAACCGAACCAAATTTATCCAATGCGATGGATCCATGGGTAGTGGTCTTTATGTCAACAATATTGCTCAAGTAGGATATTAACGTTGGCTTAGAAACCGTTTGAGTATCGCCCAATCCGATATAGGTTTTTTCTTGATTGGAGAGTACAAACACCTGGCCAGTCTCAGTTAGCATAAAAACACTTTTTACCCCAACTGCGCAG
>CAZKOM010000006.1:0-1387 GCA_964554385.1 uncultured Flavobacteriaceae bacterium | reverse complement strand
TTGCTAATTCCTTTTACATCTTGGAGGTAAAACGGATTGTTGAAGGTTCCAATTTGTTTTTGTCCATTGTTTTGAAATCCAGAAATTATTGCATTATCGGCAGCGGCTAATAACACGCTCCCATCTTTTTTAATAAAAGCACCAATATTCCAACCGCCATCGCAGAATTTAATATCGGCCGCAACCGCGGTAGGATTTCTACTAACAAATGCTTCCCAAACATAACCACTGTCGTTTTCTCCAATTACGGTCATTACATAACCCGCAGAATGGTATTTTACTTTACCGATACGTAAAACTTTCCTAGGCTGAAAATAGGTGTAATAATAGCCGATTAACGAATACGTATTGGACTTAATTCCCCAACCAAACATTTCTCCATTGCAGGTGGTAAAAGCGCCGTACGGTGCGCAACTAACGTTAGTAGGCTTGTACCACAATCGCCCCCCAAATCCATCACCAACGATGCTGTTTTGAGCTTGAATTTGAACAATAAGAAATACACCAATTAAAATTAGATATTTCTTTATTAGGGTATGGAGGTGGGATATCAAAACAATAAACGGATTTGGGTTGGTCTTACGAAAATTAAATATCACATTGGACGGAATAGAATAGATTTCCTAATTCCATGCAATCCAATGGTTTCAAGACGCAAAAATTCCTTCGAAGTTGTCTTCGATTAAAGAATTATACCCATGAGTAAAAAAAACGATGTGGAATTAGTGCAACAAATTAGGATTTAACTAGGATGTTAATTCAACTGTAACGAGATTGGCAGTGTGTAATAGGATCGTACGCTTTTGCCTTTCACTTGGGCAGGGATCCAACGCGGGGATTTTTTAAGTATTCTAATTGCCTCAGCGGTAAACTCTGGGCATGCCTTTGTTTCTTTGAGTACCGAAATAGTTGAAATACGACCATCGACTTCAACTACAAACCGCAATTGTACATTGCCATTAATGCCATTTTCTTGGCAGCGAACCGGATACTCAAAATTAGCGCTTACATAATTCATAAATGCCGCTTCGCCTCCAATAAAACGGGCGGTTACATCCAATCCTGTGGTGATTATAGAATCTTGGGGTCTTGAAATTACACCTCCTGCGATAGTAAAATCAAGATGATCAGGTTCATCTTGGCTGGCTTGCGCTGCTTCGGTTCTCTGTGCAGATACCACAGCCGAACTAAGAAAAATGGTCAGCAGTACAATTACTTTTCTCATTTAACAAATGTAAGAAATTGACTAATTACAAAATACAACCCTAGAGGTTAATTATTATAACATCATAAAAAAGGCCTCAACTTGCATTGAGGCCTTTGATATTGATTGTGCACTCGTAGGGATTCGAACCCCAAACCTTCTGATCCGTAGTCAGATGCTCTA
>CAZKOM010000005.1:0-55511 GCA_964554385.1 uncultured Flavobacteriaceae bacterium | reverse complement strand
GAATTAGTACAAATCATTGAATGGCAACACCGTACTCCAGGTAACCTTCGTGCATTTTATCAAGCAAAAATGCGCAGAGTAAAAGATGGTAAATTGGCCGAAAATAGATTTAGAAGTGGTGAATCTGTTGAAATCGTGCGAGTTGAGGTTAAAGAATTACAATATTTATACGAAGAAGGAGAATCCTTTATCTGCATGGATAATGAAACCTATGATCAAATCCCTGTTCAGAAATTTTTATTTGGTAATGGTGCGAAATTCATGAAAGAAGGAGATACCGTTTTGATATCTTTTGAAAACGGTGAAACCCCAGTATTAGCAGAAGCTCCGCAATATGTAACCATGGAAATCACTTACACCGAACCCGGTGTGAAAGGCGATACGGCAACCAACACATTAAAACCTGCTACCCTTGAAAACGGAGCTACCGTGATGGTTCCTCTTTTTGTAGGAGTGGGTGAAAAAATCAAAATTGATACTCGTAACGGCGAATACGTAGAACGCGTTAAATAATTCATGATTAACATCCTCCCTGCTGAAGAAGGTTTCTTGGCCTTCCCAGAAGCCGAATTAGCCACCTTGGAACATGCTAAAGTGGTTATCCAACAGATACCCTACGAGCATACCAGTTCCTATTTACAAGGTTCTGATAAAGGACCCGAAGCCATGGTATCCGCTTCCCATTTTGTTGAATTCTACGATGAAGAAATAGATCGTGAAGCCTACAAAAATTTTGGTATTGCCACAGTTGCTCCATTGGATTTCAACGGCAAAGTGGACGCAGATGCCGTAGCTTTAATTGCAAAACAAACCAAAGAGCTTCTTTCGCACAATAAATTCGTTGTTTCTCTCGGTGCCGAGCACACGGTAACATTCGGTTTTGCCCAAGCCTTTCAGGAGAAATACCCCAATATCAGCATTCTACAAATCGATGCTCATTCCGATTTGCGATTGGCTTATCAAGGCAATCCCTTTTCGCATGCCAGCGTTATGTCCAGAGTGCACGATCTCAATATCCCTTTGGTTCAGGTTGGGATTCGAGCCCAATGTAAAGAAGAAGCTCAGTTAATTAAAGACTCAGACAATATTCACACATGGTATGCTCACGATTTGTGGGATAACGATGCATGGATTGACGATTGCATAGATAAATTATCCGATGTTGTTTATGTAACCATTGACGCCGATGGATTTGATCCATCCGTAGCTCCAGCTGTAGGAACCGCCGAACCCGGAGGATTAACTTGGATTCAAGGATGTAAATTACTCCGAAGAATTGCCGAAAGAAAAAAGGTTGTTGGCTTTGATATCGTAGAAATCGCTCCCCGAGAAAATGATATTTTAACCGAGTTTACAATGGCAAAATTGTGTTATAAATTCCTAGGTTACTTAGATTTGTATAATCGCATATGATGAATTCCCGTAGAATTTACCTCGATAACGCTGCAACAACTCCGTTAAATCCAGAAGTATTAGAGGCCATGTTGCCCATCATGCAAGAGCATTTTGGGAATCCAAGTTCCTCCCATGCACATGGAAGAAAAGTAAAAGGTATTATTGAAGATGCCCGCGGAAAAATAGCTAAATTGCTAGGCTGTTCCCCTGCGGAAATTTGCTTCACATCTGGCGGAACAGAAGCCGATAATTTGGCATTGAGAGGCTCCGTTAATTCATTGGGAATCAAACGAATTATCACCTCCCCAATTGAGCACCACGCCGTAATTCACACTGCCGAAGACCTCGCCCATGCTGGCTTGGTAGAGTTGGTTTTATTGGATGTTAATGAAAAAGGTGAAATCAACCTAAATCAATTGGCTGATTTATTGCAAAACCCTATTCCAACGTTGGTGAGTTTAATGCATGCCAACAACGAAATTGGGACTATGATTAATATCCAGGAAGTTGGAGAGCTTTGCCATAGACACAACGCGCTTTTCCATTGTGATACCGTGCAAACCATGGGACATTTTTCTTTCGATTTATCGCAAGGATACGTCGATTTCTTAGCTGCTGCCGCCCACAAATTCAATGGTCCAAAAGGTATCGGGTTTATTTATATAAATCGCAAAAACAAGTTAACTCCTGAAATTACGGGGGGAGCACAAGAACGTGAAATGCGTGGCGGAACAGAAAATGTTTATGGTATAGTTGGACTTGCGAAAGCACTCGAAATCTCCTATCGGGATATCGAAGCAAAAAAATCGCACATCCAAAATTTAAAAGATACCATGATTCAACTATTACAGGAACATATTCCTGGAATTGAATTCAACGGTAACCCGCAAGGAGATAGTTTGTACACCGTACTTAGTGTAAGTTTACCACCAAACGAAGCCGGCTCTATGTTGTTATTTAACTTAGATTTAGCAGGAATCTCCGCTTCGGGTGGCTCTGCTTGTTCATCCGGTGCAGTAGGCGGTAGCCACGTTATAAATGCCTGTAAACCGGGTACAAATAGAACAACCATTCGCTTTAGCTTCGGTAAACAAAACTCCGTGGAAGACATCAAATACACGGTTGAAAATCTAGCCAAATGGTACGCCGTAGAAACTGCCTAAATCTGGCAGCTATAGCAATTATTATTTTTACCCAATACGGTTGTGCTACCCTATTAACAGGGAAATATCAACAAATACCGGTAGTCCAATCAGATTCTACAATCTGCATCACTGCATTCTTGCCTAAACCCATAGATAAATTATCTAATACCTCCCTATCCGATGATATGGGGTCACTGCCCATCAATAAATCCGAATATTATCGCATCAGTCAAACCACCCAGAATGGATACATTGTTTTACCCCGACCAACACCGAAACAATCCATACATATCGGATTTCAACCCTGCAGAGATACTACAAATGTTACCATGTCCCAGTGCTCATCTACCTACCAATCAACGTTTAACGAACCTGCACTTCTCAATTTCGTTCTACCTTGGAATTGGATGATCGATGCCTACACTGGAGCTATATTCCGATGGAAAATCAACAAACCATTGTCGCAGTAAAATAAATCTAACTACCTTTGCCGCTGAAAACCCATGCCCCTGCTGTACATCACCAGAAAAGAGCATTTTAACGCAGCCCACCAGCTGTGGAACCCACTGTGGTCCGATGAAAAGAATTTAGCCACTTTTGGAAAGTGTGCAAACCCACATTTTCATGGTCATAATTTCGATTTATATGTTTGTGTAAAAGGTCAACCACATCCAGAAACAGGATTGGTGATGGATCTTAAGCAATTGAAACTGATAATCCGAAAACAGGTAATTGATGATCTCGATCACCAAAACCTAAATTTGGATGTAGCTTGGCTTAAAGGCACCATGCCCTCTATCGAAACCATCGCTGTAGGAATTTGGAATCGATTAACACCACATTTACCCGAAGGTGTACAACTACATAAAATTACTTTGTGGGAAACCCCCAATAACTTTGTCGAATATTTCGGCGAATAAATCGCATTTCCAACGTTTAACTATTTCGGATTTACAAATAGGCAATTCCAATTACCTGTCAAAACAAAAAAATCGATCCAATCACTGGATGACTTTCGATGACTATCTTTTTAACCAATAAAACAAGATACTGTCATCAATCTAAACGATAAACGGGGTAACGATTATGCGTTGGCTCATAGAGATTGGTTTGTTGGTAAATCCACTGCAATTGAGACCAAGTATTCGACATAAATTCAGGATTTGATTTTTTCTTTTCTTCAAATTCTGCTCGCTTTGCTGGATTATTTCTCAAAAACTCCGCAGCGTAGTCCTCAAATACATAATCGCTAAATCCCTCTTTTTGTTGCAAAATTCCATCGAAAAAGTTCCATGCAAAATAGGAATCAGGGGCTTGTGGCTCCAAAACATTCACCAAAAATGCCGCTGATTCTTTTCTTACCGGTACAATATAGTCACCTGCACTAATTTTCAAAACCAACAGCGTGTCCCTTGTCTTTATATCATAATGCAAATAGTGACTCTCATAAGGTCTATTCACAGTTTTATAATCTATAATATAACTGACACGCATTGCGATTTGCGTATCCACCGAATTCCGCTTTACAAATACCTCATTCCGCTTTAACATATCAATTATTTCTGGATATGCGGAAGAAATTATATAGGCTTTAGGTACTTTTACCGAATCCAATGGGCGATAGGTAGAATAATAGTCAATCTTCCGTTTCCAAGGCTTAGATCGGTCATAAAACAATCGATTCGCACCGGTTACTTCACTGGGTTTATACCCCGCCGTAAATCCATAAAAATCGATCTTTTCAGAAACAGTGTTATCCAATTTGAAGTTTAACGGCATGTATTCTGGTTTAATGGTATAACGCGAAGGCATAGGACGTAAAGCTCCCGATTTTCGAAACTCAGGCATACTGGTTAATCCATACCCCGAATTAATTTCAGGAATCACCACCCAGCCCAGATTTTCAATAAAATTCTCCATGAAAGCCAATGTAGCCAAGACACGTTGAGGAAAGGGTTTTAACATATGGGTCTCTACCGTATATCCCACGGTACCCAACAACGCTGCATACCCGGTTGCATACCTTCCAGTTTCCCAAAAAGCGTATAAACCACTATCAGGTATTGCCTTAAGTGTTTCTACATACGGAGCCGTCTTCCAACTATCGGCCAACAATCTTTTCCGAAATTCCTGTTCAAACGGCACAATCCATTGCCCTCGCGGATGAAAAAACTTCTCCGGTCTCGTATGAAAATAAGTTAGGACATGCTGATAATCCGCGCCATTGCTGGTGTGGTTATCAATCATAAAATCAAATTTTTTACTTGCCATCAATCTCACCAGAGCCATAGCATTCTTGCTGTCCATCTTAATGAAATCACGATTTAAATCCAGATTCTTGGCATTCCCTCTAAAACCATACGCATCGGGACCCACCTGGTTTGCTCTAGAAGGTCTACCACGATTTACGGTTCCATCCACATTGTACTGACAAACAATAGTAATCTTAAGATTTAGCGGTTTAATGGTATATGGATTGTAATACTGCTCAGGGAAAAATATTAAGTCACGTAACAACAACATACTAGCGTCAGTTCCTTCTGGTTCCCCGGGGTGAATATTGTTGTTTATAAGCAAAGAAATGAATTTTGATTTATCTGATTTCCCTAAATCACCTGCTATACCATCCGCTGAAGTTGCAGAACTATTCCAGCTACCTTCACCCGCCCCTGAATTCAAACCCTTATCAACCTCTGCCATCATCTCTTGCATCGGTATTCCCCAACGAGTTAATTTTTGTCGATTTTCCGTGGAATAACTGATTGTATATATAGGCAATCCGTTATCGCCAGTGCCAATCGAACCGAAACTCACCCAACCAGGAAACAATCGTGCAACGGTAGTATACCACTGAACACACTCTTCGTAAGTTGCCGTAGATTTACCTTCGCTTTTTTCCCAGGGGGTTAATAGGCTATCCCAAAACATATTCATGGAATCTCGTAGTTGCGGACCTATTTTAAAATTCAATAAATCGGACCGATACAGGGCTTTGCTTACGCCAATGTCCTCACAGGGGCCTACCCACCGATACCCTTTTTCCCATCGATATCCTTTTTTTAAGGGAACACCTTCAAATACCGTTGAAAATTGTTGCTTTGGATCCAGTTTTACTTGGATTTTCTTCTGATTTGATTGGGCCAGCAGCGGAACTGACATGGCAGCTACAACCAACAGTAATACTAACGTCCTTAATGTACTGATCATTATCGAATTCTATCCATAGAACTGATTAGGTCTTCATCACTTTTTATAGCAAAATAAGCCATAATTACGGGAATTAATAACACCAAAGGCCATACTATTTGTACCCCTAAATTATACTGATCCGCATATTGTTTTGAGACTAAAAAGAAGCGTACAAACAATACCACCCAATACAAAATCACCATAAGTCCCAACAACTTTGTAACCCTCATTTGTAAGTTCCTATTTTTATATAAAAAAACGCTAACTATGGCAATCGCACCCACGGCAATTAGTAAAATGATAGAGAGCAAATCGGGAGTATATAATACCTTTTGGCCCTGTTGGTCAACCAAAAAAGAACCATTATTACAAAAACTTAATCCCAAAATAATTCCGCTACTGGACTCAAATTCCGCATAAAAGGGATCAACCCACATCAAGATAATAGCAATAGAAGTAACTGCTAATAGATATATCGATTGAATTCGCTGTATCATAATAATACAAACTTACTGCTTAATTTGGGTTATTGTCGAACCTATTTGCGTTTCAGAATAATTCGAATTGTAGTTTTCTCAAATGGAATACTCTCTTTTACAAAAATGTCTCCACCGTGATACTCATACACAATGCGTTTGGCCAAACTCAACCCCAAACCCCAACCTCTCTTTTTTGTGGTAAATCCAGGTTTAAAAATAGACTTCATCTGATTACGAGGAATCCCCTTTCCAGTATCAGTGAAATCAATATAAATTTTCTCTTTGTAAGAACGTAAAGCACAATAAATCGACCCTTTACCTTCCATTGCATCAATACTGTTCTTGATTAAATTTTCTACCACCCACTGAAATAAATTCACATTCAACATGCTCAGCATAGGCTCTGCCGCAGGCTTGTAGGTTAATTGAACCCCTTTTCCGCTTCGTGTAACCATGTAAGCAATGGCCTGGCTTAAAACTTCATTCACATCACATAATTGCAATATGGGCTCGCTTCCAATTTTACTGAATCGTTCCGTAATGGTGTTCAAACGATCAATATCTTTTCGCATTTCCCCACTAGCATTTTCCGGTAGCACACCCATATCCAAACATTCCACCCAACCCATTAAGCTAGAAATCGGCGTGCCTAACTGGTGCGCCGTTTCCTTTGCCAATCCAACCCAAACTTTGTTTTGTTCTGCACGCGTAGAGGATGAAAATGCAGCATAACTAACAAGCATAAACAACGCAACAATACCCAACACCACAAAAGGATAATATTTTAATTGAATCAACACCGAACTCTGCCCGTAATAAACGTAATAATTGGTATGTTCATCCACGGGTACAACAATTCTGTCATTTTCATTGCGAAATTCTTCCAATTTTTCCTGCAAGAATTTATCCATCTTTTTCACCCCCGCCGTATCAATATTCAAAATGGTCTTAATATTATTTAAGCTATCGGCAAGAATAGCTGGAATGGTCTCATTGCTTTTCACTACCCGTAACTGAAAACCCAAATCTCCATCCATATTGGGATCGGTCAATTGATTCTCGGCTTCCGCCCAAATCTCCATTTTTTTCTTTTCCTCACCCGCAATTTTTTGAACCAATAAATTACTTAAATATAAGGTTAAAACCCCTATTCCTAATGCCAGAAATAGAAGTAATAACTTGATATATCGACGTGATTCATAAATACTCTTCATGGCTAATACAGATTTCTCCAATAAGCAATAACCAATTCTAAATCCATTAATGGCTCAAAATCCTTTGCATAACTCAAGTTCGCATCCCATTCAAATTCAGTACCATAGAACTTTCCAGACGCTTCAAAACAATGCAACTTTAACCGAGGCAACTTCTTATCCAATTGTTGGTAACCAACCCAAGTTTTCAAACCCAACAATACAGAGAAGCTATTTGTAACGATCGTTCTCCCTCTAGTTGACAAACACAATAATGGAAACAATAGCAAAGCAAATACCGCAATTATTATATCCATTATCCTCTTTTTACGTCGATTATGCGGTTGAGATAAATGAAACTTAACATCAACTGTAAATAGCTCACCGGGCTCATTTTTACTATCCGAACCAATAATAGTTTCGCTACTTTCCGGAGCAATTTTTATCTGTCCATTCCAATCACGGAATGTACCCATCATCTCCATGATTTTCCCACTTCTCACATCTTTACCGCTGAAAATAACCAAATTAACTCGATGAACAGCAACTATTTCCGATAACTGATCTATACCGCCCAAATAACCATTTACTTTTAATTCCGATGGGTGAACTCTACCAGCTATTTCCATCTGAACCCCAGAGCGTAACAACAATCCTTGAATTCGCTCACACTCTGCATCCAAACCAATAATAACCACCCGTCGTTTATGCGAGTTGTCCTGTAAAAATTCAGACTTTCCTAATAAAGATGCAATAAATCTAGCTAGAAACAGGGAAGCAATGGACCAAAAACTCCCCAAAGCTAAAATAGCCCTTGAAAATTGTAACTCTTTGGGCAAGAAGGCATATACCGCAAACAACACTACGGATCCAATAACTCCACCTCGGAGTAATCTCCTAGCCGAAACGGGTTGGTCATATCCACCGCTTATGTAAGCAAAGGCCATAATTACTAAGGAATAAACAGGAATATGCATCAAAAAATATTCGTTGGGATAAAAACCTCGAACAAACTTGTGATACAATTCCCAATACCAAGCAATGGCCGAAAAACCTATTACCATGAGCAATATATCCAAAACGGGCAGCCACAATTGCTGAATTAATCGAACAACAAAAGCCAAACCCGCTCTTACGTAAATAGCAAATTTGATTAATAATGAAAACCAACCTGCCATACGCTGCGAATAATGTTTTTGAGCGAATAACACCATGGCATTGTAAAAGACCTTTACATAATTTGCACTGCGCTTTTTAGTGCTTTCCCCCTTGTAATGAATGATGGTTGTACCCGCAAAGTACACATTTTTATATCCTCCTTTGAGAATTCTATAACTAAGGTCGATGTCTTCACCATACATAAAATAATCCTCATCCAATAATCCAACCTCATCCAAACAAGATACGCGCATAAGCATGTATGCTCCGCTTAATACTTCAACCTCATGATTTTCAAATTCATCCAAATAACGTAAATGGTATTTGCCAAACTTGCGGGATTTCGAAAACAGAGAGGCCAGACCTGTCATTTTATATAACGCTACCAACGGTGTTGGTAAACCCCGTTTACTTTCAGGCAGAAACCTTCCTTTACCATCAATCATACGCACTCCCATTCCTCCAAATTCGGGATGCTTATCCATGTAATCCAAGCACTTCACAAAAGAATCTTCTTGAACCACAGTATCAGGATTTAATAACAAGACATACGTTGAGTTACTCGCCTTAATAGCCTGATTGTTGGCGGTTGAAAACCCTACATTAACCTCGTTAGCAATTACATTTACCGATGGAAATTTTGCTTTTACCATTTCCACCGATCCATCCACGCTGCTGTTATCCACCACCCAAACTTCGACATCCAATCCAACCGAAGCCTTCTGTACACTCAATAGTGCTTGCTCAAGAAAATACTTGACGTTATAATTGACTATGATTACCGATAACTGGTGCATGGCTACAGGTTGTACTCAGTACGCTGCAATATACTTCTTCCTAAGGTAACTTCATCGGCATATTCAATTTCTCCACCCACAGAAATACCTCGGGCAATACAAGTCATTTTAACCGGTAATGATTTTAACTTCTTACCGATATAAAAAAGCGTCGTGTCACCTTCAATCGTTGCGCTTAAAGCCATAACAACCTCACTTATCTGCTCATATTCAATACGTTGAACCAAATTTGTGATCGATAAGTCATCTGGACCTACCCCATCCATCGGCGAAATTAAACCTCCCAAAACGTGATACCTCCCCGAAAACTGACGGGTTGATTCTATCGCCATTAAATCACTAAAATCCTCTACTACACACAAAATCCCATTAGAACGGGAAGCATTATTACATATATCACATACCGAAGCATCGCTAACATTTCCGCAATACTTACACAAATGCAAATCCGTTTTAAGCTTGATCAAGGATTCTGCCAATTTTGCTACCTCCATCTCCGGCCGATTTAACAAATACATTACTAACCGCAATGCTGTACGTCTCCCGATTCCGGGAAAACCAGACAACGACTCCACTGCATCGGAAACAATTTTCGAACTGAATTCCATCGGTTCAAAAATAGCACATATGCAGTTGCAATGTTTGAATTAGTGCTACATAGTAAAAAGGTATTACCTTTGTGGTGCATGTTTATCGAGGTATTACAGGGAAAAATCCACAACGTTCGATTGACGCAAACCGAATTAAATTACACCGGCAGTATTACGGTGGATATGGATTTGGTAGACGCCGCCGGAATGGTTCCAAACCAAAAAGTTCTTATCGTAAACAATAACAACGGAGAACGTTTTGAAACTTACATCATTCCCGGTGAAAGAGGAAGTGGAATTATTGGCTTAAATGGCGCAGCCGCAAGACGCGGACAAGTGGGTGACGAATTAATTATCATGACCTTTTGCTACCTGAATTCCGAAGAGCTTTCTACGCATCAACCAAAAAACATCTTCCCAGACAGACACAATCGAATTATCCATTAAAATGCAAAACCTCAAGAAACTGGCCTCCAAAGCAATAATTATTTTGTTAAGTGTTGCCATGTTCGCTTGGATTGGTTTTAAAACCGATTGGGAAACAACGGGTAATGCTATTAAAAACGCATCCCCAACGTGGATTGGATTAGCTGTTATACCTATGCTCCTAGCCCATTGGCTGAGAGGAGCTAGATGGAATATGTTGTCTCAACCCGCAGGTTACACACTGAATAAGCGGAGATCTTTTTATGCGGTGATGTCGGGCTATTTAGTAAATGTTGCCACATCCCGCGGGGGAGAAATTGCACGCTGTGCACTTGCTGCAAAAAGCGAGAAAGCCCCCGTTGAAACACTTGTAGGAACTGTATTAACCGAAAGACTTATTGATTTGGTAGTTTTGGCGTTGATGGCCTTGCTCTGTTTAATCATTCAATTTGATGAAATGGTTCGATTCCTATTTCTATTTCAACCCTTGAAAACATTGATTCACAGCTTCTACCAAATGTCATTAGGACTACAAATCGCGTTGCTAGGCTTTCTTGCGACATTGATATTTTTTGCCTTTTTATTCCTTAAAAAGAAAATCACTACCTGGATCAACAAACCCCAAGATAATCAAGGATTTATTTCAAAATTCGCAAACGGATTTAAAACCGTTTTTCAGTTAGATAGTCCTGTAAAATTTTGGCTCTACAGCGTACTAATTTGGTGCGGCTACTGGTTATCAGGCTACTTCTCTATGAAAGCCCTAGAAATCACAGCCGATGGAACCCTTGCTAATGCTTTGGGCTTCATGATGTTTTCTGCCTTGGGCGTAATTATTCCTTTACCCGCAGGCGCCGGAGTTTGGGCCACCATGGCCTTTGGACTTCATTTTGTTTACGGTTATTCCGAAAACGATGCTCAAACTTTTGGAATATTCTCTGTGGCCTATTCCAACACACTTATGATTGTTTTTGGCGCATTGGCATATTTGCTTTATTTCTTCGAAATGAGAAAGTTAGCTAAGTTAGAAGAATGAAAACTAACGAAAAAATTAAAACTCTCGA
This sequence comes from uncultured Flavobacteriaceae bacterium, assembly GCA_964554385.1. GTDB lineage: Bacteria > Bacteroidota > Bacteroidia > NS11-12g > UBA955 > JAGKXC01. The sequence continues at coordinate 44,075 of CAZKOM010000005.1, read as the reverse complement.
TGAGGCGATTTCTTGGCGACAGCTATGCAAGAAACAAAAAGACAAAGTAGTTTTTACAAATGGTTGCTTTGATATCCTACATGCCGGTCATGTTTCCTATTTGGAAGAAGCCGCACAACTAGGTAACAAACTCATTGTTGCTATCAATGCTGATGCTTCCGTCCAACAATTGGAAAAATCGCCAGCACGCCCGCTGCAATCTCAAGAAAGTAGAGCCAAAGTAATGGCTGCTTTGCAATTTGTAGATTGTGTTGTCATTTTTTCTGAACCTACCCCAAAAGAAATCATCCAAGAACTAACCCCAGATGTTCTTGTAAAAGGCTCTGATTACCAAATATCAAATATTGTTGGTGCCGATTGGGTAATCCAACACGGTGGCGAAGTAAAAACGCTTGATTTCGTTCCAGGGTATTCCACCACTGCTATCGAAAAGAAAATCATTGCAGCCCATGGGCTTGGTTCTGATAAATAGTTTAATAGCACTGCTGTATATTCTTTGGTGGAGAAATACCCTACGGTCTTCCTACTATTCCACTAATTATAGTTTAAATACCCATGCTTTAGAAAGTGATAATCTACAGGATCTATCCCACATAAGCAGTGCCAGTTTCCAGAACTGCAGCATTCTAATTCCCTTTCGAAATGAAGCTAACAGAATAGAGCCGTTATTACTATCGCTCAACAAAATCAAATCAACTATTGATTGGGAAGTAATTTTCATCGATGATTTTTCAACCGATAATTCATACAATATAATTCAATCTTGGATTCAAAAAAATACACAAATTTCAGCTAAACTAATTCAGACTCCACTTCCCTCTAAAAAACAAGCACTACTAACGGGTATTCAACACGCTACCTATGACTGGATACTAACTACGGATGCCGATTGCCAGTTACCCGAAACAATTATTCATTCTCATGCGAATATGGCTAACGCAAATGCAAATGCAAAATGCATCATTGGTAGAGTTGAGTTCTATGGCCTAAATTCTTCCAATACACTATTAAACACCTATGAAACACTCGAAAACCAAGCTTTGGTTGCTATCGGCTTATCTGCAGCAAAACATACAGCCCCTATTGCCGCAAATGGCGCAAATTTGTGCTTTCACAAATCAACGTGGTTAGCATTAGGAGGTATATCAACTCATAAGCATATCGCAAGTGGGGACGACATCTTCACTACACAACTATTTTTCAATCAAAATGCCCAATGGGTGGTGGTTAACAATTTCAAAGATGGTGTGGTAAAAGCGCAATTATGTGAATCATTTTACCAATTTTTTCATCAACGACTGCGCTGGTTTAAAAAATCTTTTTTGCAAAAATCGCAAAAAACACTCTTTCAGCAGTCTTTTTTCGGAATCTACCTGATTACCCTGTGGGTACTGACCGTGTTACCCGTGTACGGGGAATATGCATTACTGGCTCTTATTCCAATTCCTGCGAAAATCGCTATCGACACGTGGTTTGGCAACAAACTATTCAAATACCATCAATATCCTTCAAAAATTTGGTGGATCAGCCTTTCAAGTATATGTCAGACAATTTCTCTACCCTTACTGGGTCTCGCAGCTCCTTTCATTTCATTTCAATGGAAGGCAAGAAAAATTTCTAAATAATTATTTCTGCTTCTTAGTCATTCTACTAGGCATACCGAAGGCCCAAACTGTACAGGCCCAAACCAACGATAGCATTCTTTTTCAATCCTGCCTACAAAATCCCCCCAAGAGCTTTTGCTTTAATTCAAACAGCGAATTCCATATTAAAACCTGTCTTTCCGCTCAATCCAACACCCAACTTGCAACCTTGAAATTTCCAACAGACACCCTTGAAAACTGGGAAATTAACTCCAATATGTATGTTGGAATTAATCCCTCTTCAAGTAATTATATGGAAATTATGTTATCGTTTTCCGCAGATTCTGTTCCGGAATTTTATAAAATTAGAATTGGCGATAAATTAGACAATATAACCGTCTATAATTCTCAAAATGAAATACTTGGCAATACAATTAGCCTGTTAAATCGCAGTAGTTCCCATTTTGTAATTCGATGTACATTTAAAACTTCAAAATTAAATATACTATGGCAATGGAAAGATTCAATTAAATGGAATCTAATTGCGGCAACATCCCTTTCAACCCTATCAAAATTGACCAATTTATCTGTTAACTTAATCCAGACTGGCAGCAGTAGCGTAGGCAAATGGAACTTCCAATTACTAAAGCAAAAGGCTATAAAAAAAGACACCATAGGACCCAGTATAAACAAATTTTCTTGGACATCTTCAACTTCAGCTTGGATTGAATTTAATGAATCTATCCGAATAGACTCTACAATTTGTTTGGTTTCCGACTCCGCATATGCATGTCATGTTAACAAAATCAATCATAAAACCTTGGAAATAATATCGCCTAAGCCTTGGAAATGCAATGATAGTTTTTGGATAAATCTCTTCAACGTTACAGACAGTTTGAAGAATGCGGCAAAAGAATGTAAAATCAAAACTATTTATCCGTGCATTATTCCCATCAAACGCGGTCAATTGATTGTCACCGAGATTATGCATAATCCCCCAAATACTGGGCAAAACCCAACGAGTATACCCCCTATTAAGTATTTGGAAATCCAAAACACGCATTCACAAGGCTTATGGCTAACGAATGCACAATTATGCGATGCCGTAAGTTGCGCAAACTTGCCAAATTGCTGGTTAAAACCAAAAGAATACCTGGTGTTATACTCAGTAAAAGACTCGAATCTTATTCCCCTTGATTTTAAGAAAATAAGTCAACCACTGGTGAATTTTCCATCGTTTAATACTACGGATGATTCAATTTTAATTAAAAATCAAAAAGCAGAAATAATATATCAAAATCGATATCGGGAAATATACCATCAAGAACCGCAAAAATTGGGTGGTTACAGCCTGGAACGAGCATTTAATAACCCAGATAAGACAGCTTGGTTAAATTGGCAAAGTAATAACCGTATTGGTGGAACTCCTGGTTATACGGATTCATGCATTAGAATTCCGGAATTACCTAAAAATCTATTTTCAACTGCGGTAATAAACGATAACCAGGAAATTGAAATTCACTGTATACAACCATTAACACCACAACAATGGGAAACCATTGAACTCTACGTAACAGACAGTCTAAAATCTCTGAAAAAAATTGAGGTTTCACATCAAATTTCAAACAGTACATTCTCCCGTTTCTTATTAAAAATCCCACTGTCAACAAACGTGTTATTCAATAATTTGCTTTTAGTATCGGCAAAATTATTTTCAGAAAACACAGCATTCATTGATTCCGTTTACCTAATAAATAAATCCTCCATTAAAAAACCATCAAACCAAGAATTAATTATCTCAGAATTACAATTTAGCACGTCTGAAAATGGACTGGATTTTATTGAGATCTACAACACAAGTAACTCACCGTTGGATCTCAGCGCTGTAGCTATTCGATATTATTATGATGACAGTGTTCCAAGATGGCAAATGCCTATCAACCAAATCAATAGGCTATTACTACCTAAACATTGTTTAGTAATCTGTAAAGATGCAGAATTAATGCACCAACATTATCCCGATTTACCCTTAACGCGCGTAATGGAGAACTCTATTTTTCTTGGATTAAATGCCGATTTTGGATTGCTCGAATTATTAGACATTCAAACTTTTACAAGGCTACATCTTGCTGGCTATAATAACAACTGGCATCATCCAGATTTGGATCAAACACAAAATATTTCACTGGAACGAGTAGGTATCAATGCGGTAGCCACAAATCCCTGGAATTGGAGAAGTCATGGCAAAAACAAAATTCAAAACAAGGTAACTGATCCATGTTTGATTGACAACAGTTCGCCAATGCAGGAGATTTACAAATACTGCAGTCCAGGGTACCATAAGGAATGGTCGATTAATGAAAACTCTTCGAAATTCAAACTCAATCAATGGCAATTTCAACAATCCAGTAACCAAAACTACTTATGTTTAGAGTACCAGCTACCCATGCCAGATTGTCTTATACAAGTTAAAATGCTAACGGTATCCGGCCAAATAATATCTATACCTATACAAAAAGAACGAGTTGATTTCAATGGCAATTTATGTTTCCCAACAAATACTACGTCTAAACTTCCTAAAGGCGCTTATTTAATTTCGGTGCGTTGTTTATTGCCCGATGGAAACACAATTCAAAAACATTTACCATTCACCATTTTGTAAAACACCTATTGTATCTTAGGTTTGAACTGGAATGCAACCACAAAAAAGAGATTTAGCATCATTGATGATTAAGAAGAAATTTTCAGTTCATTTTTCATCGGAAGAATTACATGCAATGAATTTCTGGTTTCTGGAAGCATTAGATCAATCACCCGAATCAACATGGGATGCATTAACTAATCGGTGGCTAGAAAAACTTTTGGCACATAAACCGATTCAATATTTATTCAATAGAGCATTTTTTGGCACACTCGATCTCTATGTAAATGAATACACCCTGATTCCACGACCAGAAACCGAAGAACTATGTCAACTTATATTAGATCACTCGAATAACCATTCCACATCAATTCACCGAGTTCTCGACATAGGCACTGGATCTGGTTGCATTCCCATTTGGTTAAAATACAACCGAAAGGATTGGCATATTACTGCAATAGACATTTCCTCAGAGGCACTTTCAGTGGCACATAAAAACGCAGAAAAATATAAAACCCAAATTAAACTTCAACAACTAGACATTTTATCATTGGATTGCATCCAGGAAGATTATTCAATAATTATTTCAAATCCACCATATATTCCAAAAAAAGAAATGCACCGTTTAAATAAAAATGTCACAAATTTTGAACCTCATTTAGCCTTATTTGTAGAGGATAATGATCCACTAATTTTTTACAAAAAAATTGCAAAAATATTTGAGGATAAAAACTCTGTTGAACAAATTTGGTTAGAAATTGATCCCGAAACCGCAGAAATCAATTGTGAGATATTCAATAAAATAGGGGTTGCTCAAATAATCCATGATTATTCAGGCAACCCCCGTTTTATATTTTGTGAACGTAAATAGAAAAATCAATTATTTAGGGTAATAATTCCATTAGGGTCTTTTTTCAACTCACCCGACTTATAAATTTGAGTTAGAGTTGTGTAAATCCCCTGCGAAAATCGCTTCTTATCTCTTTCTCCGCTTTGTAAGAATAGCGCAGTTATTAATTCTCCTGAAGCCATGGGTCTATTTTGCTCACGCATGAAATTAACAATGATGTCTTTCTTGGTCAATTCACCTGCTTTTCTTCTTCCACCACCGCGCTTAAACACTGATTTTTTCGGTCTACCTGGTTTACCCACAACTCTTTCTACCGCCTTCGGTTTTCTGCCGCGTTTACCTTTACCAATAGCCATTGCTTTTTTACGGTAATCTTTGGCTCTCTCCTTCCATGTATTAATGGACTTATTTGCTTTTTCCTTTATTCCATCGATCACTTTTGCATTTTTCTTTTCTAATTTTTCAATTTCTTTTTGAGCCTTTGCCGTTGCTTTCTTTAATGAATTAGAAAGTGCTTGAATTTCTTTCTCCAAAAAGGCAAAAGCACCCAAATGAGGAGCCGATTTGCTTGATCTCTTTGATTTTACCTTATTCTTTGAACCCGGTTTCCTGCCGCGCTTTTTTGGCAATACTAAACCGTCGTTATTGGTATTTTCCATAGATAAATTATTGATTTAAATACAAAACTATATTTAATTATTTTAATGAACAAATTGTTAAAATATTTGTTTTTAATATTTTATATTTTCATGGTTTTATTTTTTAATTCATGCAAAAACTAATTAATTGATATTTCAAGTATTTTTTGATTTAAGTTTTAATCTAATTTATCCTTCAGTTATCGAAAATTTAATACCAGAATTATCTTTGTATTATGCTCTTGAAAAGCATCCTTCACCCATCGGACATTAAATCCTTAACACATGAGCAGTTACAAACTCTCGTGTATGAGTTACGCAGTTACATTATTGAAACTATTTTAGAGGTTGGAGGACATTTTGCCGGTAATTTAGGAGTGGTTGAATTGACCGTTGCCCTACACAATATCCTTGATTTTAATAACAACGATTCATTAATTTGGGATGTTGGACATCAATCCTACGTGCACAAATGTTTAACAGGAAGATATAAAAATCTTCCGTTCATTCGCACCTTTGATCATATCTCCGGATTCCCAAAACGCGACGAAAGCAAATTTGATTTTTTCGGAACGGGCCATTCGTCTACATCGATTTCAGCTACAATGGGCATGGCTATTGCTAATTTGAACAATAACTCTGTGCACGTAGCAGTAATTGGGGATGGCGCACTTACAGCAGGACTTGCATTTGAAGCTTTAAATAACCTGTTGAACAGCAACGCCAATGTTCTTATCATATTAAATGACAACAATATGGGAATCGACCCCAACACAGGCGCATTAAATTCCCATTTAAGAAACAATGCTACCAATTCAATACAGTCATTTTTCGAATTTTATGGATTGAAATACAATGGCCCTGTAGACGGGCATGATCTAAAATCGTTATTGGAAGAAATTCAACGCTGCTATTTACATAAGGGACCTCGATTACTGCATATAAAAACTACGAAAGGTAAAGGCTATTTGCCTGCAGAGAAAGAACAGACCAAATGGCACAGTGCCGCAAAATACGTTAAAGTAGAAACGCCCCCTAATTCTCAGTCAAGCAAGACAGCAATAAAATGGCAGGACGTATTTGGTGCGGCCCTAGTAGAAATATTATCATCCAACTCCAAAGCAGTTGCCATTACTCCAGCTATGCCTTCTTCCTGCGGAATGATGCCCGCAATGGACAAATTTCCAGACCGAATTTTTGATGTTGGAATTGCAGAACAACATGCATTAACCTTTGCCGCTGGTTATGCCACAACCGGGAACAAACCCATAGTAAACATTTATTCATCATTCTTACAACGTGCATACGATCAGTGGATTCATGATGTAGCACTTCAAAAACTACCTGTTTTGCTCTGCATTGATCGAGCTGGGTTAGTGGGAGAAGATGGTCCTACTCATCACGGAGCTTTTGATATTTCTTTCTTACGATGCATACCTGATACCGTTTTACTCGCTCCTCACAATGGAGTAGAGTTCTTCAAACAAATGCTATGGTCTATGCATCAAAACAAACCCATTGCAATTCGATATCCTAAAGGCAATATTCCCGATCTCGATGAGTATTTGAATTTCATTCAATCGGTGAATTCCCTAAATTTATCAGATTATTCTCCATTTAACCCAATTTGGATAACAAAAAATCCTGAATCCAAAATATTGCTCATTACCACGGGTCAAGGCACACAACTTGCACGAGAAGGAAATAAAACGAAAAAAGTAGCGCACCTCCATATTAACACAATACATGCGAATGCAAACACACTCTTCTTTTCCGATTTAACTACACAATTTGACCATATAATAACAGTAGAAGATGGAAGTATTTTGGGTGGTTGGGGAACTGGGATAATTCAAGAAATGCTGCTGTCAGGATGGATTGGAACCTACCAAAACCTAGGAATTCCAAATACATTTATTCCTCATGGCAGTAACAATATCCTCTATGAATTATGTGGTTATTCACCTAAACAAATCGAACAAACTATTTCAAGTTATTTGAAAAAATAGGATTACCGATAGCCTTACGATCCAGAAAATCGTAGTTTAATCCAATTCTCAATTATTAAACTCCCTAGCGGGGTTAATACACTCTCGGGATGGAATTGGACCGCATCCCAAGCAAAAGCATTGGCAGAAAGAGCCATTGGCAAGTTACCGCAGGTTGCTGTTATAGAAACGCCGTCAACGGAGCGTTTATTGCTTCTCGATTCCATTTGCAGACATAAAGAATGATATCTTCCCACTTCCAAGGGTAAAGGTAACCCTTGAAAAAGCCCGGTACCATCGTGCTGCAATTCTCTTCTCTTACCATGAACAGCTTCAGGCGCTTCAGAAACCAAATACCCTAACAGTTCGCCCAATATCTGCATTCCCAAACAAATCCCCAAAACAGGAATTTCACCTTTATGTTTTTCAATTAATCGATAAATTCTTGGATAATCAGAAGGCTTCCCTGGACCCGGTCCTATCACCAATCCACTGCAGCCAATTATCCCATTCAATTCCAAATCACTCCATGCCTGTTCATCATCGTAACGTATTACTGCAACGGAATGAGCATCTCCAAGGATAGATTCTAACAGATGAACAATGTTATATGAAAAACTATCCAACTGATCTAAAAACAATACCGATTTGGCCATGACTTACGATTCTACAAGATACTTACAATTCCAAAACCGTCATTTCAAACACTAAATTTCTTGCTAATGCCCGCTTGAAATTCCTTCAAGTAAAAGGGCTCAAAATAAGCTACATCACGAAATTCCTTAGATGCGAAAGACAAAATAGCCGAACTATATAAGTGTCTTACCGATATAAATTCTTCCACAATTAGGAATTTTTTTTCAAGTGACAACAACCGGCCTATCTTTTCAACACAATCACCAACAAATCCAATTCCATCCAAAAGCTGGTTTACTGGGAATTCTTGAGGTAAAATCATGGCCTGCGGAATATTCCTTTCCATTGAATGCTTATCTACAAATGTAGCATACACCTCATCTCTTCGTGCATCAATCATCACCCATACCCCTTTTAACTGTTTGTTGTTCTCTAACAACCATTGACCTAAACCATGCATTCCGGGGATAGCCAATAGCGGTACATTCAATGTAAAACACAATCCTTTTGCCAAGCTGCTACCAATCCGTAATCCAGTATAACTACCTGGTCCTTCATTAATTGCAACGGCCAAAATTTGACCTCCCATTCCTTTAACAGCAGCGAATGCATCGGCTACCATCGTAGCCAGAACTTCCGCGTGGGATTGCTTTTCAGTATGCTGACAATAATACAACTCATTGCCATTTACATCTACAACTCCTACAGACGGAAAGCTACCGGAGGTCTCTAATACCAAAATCATAACGGTATTTACTTTGCGCAAAACTACGTAGTTTTAACGGCGGTTCAACGCTTTTACAATCACAGGACTTATCTTTGTACCTATACTTATCATGACTAAAGAAGTTTATATCGTTGCTGCTGTTAGAACGCCAATGGGTAGTTTTAATGGCTCTTTATCCTCAGTAAGTGCCACCAAATTGGGAGCAACCGCTATCAAAGGCGCCTTAGAAAAATCGGGCATAAACCCTTCGGATGTAAACGAAGTATTTATGGGATGTGTATTACAAGCAGGTGTAGGGCAAGCTCCAGCTCGTCAGGCTGCTAAATTTGCAGGCTTACCTGACAATGTACCTGCAACCACAATCAATAAAGTTTGCGCGTCTGGATTAAAATCCATTGCTTTAGGTGCACAAAGTATCATGTTAGGACATAACGATGTTGTTGTTGCTGGTGGTATGGAAAACATGAGTATGGTACCTCATTATTTACCCTCTTCTAGAAACGGCTATAAATATGGTAACATTACAGCATTAGATGGTATAATTACGGACGGTTTAACGGATGTTTATGATAACACATTGATGGGTGCTTGTGCTGAAATCTGTGCAGCAGATATGAATTTTAGTCGTGAAGAACAAGACAACTACGCCATTGAAAGTTACAAGCGCGCTGCTGCTGCTTGGGATGCAGGTAAATTCAACGATGAAATTGTACCCGTAACTGTTTCTACCCGCAAAGGCGATGTGGTTATTAACCACGATGAAGAATATAAAAATGTTTTTTTTGATAAAATCCCTGGTTTAAAACCTGTTTTCAAAAAAGACGGTACTGTTACAGCAGCTAATGCATCTACTATCAATGACGGTGCGGCAGCAGTAATTTTAGTAAGTGGCGAAAAATTAAAAGAATTAGGCCTTACACCTCTAGCGAAAATTGAAGGCTTTGCCGATGCAGAACAAACCCCGGAGTGGTTCACCACCACACCATCACTGGCACTGCCCATTGCCGCCAAACGCGCTGGTATTTCGGTAAGTGATTTGGATTTTGTTGAATTAAATGAGGCGTTTTCTGTGGTAGCATTAGCAAATAATAAATTGTTAAATCTTTCTGCAGACAAAGTGAATATTAACGGTGGTGCTGTTGCACTTGGCCATCCATTAGGTGCATCTGGAGCAAGAATCCTGGTAACTTTAGTCCATGTATTGAAACAAAATAATGGACAATATGGAGGTGCAGCAATTTGTAACGGCGGTGGTGGAGCATCTGCTATGGTGATAAAAAACTGTTAAACAAAATAATACCAGCAATTACGCGTTATTGTATTCCCAATGACCTCAATATTGCTCAATCATATAGGAACCAATAAATCCTTTGGATGTTGCAATCTTAGGGAGTTATTGGTTCTTTTTTTGTTTTCAATTACTCAAATAAGTCTGGGCAAAAATTCGCCAAATCCTTATTGGTCGGATATCGAATCTCAACTCATCCAAGTTTCACCCCTAATCATTGCAGGAGAGTCTGACTCTGCCAAATTTGAAGCAGCAGAATGGGTTTTTGCCAAACTCCAAGAGGAGTTAATAAAGCCAGGGTCCTTTTCTCATGCGTTTGATTTACTTAGACACACTACCGTTGCGATAGCCTCTCACCCTAACAGCAATGTTCGGATTTTTAGCTTTAATGTGATACAGAAAAGTGGTGTGTTTGTTCACTATGGAATTATCCAACGCAAAGGAAAACGCGAGAACAAAATCTGGGCATTAAAAGATACTACTTCGGCGTTACCAAAGAACTTTCAAGAACAGACTATAGAAAACCCTCAGTGGGTAGGTGCGCTTTATTATCAACTAATTCCTATATCCAAGCCATACAAAGACCATTATATCGTAATTGGTTTTGATGGAAATAACAAAAATTCAAATCGATCATATTTGGATGTTTTATGGTTTGAAGAGGAAGAACCTCGATGGGGTAAACCTTTATTTAGAGAAAGTATCGAAGACCCAAGTCCAGAAAATCGATGGATTTGGGAATATCACAAATCGGTAAAAATGCTGCTCCGATTCGAACCTGAAAAAAACATGATCGTGATGGATGAATTTGGTCCTTCATATCCGCAAGCAAAAGGCAATTTTTTCTTGTATATACCCACAGGGGATTACAGTGCATTTATTCCAAACAAAGCGGGATACTGGGTTCTAAAACCCATAGACATTACCGATTTCGGTCAAGGCGAAGCACCTAACATTATCAAAGAAAGACCTCTACCAACTGAACCTCCTATTTCCGAAGAAAATATCCTTAAGCCCGATCCAAACAGCCCAGACGGAGATTAGGCATGCTATTTAGGTTGCTATTAAATTTCAATGTGTTTAAATACAATTTCAGCCAACATAGACAATTTATATTCAGTTTCCATCCATTCAACATCCAATTCACTACCAAGATTTATACCACAGCCTGCATAACAGGTCAACGCATTCGTGTACAACTCTCCGCATCGCAATGCCACATAAAAATCGATAGTTTCATTTTCTGGGTCTGCATAACCCATCCATCCAGTATATAACTTTCGATCAAAATTCTCATTATTCAGCAACCATTCAACACTTTCCTTTTGCGGGTAACCACCTACAGCGGGCGTTGGATGCAACGCTGTCACCAAGCGAAATACATCCTCATACTTGAGTTGGAATTTCCATTCTCGAAGCAGATGCTTTACCCGTATCAAATCGATTTCTCTAATACTCGTTTCAAGAGCCGAAGTAGTGAAACCAAGTGATTTTATTTTTTCACCAATAAAGTCGTGTGTTACTTGTTGCTCTTCCTGTTCTTTGGTAGTCCAATCCTGCTGATCTGCCGTTAATGTACCCGCTAATGCCATTACATTTGCTCGAGATTTCTTTAATGTTAATAACTGTTCGGGAGTAGCTCCAACCCATAAGCCAGTATCTTTTGTATATAAAACAAAAACAAAAGTCTGCGGATAACTTGCTTTTAAATCAAATAAAATAGAAGCCAGTTGTTTATTATTCCATGGTAAGATGCGCCAAGAATGTTTTCTTGCAGCTACAATTTTAACATAATTACCCTGTCTTATTTGCTCTTTTATTCCAATGATTTCTCTATCAAAATCTAACCGTAAAGTGGAGTCGGTAACATTCTCTTTTTGGGCAATATTAGACCAACCAATACTACTATCCAACAATGGACTTAGTTGATTTGCTTCTATTACTTCGGCTTGCCCTGAAATAAATCTAAGAATTGAATCAGAAGGGAAACTGCTAAAATAAAATCCGGATTCGGAGAATTTCCCCGAGGATAACGGTATTGGAAGTTCATCGTTATCCTTATCCAATACCATTTTCACCAATCCATTTATAAAACACCAATGTTCTTCAAACGGCCTAGAAAAAAAAGCCCAACCATTTTCAGGTTTTCTGAGTTCCGGCTGTTGTATCTTTGTAATGGAATCCTGCATCGCTCCAATCGGTTTCGCAAATTACTCAATCAATGGTTACAAAAACAATTTACTTAATTAGACACGGTCAAACCGATTACAATAAACAAGGAATAGTACAGGGCTCGGGTGTTGATACTCATTTAAATGAAATGGGTAGATTACAGGCTAAAGCTTTTTATCAATCATATCATCATATTCCATTTGAATTTATTTATACAAGTAACCTTCAAAGAACTCACCAAACTGTAGAACCTTTTAAAACTAGAGAAATTCCAATTGAAATTCTACCTGAACTAAATGAAATAAATTGGGGAGAACTAGAAGGTAAAATACCCAGTGAATTTTCAAAAAAGCAATTTTATCAACAGGTAACACGCTGGCGAGAGGGTCATCTTAATGAATCCGTAAATGGAGGTGAAACACCATTGCAAATGCATGAACGACAAAAAAAAGGTTTACAGAAAATTGAAGCCAATCCAGCATCACCCATATTAATTTGCATGCACGGAAGGGCAATGCGTGGTTTTCTTTGCTTATTAACGGGAAATCCATTATCGAAAATGGACGATTTCCCTCATGACAATCTTAGTCTCTATATTTTAGAAAAAAATCTAAACGATGCATTTTACAACATAAAAACAGCCAATTCGCTGGATCATCTTCAACACATATAAACAAGTAAGTGTAAAAGAAAATTGTAACTATAGTATTCAACGCATGGAAAACACTATTTCAATAACCATTATTGACAGAAATGGAATATCTCAGGTCTATGAGGCTCCTACAGACATGAGCTTTAATCTCATGGAATTTTGCAAAGTTGCCGAACTGCCAGTTAAAGGCGAATGCGGTGGTATGGCGATGTGTGCAACTTGTCAGGTATATGTAGAAAGTGAACATATTTTACCCGATCCCAGCGATGATGAATTAGCCATGTTAGATCAAGCCTTCTACGTAAAAAGCAATAGTAGATTGGGATGTCAACTGCATTTAGACGAAACAATGAATGGCTTAATAGTCCGATTGGCACCCGAACACGATTAATTCTATTATTTCTTTACATTATTTTTGAATATTCATTGATAAATTAATCCACATTGGTTATCTTTGCAATCCTTTTTTGAGAAAAAATGGCAAATCATAAGTCAGCAATCAAGAGAATCAGAGCCAACGAGGCCAAGCGCGAATTAAATCGTTACCAGCATAAAACTGCACGTACTATCGTTAAGAACATTCGCAAATCAGAAAACAAAGCAGAAGCACAGTCAATGTTGGCTAATGCCTTTGCTGCATTGGATAAATTAGCTAAACGCAATGTTATCCATAAAAACAAAGCAAGCAACTTAAAATCAAGCTTGCAGAAACATGTAAACGCTTTGGCTTAATCAGCCATAATTAATAAGAAAAGGCTATCTCTTATTTTAGGGATAGCCTTTTCTTTTTTATTTTTGATGAACGGATTCTAATGTCTGAACTACATCTAATTTGGCAAACTACAGAAGGCGAACAAACCTCTTTTGAGTTAGAATATATAAGTCAACTACTGTTTAAAGATATTCCTCATCAAGAACATTTCGACAATAACAAATATTCAATTGTTATAAATAACGCAATAATCATCTATTCCAATAACCATAGAGGACCTAACTTTGATTTTATTAACTATCTAAATAAATTCAAGAAAAATAATTTCAAATTTTATTTGTGGCATTTGTCTAATGAATCTTTACTCCATAATTGCGACTATTATAACCTCGCATCCCATGTATTCCGTAACTATTATTATCACGAATTAAAACAAAATCATAAAGTCACCTATATGCCTCTTGGATTCAAAAGTGGTTACTTAAATAAGACGGCATACTTCCCATTAACTGAAAAAACAATTTCATTTTCATTTATTGGCCAGCCCAAATCCGATAGAATAGAGTTAATTCAAGAACTCCAAAAAATAAACAATGCATTTATACACACTACGAATGCTTGGAATTGCAATACTGCATTATCACAAGAAGAATGCAAATCAATTTACCAAAAATCTCGATTTGTACCTTGTCCAAAAGGATGGATAAATCCAGACTCTTTCAGAATTATGGAAACCCTAGAATCTGGTTCTATCCCTATTTTGAAAGAATATGAAAACCTAAACTATTTCGAGAAACCCTGGGAAGAAAATACTCCAATTCCAATAATTAAAGAATGGTCAGAATTAGAGCAATATTCAGCACTTACCAATGATGAATATGAAAAACTGCACAACAGCGTTTTCGAATGGTATAAAAGATTCCGTGTAGATTTAAAAAACAGAATCATTCAATCTCTTAACTAAAAATTATATAAACAGAAATTTCTTTAAAATTCCTGTTCGTCATTTTTATTCATTTTACTTGAACACAACCCCCACTTTATTCCAATAAATCAAAACAACTTATAATAAAAAAGCCCCTAAAATCAACGTTCAGGGGCCTGTTCATGGAACAATATTATTAAGAAATTCCGATAGTATTCTTAAATCAACAGAGTATCAATCACAAACTAATGTGCCCACAGATTCGCCATTTACCAAAGCCAATAAACTACCTGCTTCATTCATATTAAATACAACAATTGGCAAGTTGTTTTCTTGACATAATGTGATGGCTGTTAAATCCATAACTTCCAGCCCTAGATCATACACTTCCTTAAAAGAAATTACTTCAAATCTCGTAGCATTCACGTCCTTTTCAGGATCGGCGTTATATATCCCATCTACACGAGTACCTTTAATTACAACATTGGCTTCTATTTCAACTGCGCGCAATGATGCGGCCGTATCTGTAGTGAAATAGGGATTGCCCGTACCCGCACCGAAAATAACGACTCTACCCTTCTCTAAATGCCTCATTGCTCTTCGTCTAATAAAGGGTTCCGCTATCTGTTCCATTTTAATTGCACTTTGAAGCCTAGTACTTAAACCAACTTTTTCAAATGCCCCTTGCAAAGCCATTGCATTTATCATCGTGGCTAGCATACCCATATAATCACCTGTAGCTCTGTCAACTACTCCCCCTTGCGCTCCTTGCATACCTCTAAAAATATTCCCTCCTCCTATTACAACTGCCACCTCAACACCAGCATCAACCACTGACTTTACCTCTTTTGCATACTGAGCCAATATTTCAGGGTCAATACCAAACGATTGCTTACCCAATAATGCCTCACCACTAAGTTTTAATAATATTCGTTTATATTTCATTTTTATTGCATAGTTAGCAAAAAAAATCCCTCGTTTCCGAGGGATTTTTTAAAATTTTATTATCCTAGCATCACCCGCTTGAATCGAACAACGGTTAGACCGCTCTCTACTCCTTCCAGGTATTTTGCTACATTTTTAGAACTATCTTTAACAAATTCTTGAGCCAACAACGTACTCTCCTTGTAGAATTTTTCTAATTTTCCTTGAGCAATTTTATCCAACATAGCCTCTGGCTTACCTTCAGCTCTTGCCTGCTCACGGCCAATCTCTAATTCACGCTCTACCGTTGATGCATCAACTTCTTCTTTGTTAACTGCCACAGGATTCATCGCAGCAATCTGCATTGCTACATCTTTACCTGCCGCAAAATTATCATCAGAAGGCACATTGTTTAACTCAACCAATACACCCATTCGATTAGAACCGTGGATATAAGAGATTACGTTATTACCTTCTACTAATTCGTATTTATTCACATCAATCTTCTCGCCAATCTTCGCAACTTCATCCAACAAACGATCTGCAATAGTTACTGAGCCAAATGGCAAAGCTCTTAAAGCTTCTAGACTAGCAGGTTTGTTTGCTAATGCAATATTGGCGATTTCGGTAGCTAATGCGACAAAACCTTCATTTTTAGCAACGAAGTCTGTTTCGCAATTCATTTCAACAATAACGCCGCAGCTACGAGAATCATTGGTAATTGCAATTACAGCACCTTCCTTAGCTTCACGATCTGCGCGATTTGCAGATATTTTGGCACCCTTTTTACGCAAATAGTCCACAGCTTGATCGAAATCACCACCTGTTTCGGCTAATGCTTTCTTACAATCCATTAAACCAGCACCGGTCATTTGGCGCAACTTATTTACTTCAGCAGCACTAATATTTGTCATAGTATTTTTTATGCTTCTACTGACTCTTGCTTCTCCGAAGCAGCTTGAACCTCTTCTTCAGACTTCTCGCGCTTACGCTCGGCAGAACCTTCTGCAATTGCATTGGCAATTTCAGTAACGATTAACTGAATACTCTTTGAAGCATCGTCGTTACCTGGGATTGGGAAATCTACCACCGTTGGATCTGAATTTGTATCTACCAATGCGATAGTTGGAATCCCCAAACGCTGAGCCTCTGCAATAGCAATATGCTCGCGCTTCACGTCCACGATAAACAATGCACCAGGCAATTTGGTCATATCTTCGATACCACCCAAAACCGACTTCAATTTTGCGCGCTCACGATCCAACATTAAACGTTCTTTCTTATTGATACGCTCAAATGTTCCATCGTTAGACATTTTATCGATACCCTGCATACGCTTGATACTCTTACGCACGGTTTGGAAATTGGTTAACATTCCACCCAACCAACGCTCAGTTACAAACGGCATGTTTGCATTGCCAGACAATTCAGCAACGATTTCTTTCGCTTGCTTTTTGGTAGCTACAAACAAAATTCTTCTGCCAGAACGAGCAATATTTTTAGCAGCCACTTTGGCTTCTTCCAATTTAGCTTCGGTCTTTTTCAGGTCGATAATGTGGATTCCATTCTGCTCCATAAAAATGTAAGGAGCCATTTTTGGATTCCATTTGCGGGTAAGGTGACCAAAATGTACACCTGCATCCAGCAATTCCTGTTGAGTATATGCCATGAGTAATTAACGTTTAGAGAATTGGAAGCGCTTACGGGCCTTTTTCTGACCGCTCTTCTTACGTTCAACAACACGCGCATCGCGGGTCATGAAACCAGCATGGCGCAATCCGCTCTTCAATTCAGCATCAGTATCCACTAATGCCTTGGCAATACCCAAACGGATGGCTTGAGCCTGTCCGCTGATACCACCACCACTTACATTCACTTGAATATCGTACTTGCCAACTTTATCAGCAACTACCAAAGGCGCTTGTACTGTGTTTTGTAACCAAACCAATGGAAAGTAAGTCTCCAAAGGCTTTTTGTTTACAACAATCGCACCGCTACCTTCCTTTAGGTAAACACGGGCAACTGCGGCTTTTCTTCTGCCAGAATTATTGATCATATCTTAAATCAGCCTTTAATTTTTAATTCTTTGGGTTGTTGAGCCGAATGTGGATGCTCCGTACCTTCGTAAACATAAAGGTTTGTGAACAATCTACGACCCAAACGATTTTTAGGCAACATGCCCTTTACAGCCATCTCTATTAAACGCGAAGGCTTTACGTTTTTTGCCAACGTTGAACGCTGCCCACCAGGATATCCGCTGTGACGCAAATACTCCTTGCTGTTCATCTTGTCCGCTGTCATGATAACCTTCTCCGCATTGATTACGATTACGTTGTCACCGCAATCTGCATGAGGGGTAAACGTTGGTTTGTTTTTACCACGCAAAACGAATGCAATTTGTGATGCCATTCGTCCTAATGTCTGTCCTTCGGCATTTACTACGAACCAACCCTTGTTGGCCGTGGCTTTGCTCACCGAAATTGTTTTGTATGTACTTAAAGGATTCACGCTCTTTGCTCCTTGATTGTATTTTTTGGGGTTGCAAAAATAGGTTGTTTTTTTGCTATTCGCAAGATATCCACAACTTTTTTTATGGGATTTTTGATTAGACACCCAAAATTACGATTTCTAATCCATAAATCTACCCATAAATCTAGATTTACCAATCGTCTTCGTCTGGCTGATATGGCTCGCGCAGACTCTTCTTTAATCCATCAACAACCAACTTTACTTCCGCTTCCGCCGCCAACAAATACTTGTCGGTCTGTTGAAATCCCTTTTTTAAACGCATATAATGCTCGTGATACGTTCTGTTCGTCTTGCCAGAAACACCATCCATTGGCTCTACATGTACAAAGTTTCCAAATTGATATTTATACCTACTATCTTTAAATCGCAAAGTCAATCGATACTCTAACTCTCCTTCTTGCTTTTTTGTAAAAGAACCATTGGTGGTCATCATCGGTACTGTAATACGTAATACCAACCGCTCGGCCACCTTGTCCTCAATCACCATCTTCTTTATTGCATCTTTACCAATCTTGGTTGTTAAATATTTCTTGGCACGCCAATACAATGAATCGGCATTACAATTTTCACATTCTTCGTCCTCAATAATATTCTCGTAAAAAATAATCTCACGCATAGTGTCATACGGCGGAATAAATCGCTTGTATGGCGCCTTCTTAACCACTGCCTCGGATTCAGTTGGCTCACCTCCTCCAAAACCTCCAAATCCACCCATGCCACCTCCTGATTCGGCAGCCGCAGAATCTCCACTGCCCCCACTGGGAGGTTCAAACCCAAATTGTGCCGAAACCGAATTGGTAAAAATTATAGCTATAAGTAAAAAGAACCAACGCACACCGCTGGCCATCGATACATCCTTGTTTTCCGTCATTCTTCCTCTGTGTATTGTAAATTCAAATCTGCGCGAATATAAACTAACCTTGAATTCTATACATTACTATTTGAACCTAGGCTAATAATTTCAATACACATAAACGACCAATCGACTAATATATTTTACAATCATTAAAAAATTACCCCATCTTCGGAAACCTGCCTTTACTAAAAATCCTACCGGCTGGCTTACCTTTTCTCATAGATCTTTGTACTTCCTCGGGCAATTGAATTACTTCTCTGCAAGATTCACTGCAACACTTCTGGTATTTCTCAGCGCATGCATCACATTGAATGAACAACAAATGACAACCCGTATTTGCACAATTTATATGAGTGTCTGCAGGTTCTCCGCATTGATGACATGCAGCAATCACATCTTCACTTACACGCTCAGCCAACCGCTGATCAAATACAAAATTTACTCCTTTAAACTTATTGTCTATACCCTCCGACTTCACTTGATTCACATAATTAATAATCCCACCCTCTAAATGGTACACTTCGGAGAATCCCAAATGCTTCATCCACGCACTCGCCTTTTCACAGCGTATTCCCCCTGTACAGTACATTAATATGGTCTTATCCTTTTCTTCTGCATACAATTCATTAATTCTTGCCAACTCCTCTCGAAAAGTATCTGTATCCGGACAGCTCGCCCCCTCAAATCTTCCAACTTCACTTTCATAGTGATTTCTCATATCAATTACCACCGTACCTTCCTTTTCCATCATGGTATTCCATTCTCTAGCTTGGAGATATTTACCACGATTTTCCATCGAAAATGTTGGATCCTCAATTCCATCGGCAACAATTTTTTCTCTGACCTTAAAATCCAATTTAATAAACGATTTCTGTCGTTCCTCGATGGCAATGTTTAATCGCAAACCTTCAAAACAAGGATAGGAGTACAACATTGTTTTAAAGGCTTCAAAATGCATACTCGGCAAAGCGATTTGGGCATTAATACCTTCCTCGGCGATATATATCCTACCAACAACCTCCAATTGAGTCATCTTTACAAATAACTCATTTCGAAATACCATTGGCTCTTCAACAGAAAAATAACGATAGAAGGAGATAGTAGTGTAAGGCCTTTCATCGGCCTCCATGCGTTTCCGCAACTCCTCCCGATTCACAATGTTTCGCAATAACATGGATAAGGGATTAATTTATTTATGGTGCAAAGTTACGATTTTCAACATTTACAACGAAAAGGTCCTATAATCTTCAACAAAGTTTAAATGCAGTTTTTAGAATTTGGTGATTCTAAACCATCATGGCTCAATAACTAAACCAAGCCTAAACCGAAGATCGTAACACGCTATAATCCGATGTAAACATCGGCAATTTCTGCCATCAATGAACGTACCCTATTGGCATCTTCGGCATTCACCAACTTCATTCTGAGCTCTTTGAAATTTGGCAGCCCTTTAAAATAATTTGAATAATGTCTCCGCATTTCCAGCACCCCTAATTTTTCACCTTTCCACTCCACACTTTTTTCAAAATGAGTTAAACATGCTTCTATTCTTTCATCCAAAGTAGGCCCTAACAACTCCTGACCCGTTGCAAAAAAATGTTTTATCTCACGAAAAATCCATGGATACCCAATGGCCGCCCTTCCGATCATAATACCATCCACCCCATACCTATTTCTGTATTCCAGGGCTTTTTGGGGAGAATCAATATCGCCATTGCCAAAAATAGGAATCTGAATTCGAGGGTTCTCTTTTACTTTCGCAATTAAACGCCAATCCGCTTCTCCTTTATATAATTGTACTCTCGTTCTACCATGGATGGTAAGTGCTTTTATACCTACATCCTGTAAACGCTCTGCAACTTCTTCTATATTTTTACTACTATCATCCCATCCCAACCTAGTTTTAACCGTAACAGGCAAACTCGTAGCATTAACCACCGCCTTGGTTAATCGCACCATCAAATCAATATCCTTAAGTACTCCAGCACCCGCACCCTTACATACTACCTTTTGCACAGGACAACCATAATTTATATCCAACAAGTCTGGCTGGGTTGCATCCACAATTTTTGCAGCCATAGCCATTGCTTCTTCATCGCCACCAAAAATTTGAATACCGATAGGTCTTTCATAATCAAAAATATCTAGCTTCTGCCTACTCTTAATCGCATCGCGAATCAACCCCTCACTGCTAATAAATTCGGTATACATTAAATCAGCACCATGCTGTTTACATACATATCGAAAGGGAGGGTCGCTCACGTCTTCCATGGGAGCAAGTAACAGAGGAAATTCCCCCAACGATATGTCGCCAATTTTCACCATCTTTGCGTCGATAAGACATTAAAATCTTACCAAGAATTTGCAAATTTAAGCCATGCCCGCAGGATTTTCGTTATTTCCTCAACTAAGCAACCACGGATCGCAATACTCAAAACCCATTCAGCGCAGTTTGGGTATAAGCATCCTACTGCTATTTACTTTGTTTTTTAGTTACATCGCCGCTATGGTTGCGGTGCTCATTGGTAAAATTGGATTTGGAATAGACGATACCGAATTAATTAAACGAATGATATCAACACCCGGTCATTCCGCAGTTAACATTAATTTTTTACGCTGGGTTAATTTATTTCAAAGTGTAATTTCATTGGGAATACCCGCATTAATTGTCACCTACCTTGTTGGTTGGAATATCAACGGCGTTGGCAATTTCAGACAAACAACAAACAAATCCCAACTAGGTCTTGGAGTTTTAATTGCCGCCTCCCTCACACCAATAGTAGCGCTAATCAATCAAGGCTCGGAATGGGTTTTTAATCGATTGTTTCCGTTGCAAATTTTGCAAATGTTTCAAGGATTAAACGCTAACCGTCAGCAAATTATTGAAGCAACACTCGATATGGAAACATTTGGGGAATTAGGCGTTTGTTTGATAATTCTTGCGGGGATGCCCGCTTTATTGGAAGAATATGTATTTCGTGGTTTAATCACCAAGTTTGCAAGCAATCACTTTATTAAATCATTAAGTGTGGGAATATTCCAAGCCCTTGTATTTTCATTAATACATTTCTCGCCATTTGAGTTTTTCGGAATCTTTGTTGCCGGTTTAATTCTTGGATCCATTAGAATGAATACCCAATCCCTTTGGATGTCAACATGGATACATTTTTTATTCAACGGAACCGCGATTTGCCTTCACTTCTACACATTAAATCACTTCAATAAAACGGGAATTTACATCGATACAAACGAATGGTTTAATGGGAACTCGGCGTTGGGAATTTGTTTGTTTCTTGGTGCTATCGGCCTGCTTATTTTGTCTTTGAAGCGTTTGTATTCACCCAATAATTCTACCGTACTATAACTATGCCACTAAACAATTTTCAAGAACGAGCAATTTTCGGCACTTTGTATGCAGGAATCGTTATTGTAGGCATCTTATCCGGCCCAGCAGCATTACTGTGCATAGCGATGGTAATTCTCTTCGCATGTTGGAAAGAATTCGCTAGTATTCAGCAACTTAGCCCTACCGCATCTTGGGGTATCTCCATAATAAATTTATTTTTTTTTGGAGCCAGTTTTGCCGGAACGGAGTTTTTACCTACAACCACTATTTACAGTGTAACGGCAATTCTTTTTCTGCTGTTAACAACCATTTTGTTATTTACCGCTGCAACTAACGCAATTAAAGAAATGTCCGTGATATTGGCAGGGTCGCTGTACCTCAGTTTGCCGATACTGTTATTTCTATTCCTTCCGCAGATGGGAAATCTAACTCCTCCCGAAAATTTAAACTATTGGAATTGGCAATCTCACCTAGGTTGGCCTTGGGAATCAATGGTTAAACATTCGGAATTAACCGGCCACCTGCCGAATTATCAATGGCAATTCCCTTTGTTGGTTTTTATTTTAATTTGGAGTTCGGATACGTTCGCTTATCTAACCGGTAAAGCAATCGGAAAGCATCCCTTACACGCTCTACTTTCTCCCAAAAAAACTTGGGAAGGATTTTTAGGTGGAACGATACTAACTGCCGCTACTTCCGCCATTTTATTCTATTATTGGGATTTGGGATCACCCATTTCGGCTTTAACATTAGGGGCAGCTTTCTCCGTTTTTGGTACGGCAGGTGATCTATTCGAAAGTGCTTTAAAACGGGTTAATAATATCAAGGATAGTGGTAAATTTATTCCTGGGCATGGTGGAGCCTTAGATCGATTTGATGCTTTTCTTTTTGGTTGTATAGTATTTTGGGCTTGGCTCAATTTTCTATCGTAAACCCAAATTTGAAGAAGCAACAAACCTAGCTGTTCGATCAAGCAAGTAAATCTAATTTTCCATAGTTTTACTCGTTGGATTTAGGTAAATTTGCGGTGTAATTTAGGTTTATTACACCAATAATATGAGTAATCCAGACGTTTCCTTCTTGCACAACGCAGACCCCTCTGCAATAGACAACCTGTACCAACAATATCAAACCAATGTGGAAAGTGTTGATTTTGGATGGCGGAAATTTTTTGAAGGATTTGATCTTGGAGCACAAAAATTTGAATCAGGAGCAGCAATATCTGAAGATGCTCTAAAAGAAATTAATGTCTTAAACCTAATCAATGGTTACCGTCAACGAGGTCATTTATTTTCCAAAACCAACCCCCTCAGACAAAGAAGACAGTACCATCCAACATTAGCTATCGAAAATTTCGGATTAACCGAAAAAGACCTAGAAAAAACATTCAACGCTGGCCACGAATTGGGTTTAGGCTCAGCCAAATTAAAAGACATAATATCCCTGCTTGAACAGACGTATTGTCAATCCATTGGTTGCGAATTCACCTACATCCGTGATCCCAAGCGCAGAGAATGGTTGCAATCTCGGTTTGAACAAACGAAAAATATCCCTAACCTAACCACCGACGAAAAAAGACATTTCCTAAAAAAACTAAATCAGGCAACCGTATTTGAAAACTTTATCCATACCAAATATATCGGACAAAAGCGTTTCTCTTTGGAAGGTTTGGAATGCTTGATTCCCGCACTAGACGCCGTGGTTCAATATGGTGCAGGTCTAGGAGTGGAGGAATTTGTTATGGGCATGGCTCATCGTGGACGTTTAAACGTTTTAGCAAACATTTTCAACAAAACTTACTCTCAAATTTTTGCCGAATTTGAGGGAAAAGTATTCCAGAACGAAACCGAAGAAGGTTTTGAAGATTTTGAAGGCGACGTAAAATACCATTTAGGATACAGTACCGATGTAAAAACCGCATCGGGTAAAACCGTACACTTACGACTTGCCGACAATCCATCGCATTTGGAAGCGGTAAATCCCGTAGTGAAAGGGTTAGCGCGAGCTAAACTGGATCAAAAATACAATAACGACGTTACCAAGATTTGCCCCATTCTAATTCATGGAGACGCAGCTATCGCCGGTCAAGGTATCATGTATGAAGTAGTGCAAATGAGTGGTTTGGAAGGATATTACGTGGGTGGAACCATTCACGTTGTTACCAATAACCAAATTGGATTTACTACCAACTACTTAGACGCTAGAACCTCTACCTATTGCACCGATGTTGCCAAAGTAACATTATGTCCAGTATTACACGTAAACGCAGACGATGTTGAAGCCGTAGTACACGCCGTCAAATTGGCTATGGCCTATAGATTAGAATTTAACCAAGATATATTCATCGATTTATTGGGTTACAGAAAATACGGACATAACGAAGGAGACGAACCCCGATTCACGCAACCGGCAATGTACAAACTGATCGATAAACACCCCAATCCAAGAGAGGTTTATAAAGCCAAGTTATTGGAAAGAGGGGAAATCGATGCGGAATTAGCCAAAGAAATGGAAGTGGAGTTCAAATCAATGCTTCAAGAGCGATTTGAAGAAGCAAAAGGCGATTTCAAACCTGAAAAACCTACCATTAAAAATACTTGGGAAGGGTTTAGACATGCCGATGCTAAAGACTTCCAAACCATCGTAAACACAGGTATTCCAATTAATATTTTGAAGGAATTAGGCAAAAAAATAAGTGAGATTCCAGAGAATAATTTGCCAATTAAAAAAGTACAAAACTTATTTGCCGATAGAGCCAAAATGATGGATACCGAAACCATCGATTGGGCTATGGGTGAGTTACTGGCCTATGCTTCCTTGTTGAACGAAAACCACCCAGTTCGATTGGTGGGTCAAGATGTGGAACGAGGTACCTTTTCTCATCGCCATGCGGTGATAAAAAAAGAAGATTCTGAAGCCGAATATATTCCCCTAAATAATCTTTCAACTAGTCAAGCTAAGTTGTCCATTTATAACTCTTTATTAAGTGAATACGCGGCCCTAGGATATGAATACGGTTATAGCACTTGTATGCCTCAAGGTCTTACCATTTGGGAAGCCCAATTTGGGGATTTTTCCAATGGAGCGCAAATCATTATCGACCAATTTATTGCCAGTGCTGAATCTAAATGGGGTAAATTCTCGGGTCTAACTATGTTGTTGCCACACGGCCAAGAAGGTCAAGGTCCTGAACACTCCTCTGCACGCCTAGAACGATATTTACAGCTCTGTGCAGGATCAAACATGCAAGTAATGAATTGCACCACCCCTGCCAACCTATTCCATGCATTTAGACGTCAATTAAAGCGAAACTTCCAGGTTCCCATGGTAATTATGAGCCCTAAAAGTTTGTTGAGACATCCTAAATGCGTAAGTAATTTAAGCGAATTGGCCGATGGCGGTTTCCAAGAAGTTATTAATGACCAAAACGTTGGCAAAAAGGTTCGTAGAGTAGTATTCTGTACAGGAAAAAGATATTACGATAGTCTAGCGGGTAAAGAGACCGGAAATTATAGTGATGTTGCCATTGTTCGAATTGAGCAATTATATCCATTACCAGAATGGAAATTAGCCGAGATATTCAAACAATACGAGGGTGCAGAATTCTGCTGGGCACAAGAAGAACCTAAAAATCAAGGAACTTGGTTGCATTTAGCGCGATATGATTTCCCGGTAAGTTTGCGTTACATCGGTAGAAAGAGTAGTCCATCACCAGCAACAGGTTACAAAAAGATTTACGATAAAGAGCAAGCCGATATCGTTGCTGCTTGCTTCGCTTAATGCATATTTAACTGTTGCTCATTTTCGATAATGAAACTAAATGAGCAACAGTTAAGGAATTAAAAAAATCAGTATCTACTCGCCTTTCAACACCCACAATCCCACATTTTCAACATGATGGGTATGTGGAAACATATCTACAGGTTGAATTTTCACTAGCCTGTATTTCTCATCCAACAATTGTGCATCTCTCGCTTGAGTAGCAGGATTACAAGAAACATAAACTATTTTCTGGGGTTCTGCCTCCAATAATCGGGCGATTACACTCGGATGCATGCCGTCTCTCGGTGGATCTGTAATCACAACATCGGGTTTACCATGCTCTGCGATAAAATCAGCGGTGAGTATATCTTTCATATCGCCCGCAAAAAATTTGCAATTCTCCACACCATTCAACACCATATTCTCTTTAGCATCGGCTATCGCTTCCTCAACATACTCAACTCCTACAACCTCTTTAGCTCTATCCGCTACATATAGTGCAATACTACCAGTACCCGTGTACAAATCATATACCTTCTCATTACCGTTTAAACCGGCGAAGTCCTTCGTTATATTATACAAATTCTCCGCCTGCAATGTATTGGTTTGAAAGAAACTCTGAGGCCTAATTTTATAAGTTCTATTACCTAATCGCTCAGTCAAATAGGGATTCCCAGCAAAGCACACCACTTCCAAATCCTGCAATGTGTCGTTTCGCTTTCCATTTACTACATATAAAAGCGAAACAATCCCTTCAAAACTCGATTGAATGTACTGCATTAAACCATTAATCTCTTCCGGTTTATCCTCCTTAAAAGAAAGCAAAACCATCCACTCTCCATCCCTATTGCATCGAACCAACAGATTACGCATCTGTCCTTCCTGAGAAACTGGATCGAAAAAAGAAATATTGTTATCTAAGCAATACTGTCGAATACCCCGTTGAATATGGTTAACCTTTTCCGGCATCAGATGGCAATATTCCACATCCAATACCCGGTCAAATCTACCCGGAACATGGAATCCCAATGCCTTCGGACGCTCCACACCCTCCTGAGGGACATCCACTAACCAAGCCCTATCTGAGAAACTCAAATCCAACTTATTCCGGTATGCATATTCTTGAGAACTCCCTAAAATTGGCAAGACTTCAAAGTCTTTCACTTTCCCGATTCTCTCTAGGGAATCAATAACTTGTTGTTGTTTAAATTTCAATTGCTCTTGATAGGGTAAATGTTGCCATTTACAGCCGCCGCAAACAGTAAAGTGCTTACAAACTGGATTCGTTCGAAGTGCCGATTTCTCATGAAAACGCAGAATCCTGCCCTCCATGTAGTTTTTCTTTTTTTGAAAAACCTGGACATCCACTAAATCACCAGGGGCACCGTATTTTACAAATAGGGCTTGACCATCTACCCGAGCTATACAATTACCCTCTGCAACTGCGGATTCCAATCTAACTGATTCGAAAACCTTAAATTTTACCTTACTCCTCCTGCCCATGTTCCAATTACGAGCCTCGTTTTGTCAACACTAAATCTAATAACTTAATAAAATCAGCCGGTGCCAAATACCCAGGCTGCGCTGCACGATTATAATTCTTCGAGGGATTAAATACGAAATAACTCGTTGGATATCCACCAGGATTACCTTGTGCTAACCACATCAACAAGCCTTCACCTGTTTGCGTAGTACCATCCACATTGTAACGCTTATCTAATTCAGGATTAAACTTTACCGCAACAAAATCTTTATTCAACTTTGCAATTACTTCAGCATTCTTATAGGTTTCTCTATCCATTACCTTACACCAACCACACCAATCGGTATATGCATCTACCAATAACACTTTCTTTTCTTTCTTAGCTTTCTCCATTCCCTCCTCAAAACCATACCATACCAACTCTGTGCTAGAACCAGAATTCGTGCTTCGAGGATTTAAACTAGCATCCTTAACCGGCGCTGTTTGATCCGCACTTTTCTGTTCTGTATTTGCAGAAGTAGATTCTGTTCCGTTATTACCCTCCATAGAAGGTTTTGCACCACAACTGATCAAGGCCAAACTAAAAATAGTTGCCAATCCTAGGATTAACTTATTCATTTTCATAGAACTTTGGTTTTAAAACTTATATCAAGACTTTTAACACTGTGAGTTAAACTTCCCAAAGATATAAAATTCACCCCGCTCTGAGCGTAACTTAAGATACTTTCCGATGTAATACCACCCGATGCCTCCGTTTCCAATCTTCCATCAATCAACGCAACAGCCTCCTTACAATGTTCTGGACTGAAATTATCCAACATAATCCGGCGAATCCCAGACAACGATAACACTTCCTTTACTTCGTCCATATTTCGGGTTTCCACCTCAATATCCAAATCAAGTCCCTTGCTTTTTAAATAGGCTTGTGTACGTTTTACTGCAGCCGTAATTCCACCAGCAGAATCATTGTGATTATCTTTTAACATTACCATATCATACAAGCCGATTCTATGGTTTTGCCCCCCACCCATCGTTACTGCCCATTTTTCCAAAAGACGCAGTCCAGGGGTGGTTTTCCTAGTATCCAATACAGTAGTCCCTGTGCCCGCTAACAATGTCACAACTGCTCTAGTCTGGGTTGCAATACCGGATAAACGTTGCATAAAATTCAATAGTAAACGCTCACCAGCCAACAACGCGTGTACATTGCCGGATACCTCGGCTAACACGGTGCCAGAAGGATAAAACGTACCATCTTTTGCTAAAGACTGCCATTGGATAGTTGAATCGATTTCCTTCAAAATCACTTCCGCCAACTGCAATCCAGCTACTACCCCGTCTTCCTTTAACAGCAACTTGCTGAAACCTTGGGTTCCAGATTCAATAGACGATATACTAGAAACATCGCCGCTACCCAAATCCTCTTCTAGGCAGCGACGAATTAAATCCTTAATTTCTTGGGACTGAAAATCCATTATTTAGCAATAACAACTGCCTGTGCAGCGTGTTTCGTTTTACCCTCAACCAAAAGCAAATAAGTTCCCGAAGACAATGTGCTTGTTGGGATAGTTACAAGTTTATCCTGACTATTCAAGCTTACCACAGTCCTTTCATAAAAATCAGTTAACGTAATGCTCACATTTTCAGAATTAAAAGCAGATAAATCAATGGAAATCTGCTCTTTAGCAGGAACAGGGAACGAAGTAACACTCACAATATTTTTTTTCTCTCTTACAGAATTATTGTTATTCGCAGAACAATTACCGCCGGCAACATACTTCATTTTACTGAAATCAACAAAACATGCCCAATCCGGATTGTCCACAAACGGGTTTCTATTTTTTTGAACTCCAGCGATATATTCATGGCGTGCTATTTCCCAATTACTTGGAGGAAATTGCTGATTCCAACGTTTCAACACGGTTTGATCTTGGTTCATGCCCAAAAATTCATTGGATGTTGGAATTGTAAATGTTTTTCCAGGACGATTATATGTAGCACAGATGTAAAACTGTGATCGAGCAACAGCTCCTTTCGCAAAATCCCTAGGTTCGTAGGCAAATTCCCCTGCAGAATCTAATCCAAATTTACCACCATAAAAATTAACCGTTACCGATTTCAAATTATTGTATGGATAATTACTCCTACTGGCATTTACTTTATTTTGGTGAACTAAATATAAAATATGTAAGTCGCTATAATTCGCACTATCCTGGCTACTTTCAGGCATCCAACTGTAAGGATATGAGTGTTCTCTACTTAAATAATCGGGATCTGCCGTATTGAAAAAGAAAGGAGGAGTAAAAATATATGGGAACCCACTGTAGAAGCAGTTAATTACTTTTTTACCACCGGTTGTATCTCTAGCTTCGAAATTCGAAGCGATTGTACTACCAAAATTAGAATAATACACTTGGAAATGGGGACGTACAATACCTCTTAGTTTATCAATCAATTGCGTGTCCGATGCAGTTAATGCACCATAATAAGCACCTGGATTCAAACCGGGAGTAGTATAATTTATTGCAGTTGCTGAACCAGTGTAATAATTAGTAAAACTACCATAACCATTGTAGCTGAACACCTTGATATAATACTGTGTATTTGCTACAATATTATCAAATGTCACCTCACCTGCTGCACCTACATGTAAAACACGATCACTACCAATATAACCACCGCGCTCATATTCGATACCGTCCTGGGGTGTGCCAGAAACATCCGAGCCCTTACCCAATAATATCAAATACCCATCCACTAACTCTGAACCACCCGAAAGTGTCACAATACTTCTCCAAGCTAAATTTGTTTTTACTGAAACAGAACTTGAAGGCGAAGTTGGCTCAGATGCAGATCCACCTCTAATCGCAAATACGTTTACAGAAAATGGCAAATTATTACTGTCATTGCTATATATATCAAGCATGGCTTTCAACGAACCGCTGGTCACATTCTTGTTTACATCAATACTCAAGGTTGCCGTTTCACCCGCTTTTACCGTGAATGGAAACGATTGAGATGTTGTAAAATCAGCCGCATTTATTCCTGATTTTTTTAAATCAGTGATAATTAAATCGCCAGCAGAACTATTATTCTTAATTGTAAGATCAACTATATCAGCACCGCCAACTCTAATTTCTTTTCCGGATGCCAAATTATTTCCAGAATACTCAACCACTAACTCGGGTTTTGCACCCCCTATACCATCGCTTACCGTTATATCATCTATTGCAATGTTATATCCCGAACTCTTGGATTTAAAGAAAAATCGAACATATTTAGAAGTAGTGCTTAAAAGAGAAAAACGTTCTTTTAATGTTAAGCCTAAGTCATCCTTATACGTGGAAACATCCGTCCAATCCGTACCATTGGCGCTTTCTTGTATTACAAAAGTTCCCACCCAAGCTGTAGCTCCACTGGCAGCCGTTCCCGTAATGAAATAAAATACCGTATCAGCAGTACCCGTGAAGTTCACCTGCATAAACTCCCCTGTATTATCCAACCGCACCGATGCCGGTGCACTTTTCACCAATGCTGTAGAAGTGTAAACAAAATTCCCCGTACTACCTTGACTCAATGTCCAACCCGTTGGAGCTGCAGCTGGATCATTACAATTCCAAAATGCAGGCAAGGTTGCCTGTGCTAAACTCACTCCCGAAGCCAGAATGCTTACAAAAAGTAAAAAAATATTTCTCAATTTCATAGTTGATTGTTTTAAAGTGTTATTCTTATTCCCGTTGTATATCTAAGCCCAGGTGCAACAAATACCTCTAAATTTTTTGGGTCAAATGTGTAACGCGCATTAGCTTCTGCCTCAGCCGAGGTAACGTTTAGGTTATAACTCAAACTTCTATGTTGAGCATCGGAGATGTACAAGTTATCCGTTACATTATTCACCATTCCATAAATCTGCATACGAGTACCATTTTTAAAAGAAAATTTATAACCCGCACTCAAATTCATAACCCAATAATCAGGCAATCTAAATGATTCCTTTCCCGCATAAGAACCTACTAAGACCGTTGGATCGAAATCAGCAAAATGCTTACCAAATCGAATATACTGCCAAGTAAAATAAGCGCCTTTCAAATACGTTGGCTCATATCGTAACAGTACAGTAACCTGATTTTGGGCAGCATCGCCCACGTGTACACCATTGGCATTAAAATTAACAGCACCAATAGAATCACCCGCATCGTTCCTAACTATTGCTTTGCTGCCCGATTGCCATACCCAATCTCCCATGGCAACACCACCTTCTATGCTAATTCCATCGCCAGGTTTCAAGGTATACTGCAATTCAATTCCCTTATGCAATGCCGATAATCCATTGATATTGAACGTATATTCATTACCATCCAAGTCAGTAAATCTAGATAAAAAGTCAACCGGTTTGTTTTTCCACATCGTGTAATACCCATTTAATGTTACCGCAACTCTCTTTGATTTGTAACCAGCTCCACCTTCCAAAGCATATACTAATTCATTTTCAACTCCGCGAACACGTTTGTTCGAATTATCAAAGATATTATTGAATCTTGCAGGTCGATTTAAATAACCAACATTAGAAAACAAATTGATTTTTCTGCTGATGTTATGATTTAAGCCCGACTTTAACGTTAATCCATTCAACCGCACCCAATCTGTGTGTTGAGGGTTCTTATTGGAGTCTAATTTGAAATAATCGATCCGTTTATAGTTGCTTCTTGATGCACTTACATTAAAAAAAGCCGAAGTCCTGCCTTTACTATATTCCGCTTCTCCAAAAGTACCATACCAATTTACGAGACCATCGTTATGATAATAGAATTTATCGCCTTTTCTGTACATGTGATTTTTGGAATAATTGGGATTTAAATCACTGGTCTGAGGAATAAAGTAATCCCCTCCCAATAAATTATAAACTTCACGCCAATGTTTTCCGTAATACATTCTCGCATCAATCCCACCGGTTAAATTCCAATTTGTATTCAATTTGTACTGAGCAGTACTTAATAATCCATACCAATTGTGGTTGTTTACACCGCGTTGGATAATTGCCGCTGATTTTCGCTCAGAATCCGAATATTTCGGGTCGATTGGATCATAAAATCCATCTCCAAACTTATTTAATTCGTACGCGGCTTGAAAATTGTAATTGCCATAATTTTGAGGTATTTGAGCTATTTTCCCACTAGCTGCTTGGGATCCTCCCCCTCTGCCATATGACGCATAAATTGAAGAAGTAATAAATAGCTTATTGCTTTTTTTCCAATCGTGTTTCAAATAAAATTGCGGTTTATGAAACATATTTTCCCGCTCATTTTGAACATATCCTCTTCCCCAAACAGTGTCTACGGACGTAACTGTCCCAGATTGCAAATCTCTTCGTTGTAATGTATCAAATTCTTGAATGGTACCCCAATGCTGATTGTATTTTCTTCCCATGTTTTTAGACATCCGAGGAAGTGTGGTATCCATTCCTAATTCTCTGGCTAAATTTTCATCATACAAACTCAAACGAGCCCTAAATGTACGTTGACCATGACTTTGGGGAGCTCCCATACCAGCAAAACTCAATGTGTGCTTTTTACCAAACTGTTTTTCTAGTTTGAAAAAATATGCGAACATATTGTCATACAAATAATCTACATATCCGCTGCTGGTTCTCCTTGTTCCACTCATGGTAAAACCCCAATCTCCAGGAAGTTTACCACTAGTATAGTTGAATGAATATTGCTCATATCGAGAATCTCCAATTTCAATACTACCTTCAATTCGCTCTTGGTTTCCTATCCCCCGTGTAATAATATTCATGGAACCACCAACAGCAGGATTAGCAATTCTACTAGACCCCAAGCCGCGTTGAACTTGAGTCATAGATGTTACTCCACCCAAACCAAACCAGTTACTCCAATAGACCCAACCATTTTCCATGTCATTAACAGGAATACCATCGATCATAACCGCGATGTTCCGTTGATTAAACCCCCTTATATTAATTCTCGCATCACCTGCGCCCCCTCCTTGTTGGGTAGAGTAAACACCAGGGATTTGATTTAGCATGGTTGGCAAATCCGCACTACCCAATCGTTCTTGTAAATCTTTACCCATTAGATTTGAGTATGCAATTGGCGTTTTCCTATCCTTTGCAACGCTTGCAGTGATTTGAATAGCCTGCATAGATGCACTTTGATTATTTAATTTAAACACCACACCCGTAATCAAATTACGATCTGCTTGAATCAAGATACTATCGGAAGAATAACCGTCTAATGAGCAAACAATCTTATACTCACCCATCGGCAACTGCATTACAAAAGCCCCGTCCTTTCCGGTTAGTGTGGTTTGGTTTCTAGTTGCAACAACAGCATTGGCTAACAGTTCCCCACTGATATCATCCATTACTTGACCTTTAACAACCACCTGAGAAAAAACAGGTACGGTTGCCAAAAAGGCAACCGTAACCAAAAATCGTTGTACCAAACTTGGCATATAAACAATCATTACTTCATTAAACGGGCTGTGGCGAATTCACCCTTCGTCCCTGAAAATTGCACCCAATAAATACCATTACTTAATGCGGATGTATTGGCCTCCCAAATTATATAGTCACTTTGGCCATTGGCATTTAATGAGGATTCGATATTCACTTCCATGCCTTTCATATCAATAATTCGAATACTTGCTAAGTTAAACCCTAAAAAAGCAGTTGTCTTTTCTTGGGCTGGATTGGGAAACAATGAAATCTCAATAGGTTTAATTTCTTGGGTGCTCGCAGGCCAACCACATAAGCAGTAGTGAAAACCTAAAGAATCAAACATATCCCTAGGATTTAATTCCCATTCAACTTCGGGGTTGAAAATGGAAGGATTTTTCTTTATACCCGTTACCACAGAATCTTTTCTTATCAATGTCTTATCCACGGTGTACCAGGTACCAGTGCCCGTGTAAGGGGCTTTATTACTCCAAGCTGGAGAAGGCCTTTCCCCAATTTTACCTATAATGTCTACAGGCAACCACTTATCTGTTTCTGGGTTATATTTATCCAGACTCATTGCGTCATCTCCGTTAAAACTCATGGAGTAACTAACATTGTAATTGGCACTCAAAAACAAATCGGCTTTAAGGCGCAAGGGCAATACCACAGGAGTGTCTTGACCTGTTTTTGTAGAATCTCTTCTATCCAAAACACATACAATTACATCCCTTGGCTCCAATGAACCTGATAATAAATCGGAATATTGAGCAGTCCAAGAAGCTGAACCATTTTGCCAACGAGTAATTCTATATTTACTCAAATCAATCGTAGATCCAGTAGGGTTGTATATTTCTAAAGCTTTGTTATTTCGTGATCCTTCCACGTACTCCGAAATAAACAATTCATCACACTGAGACCAAGCATTTAACGCTGCACCTATCGATAGACAGATCAATAAAAACTTCTTCATATTCCCTACAAAATTCCGAAAAAAATGCCATTATCATATACCTTTTGCGATTTATTTAACGCATTGGTAATTAAAACTTAATAAAAGCCCCAGAATCCTACCATTTTTTACCTTAAAATTGCGAAATCTTTTTCATGGGCATCTTTTCCGTTATAAAATCAAAACTGACCCCAACTGACCCAATAAAAAAAAGACTCCAAATTCCTCTTTTTTCTACATTTCTATTCCTCATTTCTTCCTGCAATAACAGTAAACCGGTTGAATATTACCGTGGCCAGAACATAATAGTTCATCGAGATTCTATTATCGCAAAAAACAACAATTACATTTCATCCTTTCTGCAACCTTACCACGATAGTTTAACCATTAAAATGTCTAAACCCATAGTGTCCATTGATACCCTGTTTAGCAATCAATATACCACCGGTAATTTAGGAAACCTAACCACCGATTACATGCTAGAGTTAGGAAACAATTACTTCAAAATCAATTCTTTACAATCGAAACCAAACCCAAACATCATAGAGCAATATTGCGATTTTGCCGTACTTAACAACGGAAGCCTCCGAAATGGACTATCGCCTGGCAACATTTCATTGGGCGATATTTTCGAAGCCATGCCTTATGAAAACATTCTGGTTATCATCCAACTCACCGGGGCACAAACCGATAGCCTTTTTCAGCATATAGCTACAAAAAATGGCGCCTATTTAGCTAATGCCTCGTGTACCATTAATAACAATAAAGCCGAAAACATAGTAATTAATGGCAGCAGATTCGATTCAAGAAAATACTACATCGTTGCCATCAACGATTACATGCTTGTAGGTGGAGATGGTTTCAGTATTTGCAAACAGGCGAAATCTATTTGGAATACTGGTATAACGGTTAGAGAGGCACTTATTCAAGGACTCCAAAATGAGTACAATTCAACTAAAAGAATAAACCCCCGTTCACAGCCAAGAATAAAATTGATGCAACCTTCTAACTCAAGGCATTAAATTATGAAAACAAGTCGTAGAAAGTTTCTTAAAACATCCTCCTCAGCAGCAATCTCGGCTTTACTATTACCCGATATCCTGAAAGCGGCCGCCGCGGATAACCAAAATCATAAGATTGCCAAAAAAACAATCACCCTATTACATACAAATGATTTCCATTCTCGGTTAGAGTCCTTTCCCAACAATCATAAATTATCCGGACAAGGTGGAATCATCAACATTCACAATCTATTGAAAATCCATAAAGATGAGAACTCTTTACTTTTAGATTGCGGCGACGTTTTTCAAGGCACCCCCTATTTCAATATTTTCCAAGGAAAGGTAGAGTACGAATGGATGAATATCGCTGGCTATAAAGCAACAACACTGGGCAACCACGAATTCGATTTAGGAATACAACACTTAGCCGATACATTTAAAAAATACGCCAAATTTGATCTGTTAAATTGTAATTATATCCTTACCAACACCCCCTTAGAAGATATCGTTAAACCCTACGAAATTTACACAGTGAACCGATTAAAAGTCGGTGTTATTGGGGTTGGATTGGATTTAACCGACCTTGTGACTGAAAAAAATCGGGAAGGAATTAAATACCAAGACCCTATTGCGAAAGTGCAATACTGGGCCGATTATTTAAAACACAAGAAACGATGTAATGCCGTGGTTGTAATTAGCCATTTGGGTTACCAATACAACACCCCCAAAATCGACGATTTGAAACTGGCAGCTGCAACCAGTAATGTAGACGTAATTTTAGGTGGACACACCCATACCCTTCTAACGGAACCCAATCAAGTCCTTAACAAAATTGGCAAGCCGGTAATCGTAAATCAAGCCCACTGGGCAGGGTTAGTTTTAGGGAAAATTGAATTTTCAACAACTTAATTCGGGCTTTTCTTAAAGGAAAATTACTTTCCCAATATTTTGGACGTAGTTTTGCCATAATGCAGGCAGAAAACGAGGAATTTATAGAAAACGAAGACGGATTATTTGAACATTACCAATTTATCGCAGATCCTGGGCAAGAACCAATGCGAATCGATAAATGGCTCATGCATAAAGTTGCAAATGCCTCTAGAACCAAAGTTCAAGCCGCCATTGAAGCCGGTTGCGTGGTTGTAGACGATAAAGTCATCAAATCAAATTACAAAATAAAAGCGGGCGATACAGTTCGAGTATTAATGCCCGAAGCCCCCCGCGACACCACCGTATATCCAGAAAATATCCCTCTAAATATCGTTTACGAAGACAATGATTTACTGGTAATCAACAAACCTGCCGGGATGGTAGTGCATCCAGGATACAACAATTACACGGGAACTTTAGTGAATGCGTTAGTTTATCATTTTGGCGAACTTCCTCAAACCAATCGAGCTCATCGGCCTGGTTTAGTGCATCGAATCGACAAAGACACTTCCGGATTGTTGGTCATTGGAAAAACAGAATTTGCCTTAAGTCACCTATCCAAGCAGTTTTTCGAACACAGCATACACAGGCGGTATTGGGCTTTGGTATGGGGCGAACCGCAACCCGAAATCGGCACCTACACTTCCTATTTAGCTAGAGATCCATCTGATAGACGAAAATCCAAAAATTATAAAGAACCTGAAGACGGTAAAATCGCCATTACCCACTATAAAACACTGCAAAACTTCTATTTCACTACCTTGGTAGAATGCGAATTGGAAACGGGACGAACCCACCAAATTAGAGCCCATTTTTCCGGACATGGACATCCCTTATTTTCCGATGAATTGTACGGTGGACATGAAATCAGAAAGGGTTCGGCATTGCCCAAATTCAAACAATTTATTGAAAATTGCTTTGATTTAATGCCAAGACAAGCGCTACATGCTAAGGAACTTGGATTTATTCATCCTACAACAGGTGAAAAAATGATGTTTACGTCGGAACTCCCAGAAGATTTCCAATCGTTGCTTCAAAAAATTAAAAATTATACAACCCTTCCTCAATAAAATGAGGATTGCTATTACTCGTACTTTAACGTGATAGTTGAAGTACGGGGAACAGCCTGACAGGTTAACACATACCCTTGAGCAATTTCAGAATCACTTAGACCTTCGCGCTCCAACATGTGCAATTTACCTTCCAACACCTTGGCTCTGCATGTTGTACACACCCCTACAGTACAAGAATACGGTGGATCTATTCCTTGCTTCATCGCCGCGTTCAACACGGTGGTATTTTGATCGCAGGTAATAGTATGTGTTTTACCGTATACGGTTAAAGTAATTTCCGAAGTACCCGCAAAATCCGTCTCCTGATTGGGCTTGGATTCATTGCTGGATGAAGTTGGCGCCGTAAAATATTCGGTATGAACGCGATCGCCAGAAACACCCAAAGTCTGTAAACCAGATTTTACCACATCCATCATACCCGATGGTCCGCAAATAAAATACTGGTATGTATCGAAAGGACCACCAATTTTTGATTTTACGATCGTTGAAACCTTATCCGCGTTTAACATACCTTTTAAACCAAACCAGGTTAACGGTGCAGAATCATAATTGTGAAGCACTTTGAATCTGCCACTCCAAGTTTTCTCCATTTCGGCCAAAGTAGATTTAAAAATAACCGATTCAGGATTTCTGTTGGCATAAACTAAAGTTACTTTACTATTGGGTTCATGATGCAATACCGCTTTGGCAATTCCCATTAGTGGCGTTATTCCGCTACCCCCACCAAACAAAACATAATGAGTAGATCTGGCCGCGTCTGGGGTCATTGTAAACTTACCCATTGGGGGCATAACCAAGATTTCAGAACCTATCGATAGCGAATCGTTCATGAAATTACTCATTTTTCCACCTTCAACACGTTTTATGGTTACTGCAGGGTCTGCATCCACTCCACCATAGGTGCATAAGGAATAACTACGACGCACTTTTTCACCATTGATTACCGTCTCAAAAGTAAAATACTGTCCTGGAGTATAGGAAAACGCCTCGGTCAAATCCGAAGGAATATCGAAATAAAAAGTGGTTGCATCCGCTGTCTCTTTAACAACATTTTTTACCTTGAGAGTGTGAAAACCTTCGCTCATAATATTACTGCAAATTTACGTCTTGTGAACTCAAATAGAACAATCATTGTTCCCATTTGTGTTGATTGTTGTAAATTTTATTACATTAATCGTTGGTACGCACGCCACCATCGATCTGGCATTTCATCAGCACACACCATCTCATAGTCACGATACGAACACCCAATAAATAAATTTAATGCCTCATATGGATGAGGAATTAACATCCACCAGCGATTGCTTTTACTGCTTTTGTAAAAAATTATTTCGTGCCCAGTACTACTCAATCGATTTCTGTAGATAACAAAATCCGACGAATCCACTACCGGATGGTCATGATATCTGCTCATCCAACCGTCTACGAAATACCATATCATCTGGGCTAACAACAAAGTCGAAACTTCATCATCCGTTGCTAAGTCCATCCCATAAAAAAAGGCAGATGATAATTTGTTTGAAACACCAGCATATCGAGCAATCCTAACCGCTTCTTCTGCATAAAGTCCATTGGGACTCCTCAATGTAGATCCAGGAAATTCGCTGCAACGAATTGCACTTAAGTCAAATTGCAGCAAATGTGCACTGCGCAAAATTGGCTCAGTTTCTTCAATTCTATCCCTAACCTCTCCCAAGCGATGGTTCTCAAAATACATCTTCTCCAACATCGCCGCTGTCTCCTCAGAAATAAAATAACCCTGCGTGGCTAAAAAATCAATGTTGAATAGATTGGAGGGCTGATCTACTAAAATTTGGCGTAATGCAGTTGTTTCATCAAAATCAACACCCGGAGTAACTTGAACAATTTCAACTGCCTCGCTTGATTGTCTATATGCTTTATAGTGTCCGTAAGTGTAGGCATTATTTCCACCTAACACCAACACCGTAATACCCATTTCTAGCAATTCACCCACAGCTTCGCTAAGCGCAAACTGCCTATTTTTTTCTTCTTCCGCCAATACTAAATTGCCCAAATCGGCAATCTCTAATGGTCCAAATCGCCACATCAACCGGTAAAACTGTTTTCTAACAGCATCCGCGTCGTCGCCAATCCCTATAAGGGCTAATTTGACTTTTTTTAACTTCGGAAACGACTTACCATGCACATGAATCCTTCCACCGATACATTGTTTCAGATCGCGAAAAGGAGCCCAAATTCGTTCGTCTACAGGAGTAAAAAAAGCATCCAACATAACTTCTGCAAAATCGCTCTGATAGATTCCCGTAGCAAATCAAAGAATCCACATGGCTAATTTTGTAGAAATTACTTCAACGGAATCAGCATTTCTTCAAAGTCATACGCGCAAAAAACCCCCAGCGCATTGCCTTCCAAATTGGAATGCAATAAGGTAGGCTCAGCAAATGGATTACCATCATCAGAAAACTGAGAGCGGAAATAATCTTGGTACGGCTGATCAAATACCCACGCCATCAGGTATAGATCTTCAACCATGCCCGTTCCTCCCGTACCCATCATTGACCACGTTGTTCCACGATCAATAAACTGCAACGGCTCGTTTCCTTGTTTTTGAAGTGAAAATCCGGGATCTGTCCATGTTTTACCCTCATAGAAAAAAACTCCTTCAAGAAATGAAAACAATGGCTGATAATAAAATCCATTTACAGCACCCTTGTATTCCAAATTGGTATTCCACCGATACACTTGCTCTCCAAACTGATTAGTATCGCCTTTAAAACTCCAACTATTCACTACCCAATCCGATATTTTCATCGCAGGTGGAACGGTGCAAACAGATTTTATTTGTTTACCATCGGGCATAATTACTAATAATCGGTATCGATGAGAATTTTGAATTTTATACGTAAAAGTATCAACGGCATAGATACTATCTTGCGCTCTCCATTTCAATACTACAGAATCGCCTTCTGTTAAATCAAGGATACTTACCTGAGCTGATTTCTCGAACTTTGTTTGCGGTTGGTATGGTCCAAAATAAGGTTCGGTATAAGTAATTTGTACCTTTACCAATGAATCTTTGGGCGATAAATAACTAACCACTACTGGCTTGCGAACAAATGTCGGTGGATCCACCGTGGCATCGGTTTCACAACTAGAAATCATTAACCCCACACCAACCATACACACTATTAATATCACTAATCTTTTCATATTACTTGCTGAATTTAAATGAATACGTTACAGTTGGAATGATAGGGAATAAAGTCACTTTTTTAAGCACTCTGTTATTGAAATCTGGACTGCTTCCCCCATAATAAAAAAATGGGTTGGCCCTATTATATGCATTGTAACAACTAACTTCAACTGTTTCTCTACCTCGGCGTTTATCTCTGCTAAACTGCAATCCAACATCCAATCGATGGTACGGCTCCATTCGAAAAGAGTTTCTAGCACCATAATCCAACGTTTGATTACCTGAACTACCCCAAACATCCCATACCTGAGGGTAGGCTTGTGGATACATCCCATTTACCGGAACAATTGCCTGCGGCAGGGTAATAGCATTTCCTGATCCATATACCCACGTTGCGGAAATCGTTAAATTCTTACTCAACTTATAAATACCAACAATAGATACATCGTGTCTTCTATCGTATTTAGCATAATATTTCCTGCCCGCATTAACAGAGTCAAATTGCAACTCAGTCCAACTCAACGTATACCCAACCCAACCACTTAGTCTACCTACCTTCTTTTGCAAAAACAACTCCATACCCTTACTCCATCCTTTTCCAGAAGTAACCTGACTTTCCCAAGCTTTTTTGTTTACCGGCACCGAAGGATCAAAGAAATCATTTTGTAGGATAAACGAGGCCCCCTCCTTGTAGGTGATTATATCCGATAATACTTTATAATACCCCTCCAAACTAACACTAAACCCTTTGTTGTAGTCTTTAGCAATACCCAAAGCTACTTGCTCACTTTTCATAGGCCCTACTTTTGGTGTAGCAGGAATCCACAAATCCGTAGGCAGACCTAATCCCGTATTACTCAATAAGTGTATGTATTGCCACATGGTAGCAACACTCATTTTTATCGCCAAATCTTTTCTAATCTGATACCCTGCAGAAAAACGCGTTTCTGGTTTAACCCAATTTTTTCCCTCTACATGATAATGTGAAATACGGATACCCGGATACAAATTCCATCTTCCATATTTTATCTGATCCTCCATGTAAATACCACTCTCGTAGGTCTGAATAATCTCCGATTTCCTATTAACCGGACTATTTGGTCCTAATTTCAAAACGGTTGCCGATGGTTGAAATTGATGGTTTATTGCCGATAACCCATACCTAACCTTATGTTTGTTGTTTGGGGACCAATCGATATCATACTTCAGTCCATAATCGTCGATGATACTTTGATATTTCAATAAAAATTCTGGAGAATTTCTCTCTTTTAAATTCACTTCAATATTTAAATCATAATGACTGTAAATGGCCGATAAATTCGCAAACGTTCGCTTATTGAATTGATGATTCCAACGAGTAGTTAATGTTCGATTGCCCCAACCAAAATTGGTTTTAAGCGATTGACCATTTTGCTTATCGGCAAAATAGAACTTATCCCTGCCGAAATAACCCGAGATGTAAATTTTATCTTTATCACTAAGGATATAATTTGCCTTGGCATTTAAATCGTAAAAGTAATATCCAGCGTTACTTCCATTCGTAGCCGCCATAATTAAAGGTTGGGCCAGAATATCGGCATAGGTTCTTCTACCCGAAATCATAAATGAACTTTTATTTTTCTTAATCGGTCCCTCAATTAACCCACGAGAACTTATCAATCCAATTCCAAATTCCCCGGAGTATTTATTCAAATTACCCTCTTTCATGTTCATCTCTATCACACTGGATAATCTGCCTCCGTATCTTGCCGGAAACCCGCCTTTTACCAATTCTACACTGCGCAATGCATCTCCGTTAAACAACGAAAAAAATCCAAATAAATGATTGGCATTATACACAGTTGCTTCATCCAAAATAATCAAATTTTGATCAGGTCCACCCCCTCGAACATAAATACCACTCTGTCCCTCACCCCCTTTTTGCACACCTGGCAATAGTTGAATAACCTTCAGCACATCCTTTTCACCCAATAATGCAGGAATATCCTTTATCTGCTGAACCGGAATGTCAATTTTACTCATCTCGGCCTTATCCGCACTGGTACTTTTTCGAACCGATATTTCCACCAACCCGATCTTCTCAATAACCGCTAATTCTACATTATAGGCAACGTCTTTATCCCCTTGCACCACCAAACTATCCACTACAAAACCAGGTGCCTGAAAATAAACTACACTGCGTTTCCCTGCAGTAATTTGAAAAGTATAAAATCCATAGTTATTACTACTGGTTTTCTCCGCATCCGAGCCAACACTTACTCCTCCTAACATTTCCCCACTGCCTTTTTCTCGTATATACCCACTAACGGTAAACGATTGCGAAAAAATGAATCCTGGGACCGAAGATAATAATACGATTAAGAAACACTTTAACTTGTTCGCATCTAACA
This sequence comes from uncultured Flavobacteriaceae bacterium, assembly GCA_964554385.1. Lineage (GTDB taxonomy): Bacteria > Bacteroidota > Bacteroidia > NS11-12g > UBA955 > JAGKXC01. The sequence continues at coordinate 385 of CAZKOM010000005.1, read as the reverse complement.
ATCTAGACACAAAATAAAAATAAAATATACCCATTAAATCTATTAACTAATTGATAAAGTAACTTGTAAAATATTTAAATGACGATTTAACACGAAGGATGTTACACGAATAGATGATATTACCCCTAAACTTTTAGTCGAATTTCTTCAATTACTACCCACATTTATCCTATCACCAATTAAATCGCAACCGGTGCTTTTATTGCTGGCCAGGGATCATAGTTTTCTAGGTTGAAATCTTCAAAAGTAAAGTTAAACAAATCCTTGATTTCAGCATTCAAACGCATTGTAGGATAAGGCTTTGGCACCCTAGACAATTGCAAATTCACTTGCTCCAAATGATTAGAATATATATGAGCATCGCCAAATGTGTGAACAAAATCTC